>JBBIUP010000129.1:0-6916 GCA_037440185.1 Meiothermus sp. | reverse complement strand
GGGCTTTGGCAATCTGCGAGCCGATCTCGCCGCCGCCGGCAACTACGATATACATGGCAAGCTCCACTTCGCGTTGCGCTGGGAACCGATCGCGCTCCTCACCGATCCCGTGGGTGCACGGCGGCTGTGCCGCTGTCCCGAAGGGGATCGTCCCGTGGGTGCACGGTGCATACACCGTCCCGAAGGGGATCGTCCCGTGGGTGCACGGTGCATACACCGTCCCGAAGGGGATCGTCCCGACCCTGAGGCTATACTTTGGTTCACTACCTGGCTCCACCAGAGTGAAGAGTGCTCTAATGTCGGAGGTTGAGCGCAAAAACAACTTTCGCTCTGCACTACATGGACAGAGCGTTCAGGTCTTGCACTTAACCCAATTCCCAAGCCCAGACTGACTTGTAAAGGTTCCATAGCCAAAAACCTGGTTCAGCTTACACCCGAATTGTTTCTATGGCTACGTTGCCCATCACCGGCACATTGGGTTTCCAGGGCACCAGACCGACCATCTCGCCATGCAGGTCGTAGGCTTCGGCCCGGATCACCTTGACCTTGATGATGTCGCCAATTTTGACGGTTCCATCGGTCTCGGTATAGACCAGCCCATCAATGCCCGGAGCGTCGTACCGGGAGCGGCCTACTACCTGGCCGGGCAGTTCGCCGTAGTCGTCCACGATGACTTGCAGAATTCGCCCGATCTTGGCGCGGTTTTTCTCGAGGCTAACCCGCTGCTGCAACTCCATGAAGCGGGCCTTGCGCTCTTCCTTAACCTCCTCCGGCACCGCCCCCGGCAGCACGTTGGCATCGGCCCCGGGCACTTCAGAGTAGGTGAAGCAGCCCACCCGGTCGAGCTTGGCCTCGGCAATGAAGTCCAGCAGCAGCTCAAAGTCTTGCTCGGTCTCGCCAGGAAAACCCACGATGAAGGTCGAGCGGATGGCCAGGTCGGGCGCGATGGAGCGCCACTCCTGGATGGTTTTCAGGTGGCTTTCGGCCCCGACTGAGCGGCTTGTGCCGCCGTGCTGTGCGCGTACCAGGCCAGGACGGCGCATGGCCCGCAGAATACGGGGGCTCGCGTGTTGGAGCGGCACGTCCAGGTAGGGCAGCAGCTTGCCCTCGGCCATCAACGGAATCAGCTCACGCACGTGTGGGTAGGGGTAGACGTAGTGCAGCCGCAGCCAGGCCCCCAGCCCAGCCAGCTCGTTGACCAAGTCCACCAGGTGCGCCCGCACCATTTTGCCTGCGTAGTCCGACTGGCGGTGGCGGATGTCCACACCGTAGGCCGAAGTGTCCTGCGAGATCACCAGCAGTTCTTTGGTGCCGGTGCCCACCAGCCGGGTGGCCTCGAAGAGGATGTCAGCGGCGTCGCGGCTCTTTTGCAGGCCGCGCAGCTTGGGGATGATGCAGAAGCTGCACTTGTGGTTGCAGCCCTCGGCAATTTTAAGGTAGGCGTAGTGGCGGGGGGTCAGCTTGACCTGCGGCGGAATGAGCGCAGTAAAGGGGTTCTTGTCGGCTGGGGCAACCTGATGCACCGCCCTGAGCACCTTGTCCACCTCGCCGGGGCCGGTGACTTCGAGCACCTGGGGGTGGGCCTGCTGGATGACCTCCGGCCGCGCACCCAAGCAGCCGGTCACGATGACCTTGCCGTTTTCCGAAAGAGCCTCGCCGATGGCCGAGAGCGACTCCTCCACGGCGGGGGTGATGAAGCCACAGGTGTTCACCACCACTACGTCGGCATCCTGATAGGTGGGCGAGGTTTCGTACCCCTCGGCCCGTAGCCTCGAGAGAATCTGCTCCGAATCTACCAGTGCCTTGGGACAACCCAGACTTACAAACCCGACCTTGCCTGCCATTCGCTCTCCTGTGCGCCCGGTGGCGCGACAACAGTGCCGAGTATAGCAGGTTAAGAACGCTTTTCCTAAGCTAAACAAGACGGGTTTATACTCTTCGAGCCTTTTGCTCTTAATCTTGGCTAGGAAGAAGAATCCAACGAAAGCCTAAACTTAATGCCAGTTTGGAGTCGTCTAACAAGCTGAAAAGACCGTTCCAGAGGCTTAAAACTCGACAATTAACCTAACCGCATCGTGAAGTCCACCCCTACGGCGTAGGGGTGGGAAGGGCGGGGTAAGTTTCGTGCTGACCAACGTAAACCACAGTTTGAATGGACGACCTCGGAATAAACCCACCCAACGCTCCCTACAACGTAGGGAGGGCTTTAATGCAACTTGCCTTTTTTCTATCTCCGAACTGATGTTAAACTTTCACAATGAAAGACCGCATCAATTGGCAGGGGTTGTGGGCAGGAAAAACGAAATTGCCACACGCCCCATGATGCCCTGCCATAACTACGCAAAAGTATCTTTACTCCAACCGCTCTCCACCCTATTGAATTGCAACCGATCACTGTTTTGTTTCCTTTGGTTTACGAAAAAATAGAACACCAACGAGTAGATAAACTATCACAATAAGAAATTGGATCAAACTGCCAGGGCCAATGGGTATGAGGTAGGAGATGGTTACAATAGGAATAAACACAAGAATCAAGCTCTTGTACAGAAAGGTATCTTGCCTGCCTGACTGAATTCCAGTGAACATGATATAGCCGAGCGCAATTAAGACGGTACCATTTCCAGACCTACCAAGGGGGTTTAGCAAATAGTTGAACCACAAAATAACTCCCCATCCAGCCCAGCCAAAAAACATGTAAGCGATCGGCGCAATTTTCAAGCCTCCACTGCCGTGACCAAAAGATAGCAGGATGAGAGCCAAAGAGGTTGCTAGAATGACCCACTCAGACATAAGCATTTTGCCCTCCTCTAGTTTATGGACTTTGGGGATATCGTACGCGACCACAAAGTCTTTGGGGATTCCACACCGCAAATGGGAGGAAGCATTTAGGGGTACTGTTATCGGTAGACACCCGTGAGGCCAGTGCCCCCGACAGCTTGCCCATCAATGGGTGTGTTGTCCTGGGGGGAAGTCGGTGCTGTCGGGGGTTACAGGTGCAGGTTGAGAGCAGGCAATCAGGAGGGCCGATAGGATTCCGAGCAATGCAATCTTTGGTTTCATACCGGCAACACTCTACAGAAGCTAGTAGCAAAAAGCAAATTAATGTTAAAACTCTAAACTTAGTATAAAAACTGATACAGGAGTACCGATGAGGGGAAACGTCACCGTTTATGTTCTCAGCCTATTGTCACGATCATCGGTACCAGAATGTCGATAGCCAAGGTCGCCAGCACTAGCAGATTGAGACCAATCGCCATACTGCTTTTGAGTTAGTTGGGTTCGTGCATGTACTCCAACACGCCAAGAAATTAATGGTTTGTCGCCCAATTCCGCAATTAACAGTGGTTTCTGCTTGAAACATTTCTGACCCTGTTCTGGGTGTACTTTTGGCATACAAAAGTTCTGCATAAGGGGGTGATAGAATCGGCCCGGTTTCTAGAGTGCAGTGTGCTGTATTGCCAGAAACCGGAGGTAATCATGGCAGGACTCATGGATTTGCTGGGCGCGACCCTCAACGAAAACACCGTCAAGCAGATTGCCGGCCAATTGGGGGCTTCGGATACCCAGGTACAGAGTGCCATCGGGATGGCCCTGCCTGCTCTTTTGCAGGGTTTGCAGCGCAACGCCGCCAACCCGCAGGGGGCTGAATCGCTGGCGAATGCTTTGCAGCGCGATCACGATGGTGGAATATTGGACGATCTGATGGGCTTTTTGGGCAATGCCCAGCAAGGGCCAGGGGCAGGCATCCTGCGGCATGTGCTAGGAGACCAGCGTGCTGTGGTACAGCAAGGTATCGGGCAAGCTACCGGTATCAACCCCAACCAGATGGGGGGTTTGTTGGAAATGCTGGCCCCGATGGTGATGGGAGCTTTGGGCAAGACAACCCGTCAAGAGGGTACTGGGGTGGGGGGGTTGTTTGATCTGTTGGGGCAAGCCACCGGCCAGATGCAACAGCAACAGCCCCAGGCTTTCAACCTGGTCAACATGTTGCTCGATCAGAACCGCGATGGCAATGTGGTGGACGATGTGGTACGGATGCTGGGCAACTTTCTCAAGCGGTAGATGAGGCGCCTGTAATACCATTTCTGTCTATGATTGACCCAAAATGCCATAAAAGAGACCCTCGAACGCGCCGGGTGGCGCGGCAAGTGAGTGACGCCATATGCGCCACTCACGCGCAGAGTTGGTATAAGTTTAGAAAAACACCCTGTAGGACATTAGCAATCCCTACTTGCCTCCCTCTGCTGTGCAGGGGGAGTGCTCTTTTGTAAATGTTTTGATTTTCAATCTTCTTTTGGATGGAGTTGATCGAATGCAGCTACGACGCCTATGCAACGGTTTTCTGGTGATTCCAAGTATGCTATAACCGACCCAAAAACGATCGGAGAGCCCCTCGGAGATGCCTAGCGGCGTGGCAAACAGGTGACACATTTAGGGTCAGCCACGCGCAAAGTGCATGATGGATGAATCATTGTCCGTAGCGCAGCGCCACCACCTGCCCAACACTGCCCATGCGGCCCCGGTCTTGCCCGTTTACGATAACCCGCACCGCCCCGGCATTGCCAGCACGCACCACTACGGGTAGGGGGTAGCTGAGCTGGGTTCCGCTTGACACGGTGCCCTCGTAGAGTTGGCGGCCCGTACGTGCGTCGGTGACACGAATCCAACTGGTTCCCTCGAGCTGGAGCACAATACCAGTGGTAGGTGTGGGGGTGGTGGGATTGGTAGGGGGCGTGGTTCCTGGGGCGGGTGGTTGAGGGGAGCTGGGTGCGGGGGGAACGGGGGTCAGGGCAAAGCTCAGGTTGCGGTCATTTTGCAGGGTGAGCACCTGTTCGTATTTTTGATAGCCCGATGCCTCAATGCGGAGGGTACGTTCTCCGGCTTCAACTCGAGCCTCCAACGGGGCTTGGCCCAACAAGAAACCATCCAGGTAGACCCGGGCTCCGGTGGGCTGGGTGGCGATACGCAGGCTGATCTGTTGGGGGGGTGGGGGGGCGACTGGGTTAGGGGTGGTTTGTATCGGAGCAGGTGGATTGGGCGGGTTCAATGCCCGCAGTCCGAGCCAGCCCAAGACCACCAACAACAAGATCAGCGGAATTAGCCACAGCCACCCCATGCTCGAGGGGAAGGAGGGCTGGGGGCTGGCGGGGGTTGGGGTAGAACCGACAGGCCCCACAGATTCGGGGGTGTCGATGGGGTAGAGGGCCAGCAGCGGGGCCGGGTCGAGACCCAGCAGCTGGGCATAGCGCTTGAGGTAACCTCGAGCCAGGGCCGGTTCGGGTAGTTCGTCGAAGCGACAGTCTTCCAAAGCCTCAATAAAAACCCGCCTCACCTTGAGGATCTCTGCCACCTGGGCTATTTCCAGCCCCTTAGCCTCACGGGATTCTTTCAGCCGCTTCCCCAGCTCACACATGGCACCTTATTCTATGCCACAGATTCAGCCTGGTATATGTAAGACCGAGTGATGGTGAGCCACAGCAAGCTATAGCTCGACCAGGGCCAGCGCAATTTGTGCTGCTAACCGAGCGTTTTCTTCCAGCAGGCGCAGATTGGCCTCATCGGTCTGGCCCCCGCTCAACTCGGAGATGCGCCGCAGCAGGAAGGGGGTGAGGGCCTTGCCGCCCACCCCGGCCCTGGCAGCCTCCTGGGTGGCTTGCTCGACCCAGCGCCGCACCTGGTCGAAGGCCAGCCCTTTGGAAATGGGGTTGAGTACCAGAGAGGCTCCAGGCAGCCCCAATTCCCTGGCGGCCCGAAAAGCCTGGGCGGCCTGGTGGGCCGACTCAACCCGAGCCGGAAGGAGATAGGGGCTGGAGGGGCTATGAAAGGCGGGGAGGTGGTTGGTTTTATAGCCCAGCAAGGCTACCCCCAGCGACTCCAGGCGCTCTACCGTGGCAGCCAGGTCGAGGATGCTTTTGGGGCCTGCCGATACCACCAAGATGGGGGTGCGGGAGAGCTCGAGCAAATCCGCCGATTCGTCGTAGGGATGTGGGTGCACGCCGCCAATTCCGCCGGTGGCAAAGACCGGGATGCCCGCTTTGTGGGCCAGGAAAGCGGTGGAAGCCACCGTGGTGCCTGCGCTTTTGCCCTGGGCCACCAGTGCGCCGAGGTTCCACAGGCTGGCCTTGTCGGCGGTGTCGTCGGCTGCGATGGCCTCGAGTTCGTCCAGGGTCAGACCGACCACCGCTTCGCCTTTCAGAATGGCAATGGTGGCGGGGGTTGCTCCGACCTGTCGCACGGTGTCCTCGAGTTTGCGGGCCAGCTCTAAGTTCATCGGGCGGGGCAGGCCGTGGGTGATGACAGTGGACTCGAGGGCCACCACTGCTTGTTTGGCTTGGAGAGCTTGGGCAACTTCGGGATGCAGACGCATAAGATCAGCATAAAGCAGGGGTCAGGAAACCGCAGCTTTTACCAGGGCTCCATGCTCTCTTCCCTGACCCCCATCGCGGCCCTCTCCATTTTTACCGAAGATCGAAAACGAGAAGGCCCAGCAGGAGTACCTCACCGAGGTGATGGGCTTTCTTCGCCGCGAAGCAGGGTGGCCCGCTGGTCTGCCTTGCGTAAGCGTGGCTGTAAGCCATAGCCACTACTGGTTTTCGAGGTTCCCGTCGGCAAAAAATGAGTTCTGCATGACTTTTTGGCTTTCGGAGATTGCGCGTCTAGCTTTGCGGGAATACTCGGTTCCGCCCCGCACGCTTGGCGGTGTAGAGCTGCTCGTCGGCAGCGTTGAGCAGTTTTTCGTGGTTGGGCAGGGTGGGGTCGCTGCTCACGCCGATACTTACCGTGACCTTAAGGCGGGGGTGAATATCGCTCCAGTCGTGGCTTTCAACACGCTGGCGTACCCGCTCACAGGCGATCAAGGCGCCGGCCAGGTCGGTTTGCGGGAAGACCAGGGCAAATTCTTCGCCCCCATAGCGGG
>JBBIUP010000128.1:0-6949 GCA_037440185.1 Meiothermus sp. | reverse complement strand
TGGAGTTCGAGGATTTATGTATGGGATGCTTGGTGCTCTGGTAACTTAATTTCTGAGATGGATTTAGCCCCTCTAATGTCCGGGAGTTGCTTTGAGCGCTTCGCTTCGGGGACTTTATGGCATATCAATCTTTAACTTACCAAACCACTTAGGTGCAAGTTCTGAGTTCACAAACACATTATCGTGAAAATACGCACTAATATTTCAGGGTTGCGGGGTGGTTTGCACCACAGGCTTCATTCGGCTGCGGAAAACCAGACCAACCCCGAGCAGTACCAGTGCCGCGCCGATCACCGTCCAGATTCCCAGGGGCTCACGCAGGAAAAGCCAACCCAGCAGAAGTGCAATTACTGGATTCACATAGGCATAGGTGGTCACAAGGCTCAAGGGCAACAGCCGTACCGCAAAGATGTAGGAGGTATAGGCAATCAGGGAGCCAAAGACAATCAGGTAAAGGTTGGCGGCCCAGCCTGCCAGCGTGGGGGTATGCCACTCTTCGCCCAGCAAGGGGGAAAGCAGCAAAAAGCCCAGCCCAGCAAAAAGCTGCTGATAGCCCGAGATGACCACAGCTTGCAGTTGGGGGCTTTTGCGCTGGGTGTAGATGGTTCCACTGGCCCACAAGAGCGGTGAGATGAAGAGCAGGGCGAAGGCCAGTATGTTGGTGGGAGAGCCCGCACTGAGTTTGGGCACATTCAGGGCCAGGATGCCCAACAGACCAATTAGCAGGCCCATCATTAACAGGCCAGGGGGCCGCTTGCGGTTCAGCAAGCCTTCCAGAATCGCAGCCCAGATCGGCGCAGTGGAAATCATCAGGGCGACATAGCCGGAGGGCACATACTGGGTGGCGATCAGGATCAGGCCGTTGCCGCCAAGCCACAACACCACCCCCGATAGGGCCAACATCCCCGCCTCTGCCCAGCCCAGCCGAACCCGCCAGCGCTGCCAGACCGCAAACCCCAACAAAAGCAGGGCTGCGGGAATAAAGCGCGTGGCCCCCATCCAGAAGGGCTCAAAGCCGTTGTTGATCCCTATCTTGAAAGCCAGATAGGTACTGCTCCAGACCAGATAGACGACGACCAGGTGAAATAGGCCAGCTCGAGATAGGGTCATGGTCAGGGATAAGGATCGGCCATTCGGGGCCTTGGGCAGAAGGGTAGATGCCGTTCACACCCGGCTTTTAGCGTTCGTGCTTTCGACCAAACTTTTTTATCAAAACAACGATTCCTGACTAATGGTTTTGATTTCCACGCCCTGCTTGGGGCCGAGCTCGTCAAGGGTTTTCTTGACCAGTTGGATGTCTTGCCAGGTGAGGTGTTTGGGGCTGCCCACTTCGCGCGAAGGATTGCGCAGAAGGTAGGCGGGGTGAAACATCGGGAAGATTTTGATGCCCTGCCACTCGAAGAACTTGCCGCGTACCTTGGTGATGGAGAGCTTTTCGCCAGCAAAGAACTCGAGGGCTGTAGCTCCCAGCGGAATGATGATCTGTGGCTTGATGAGCAGTATCTGCTTATTTAGCCAAAGCGAGGTGCAGGTTTTGGCCTCCAGGGGCTCGGGCACGCGGTTCTGTGGTGGGCGACACTTGACGATGTTGGCGATGTAGACGCTAGACCGGGGAATTCCGGCTGCCTCGAGGATTTTGTCGAGCAATTGCCCACTGCGTCCCACAAAGGGCCGTCCCTGCAAGTCTTCATCTTCGCCAGGGCCTTCGCCTACAATCATCAGCTTGGCATCCGGGTTGCCTTCACCAAATACCACCTGGGTGCGGCTTTGCGACAGACCACAAGCCGTACAGGCTTTGGCTTGGGCAGCAAGGAGTTCAAGATTCATAAGCAGGAGGTAGGAGCAGAGAAAGGGATTAAGTTACGCCAGGGTAGATTGTCAAAACCTGCGGAATCGGCCATGTCTACCTGGCGCAATTCCCCATCTCGCATTTCAACTATGGAGAAACTTAGAGGCTTTGGGAGAAGGGTTTTTCCCCTGTCTCCTGAACCCCTTTCCCTTTTGCTTTGTTACACGGGTTTGCGGGCCTTGCGGGCCTCCCGGCGAACCTTGGGGTCGAGACCAATCATCAGGAAGAAGTTCTCGAGCGCATTTTCTTGCCCCTTGATCTCGGGGTGGGCATCTTCGGCAGTCCCGGTTACAAAGGGCAATTCTTGATACAGTTCCAAGGCTTGACCTACTACCGCATCGGGTCCTTCGGCTTCGGCTACCTCGGCCAGCTTGGCATAAATTTCACGCCGGGCTTCGGCGTGCTGGCGGAAGATATCGGGGTTCGGTGTCTCCGGTGCCCGAAGAACATCCTGCTTGGCGATGCGGCGATAGTGTTTGAGGCCGCGCACAATTTCTTCGGTGGAGAGCGTCACCTTGTACTCCATCCTTTCTCCTTTCAACGCAAAACCCTTCTTGGGATAAAGGTTGATCTTACCAATGCGATTATAGGATTCTCAAAAATAGGGTGTCAACGCAACGTTTTTCGTATCTAATCTAGATATAAAGTAGTATCATGCCGCAAGGGGTATCTTAGGAGAGGTTCGGGCTACCGAATTCCTGGTTGCCCAGCCTTGGTGTGTAACCCTAGATGCAAAGAGGAGCTTGTGGGTTTGGCAGTTGTTGCCTATACAAATCCTCTTGGCGGTTATTTGTTATGCCCATACATTTCTCCCAAGACCCGACCACCCTGTATAGGACGCGAATCCCTGGTTTAGATAATGTACCCATAGGGTGGGTCGTACTCTATACTGCGGGTTATGGAAAGCCTGGGGCACTACTTATTACGGGGGCGCATTGCGCTGCCGGGGGGCAGTGCGACAGAGGTTTATGAAGGGCAAGATATACGTACCGGCATCGAAGTGTTGGCCTTCAAACCTTTGACTGAAGAACCACCCAAACCATCCATACCCAATACGTTGTCATGGATCGATCGAGAAGAGGATGTCTGGATCGCGGAGATTCCCGTAGGTGCGGTGCAGACCTCCTGGTTGGCGGGTCGGGTAGAGATGGCCCGGCTGGTGCAATGGGTCAAACAACTACTGGGTGTGCTGAAGCACGCCCAGGAACAGGATATCCCGGTTGGGTACATCATTCCTGAACTGATCTGGGCCAGAGGAAGCCGGATATGGCTGGGTGGAGTGGGGGTGGCAAGCCCCGAGCAGAAATGGGATTTTGCCGGTTTGTTGAATACCGTACGGGTAATTGCCGGGGATGCCTACCCAGCCCTGCCCTGGAGGGAGGCACTGGAAAACTACGCGACTGGGCAGCTCGACTTCGCTGCGCTGGTAGAGCAAATCGAGGCCGTAGGCGCGAGCAGTACAAAGGCTGGTCAAAAGCTTACAGCTCCTTCGGAGGCCTCGTCTTCGCTCGAGACGCTTGCTTCGGGGCGCACCAGCCAAGATACGCCCCCACCTGCACAAGACCCTAACCGCGTCCGTAGTGAGCGCCTCGAGGCCCGCAAGGCGCGAGCTTCTGATGAGGTAACCGTCGGTGAATCGCACGATGAGGGGGCCTCGTCTTCGCTAGAGGCTGCCGTACCCCCGGGGTCGGTTGCCCCGCCGGTTGTGCCCCCATTCACCGAGCCAATAACACCAGAACCCAATCCCTCCAAGCCGGCCACCAGTAAGAGCCTCAAGGTACAGGTGAGCGAACCGATGTTGCCCCCACCTGCTGCCACACCGCCGCGCCGTATTCGCATTGAAGATCGTCTCGAGCCACCTTTCGAGGTCGTCGAGCCCCCATCCACCAGCCGCCGTAGCTTTTTGCTGTGGTTATGGATCATTCCACTCTTGTTGCTGGCCGGGGGGATTGGCCTGTGGTTGCGCTCGAGAACCCAGTCCTCAGTGGAAACAACCGTCTATCCAGTGGAGTTTCGCCTTCAGCCGCCCGGCTCGCGGGCCAGTATCGTGGTGCTGGAGATTCCCGAAGGCTCGAAAATGCCGCTGGGCATTGAGATTGCTGAGGTACCAGGACGGGTGGATTTCGACCAGCCAGGCGTCTATCGCATTCGGGTTCGGGTGCAGGGCCGTGCGCCGGTGGAATCGCTGATTGAAGTGCCCAATCCCGGCGGCGTCACCATCAGTCTCCGCTGAGTGTCTCCATAGTTGAAATGCGAGATCCGGTTCCGAAAGATCGGTGAGGCATTGCGCCAGGTAGACATGGCCGATCTACCCTGGCGCAACTTAATCCCAAAAAATACCCTGTACACGCTTGTTGGTGCTATCCGTACAACGCCGCAGAAAGCTACAGACGCAAAAACCTGGCTCCTGTGCAGATTTGGGAGACCACCGTTGTGCGGGATCGGCCTTCAGCTTGGAGCTAATAGCCTTGGGCCTTATGCTGCTTGCATGAGTGTGGTTATCCTCGACTATGGCTCGCAGTACACCCGCCTAATTGCCCGCCGCATTCGGGAGTTGCGGGCTTATTCAGTCATCTTGCCGGGAACTGCGGGTTTGCAGCGTATCAAAGCCGAAAACCCACAGGCCCTTATTCTTTCAGGTGGGCCAGCCTCGGTATTCGATCCGCAAAGTCCTCGACCTGCCCAGGGGGTACTGGAGCAAGGCTGGCCCACCCTGGGTATCTGTTATGGCATGCAGTACCTGAGCCAGCACTACGGGGGCAAGGTCGAGCGAGCCGGACGGCGTGAGTACGGTAAGGCCAATCTGGCTGTTCATAGCGGCCCGCTTTTTGCCGGTTTGCAAGGCGAGTTGCAGATGTGGATGTCACATTCCGATGCAGTCACGGTTTTGCCGGATGGCTGGAGTGTGATTGCCAAGACCGATGAAAATCCGGTGGCGGGTATTGCTGCGCCCGATGGGCGTACCTTTGGGGTACAGTTCCACCCTGAAGTGGTGCACAGTCCCAAAGGGATGCAGGTCTTGGAAAATTTTCTGGTTTTGGCTGGGGTTACCCGCGACTGGACAGCCCAACACACCCTGGAAAACCTGATCGCCGATATTCGGGCCAGAGTGGGTGACGACAAGGTTATGCTGGCGGTATCGGGTGGGGTGGATTCGTCCACGCTGGCTCTGCTGCTTTCACATGCCATTGGCGACAAGCTCACGGCAGTATTTGTGGATCATGGCTTGTTGCGTCTGGGTGAACGCCTCGAGGTCGAGCAAGCTCTGCGTCCTTTGGGCCAGGCGCTGCGGGTGGTGGATGCTGCTGAGCCGTTTTTGTCGGCCTTGCAGGGGGTATCCGACCCCGAACAGAAACGCAAGATTGTGGGCCGGGAGTTTATCCGGGTCTTTGAAGGCGAGGCCCGGCAATTGTCCGCCCAGGGCTACAGATGGCTGGCCCAGGGTACCCTCTACCCCGACGTAATTGAGTCGGCGGGTAGTGGCGAGGGCAGTGCCAACATCAAGAGCCACCACAACGTGGGGGGGTTGCCCCCAGACCTGCAATTTGAGCTGCTGGAGCCTTTCCGTTATTTATTCAAGGACGAAGTGCGCGAGCTGGCTTTGCTACTGGGCCTACCTGAACCCATCCGCATGCGCCACCCCTTTCCTGGCCCTGGTCTCTCGATTCGTATCCTGGGCGAAGTTACACCACAAAAACTAGATATCCTGCGCCGGGCCGACGATATCTTCATCTCGGGCCTACGTGACTGGAACCTCTACGATCAGGTTTCGCAGGCCGCAGCCATTCTGACTCCTATGCAAAGTGTGGGGGTGATTGGCGACGAACGGAGCTATGGCTATGTGTTGGGCTTGCGGGCGGTATCCACGGTGGACTTTATGACTGCCGATTGGGCCCGGCTTCCACTGGATTTTCTTGATGAAATTGCCCGCAAAATTACCCGCCAGGTGCCAGAGATTGGCCGGGTGGTCTACGACATTACCAGCAAGCCCCCAGCCACTATCGAGTGGGAATAGCACTCTTTGCCCACAGTGAGTTTGTCAAATCTCGGAAGTCACGCAGGCAAGCCTCACTCTCGAGGGCGCAGTACCCCAAATGGACGCCGAGCCGGATACGGTGATAAACATACTCTGGTGGCACTTATACCAACTCTGCGCGTGAGTGGCGCATGAAGCGCCACTCACTTGCCGCGCCGGTTAGGTTCCGGCTCTGCCGGAATCGCGTAAGCGACTTGGCCTGAGGCGCGTCCGAGGGCCTCTTCCGTTGCTTTTTGGATCAGCTATGAACAGAATCGGTATTAGCTGCGGTTGGAACCCTTGCCCAACTCCTCGAGCCAGCTCACTGCGGCGGATTGCAGGATGCGTGGGTTGCTACCGGTTTGTTTTTCCAACGCTTGCAAATAGGCCTCGAGGCGCTCGTCGGCAGCCATGGCCTTGACGGAGTTCGCTAGGCGCATCCAGGCCATGGTCAGCTGGTCGGCTTCGTCTAAAGGCAGGCTGATATGGGAAAGTTGCCAGATTTGTTCGGTGAGCCAGCCCCACATCACCATCACCTGGCCTTTGGAGATGCCCCGGTTCTGGTGTACCTGGCCTACCAGTAGTTGCCAAGCGAAGTACTCGAGGTTGAAAGGTCCCACAATTGTGCGCCGATACCAGACCCGCAAAACCTGCTCGCGCATGGCACGTTCTCCCTCGTGGAATACCGAACGGGTAGCCGGGTGACCAAACAACGTATCGTAGAAGCCATTGATAATCGGGTCTTCCCAGCGCTGTAACTGCGGTAGGTAGGTTTTCAGAGTGTGTTCGTCCTGGGTGCCAAAGCGTGTGACAGGCGGCAACCCCTCCCAGATTGCTTGTGCAACTTGAAAATACCCCTGCAGTGATGGGTTCATGCAACCAGGGTAGCCTAGCTCTAATGGGCAATTTGCCCCAACCGGGGATTAGAGCGGTTTTCAGAAAGAATGCCGCAATCCCCAAAAGGAGAAGTGCTATTCCAGGCTTATTTTTGCCGCTGGGAAACTCGAACCCCAAGCACCCGTGGGCCGCGCGCAGCCCACGCCCCAGTGCGTAACCTGCGTCTGGGCCAGGTTAGCCACATCGTG
>JBBIUP010000127.1:6127-7206 GCA_037440185.1 Meiothermus sp. | reverse complement strand
AGGGCCTCGGCCACCCGGAAGGCCCGGGAGAGGTCGCGCGTCCACACATACGCGGCCAGCCCGTAGTCGGTGTTGTTGGCCCAGGCGATGGCCTGTTCTTCGTCCTCGAAGGGCATCAGGGGGGCTACTGGCCCAAAGGTTTCTTCCTCCAGAATGCGCATTCCTGGCTGGATACCAGTAAGGACGGTAGGGGCATACAGTAGCCCGCCCAGAGCCTTGCCTCCAGTGGCTACCTGGGCTCCTTTGGAGAGCGCATCTTCCACATGCGACACCACTTTATCCAGGCCCTGTTGCTCGACCAGTGGCCCCACATTGGTGCTGGCATCGAGGGGGTCGCCTACCTTCAGGTCGCTTACTGCTTCGGCCAGGGCGCTGGCGTAGTCGGCCTCGAGTTTCTTGTGCACGTAAATGCGGTTGGTGGTCACACAGGTCTGCCCAGCATTGCGGTACTTGGAGAGCAGGGTAAATTGTACGGCTTTTTCGATGTCAGCATCCTCAAAAAGGATGAAGGGTGCATTGCCGCCGAGCTCGAGTGAAACCCGCTTCATGGTTTCGGCTCCCTGGCGGTAGAGAATCTTGCCTACGGGCGTCGAACCGGTAAAGGTGATCTTGCGGATGCGCATATCCTCCATCAAGACCTTGGAAACCGGTACCGGATCCAGCGCAGGTAGCACTTGCAGGGTTCCGGCAGGGCCGCCGGCTTCTTCCCAGAGCTTGGCTAGATAGAGCGCGCACAGGGGGGTTTGTTCGGCAGGCTTGACGATGATGGTACAACCCGCTGCCAGCGCGGGTGCGGCCTTGCGGGTAATCATGCTGGTAGGGAAGTTCCAGGGGGTGACTGCATACACTGGCCCCACCGGCTCATAGACTGCCATCTGGCGCTTGTGAGGGAAACGCGAGTGAATCAGCTCACCGTTGACCCTGGTAGCTTCCTCGGCGCACCATTCCACAAAGCTGGCTGCGTATAGTACTTCCCCCTTGGCCTCGGTGATGGGCTTACCCATTTCCAAAGCCGTTAGCCGCCCCAGTTCTTCCTGGTGGGCAAGGAGCAGATCGTTCCATTTGCGCAGGATTTTCCC
>JBBIUP010000127.1:3700-6027 GCA_037440185.1 Meiothermus sp. | reverse complement strand
CCAGTTCTTCCTGGTGGGCAAGGAGCAGATCGTTCCATTTGCGCAGGATTTTCCCGCGCTCGAATCCGGTCAGTTTTTTCCACTCCTTAAAAGCTGCCACTGCGGCGTCGGCAGCCATTTTTGCTTCGGCCTCTCCGCAATCGGCCACGTCTGCCACCAATTGGCCGCTGTAGGGGCTCTTGACCGTAAAAGTTTTGGAGGTTTTGTGCCATTGGCCGCCCACATAGGCGAGACTTGGAAAATCGAAATCTTTGACCATAGCAATGTCTAGCATACTCCTGGGCTACCAGGCCGGTGATAGGGGGAGGCTCGCAATTGGAGCCCTCTTCATACTGGCTTAGCCGGTTATATGGGCAGTGAATAGGGTCAGGGTAGGGGTGGATCAGTTCCTCAACAGACACGGCTCGAGGGAAGCGCACGATAAAAACGCTAGGGGTTGCGGGCAGGGTTTACATTAATGGTTCGCCAGTCACGATCGGCCAATAGGGGAAGGGGGTCAATGACCTTGTAGTCGCAGGTGCGCCTACTACCCGAGTACACCCCGAAGTGCAGATGTGGAGGGGTGGTGCGGGCATTGCCGGTATTGCCCACATAGCCCAGGAGGGTACGGGTCGTGACCTTCTGGCCCTCCTTAAGCCCTGGTGCATAGCGCTCCAGATGGGCGTAATAGTAGCGCCGCCCGCCCGGCCCTACCACAAACACGTACAGTCCGCCCAATTGCCCCTGTCCGATGCGCCAGACAAACCCGCTTGTGGCCGAGTAGACGGGGGTTCCCCTGGGGGCAAAGATATCCTGCCCTTCGTGGGCTCGCCAACCGCTGCGGGCTGCGCCAAAGGTGTTGGCGACTTGTCGCACCCGTGCGCCTTGCACCGGCATGGCCAGCCGGGCGTCGGGCTCTTTGGGTAGCAGCGGCAGATAGCTTTGTAACTTTTCACGGTAGGCCGCCCAGCGTTCCCGCTCCTTTCGTTCGGCTTCGGTGCGGGGTTCGGGACGGTTCCAGGTTGTAGGGTTACATACACTTCCAGGCTGTGTATCGAGCTCGCCGCCGCTGCTTTGTGCCAGGACTTCACAACTTCCTAACGTGAGCGTGAGTATCAGGGCATAGCCACCAATCTGCTGGACCAAAGGCATGTGTTTAGTGTGCTTCCTCAAGATTAGTTCTGCAAAAGAGCTATTCAGGGGTCGCTAAAATGGCTACACTAGAACTATCGGCTCTGCCAATAGGAGCTTTCGGTGCAAATATCGCTCAAGCAGTTGGTTTACTTCATTGCGGTAGCCGAGTCGGGCTCGATATCCAGGGCCTTGACCTCTCTGAACGTGACCCAATCAGTGGTAACGGAGGCCATCAAGAAGCTAGAAGATAGCCTGGGGGCCGACCTCTTCACCCGGCATGCCCGCGGGATGATTCTGACCCACGCCGGGCATCAATTTTTGCGTCATGCGCACGAAGTGTTGGCTGCCCTTCGCAACGCCGAACAGGCCATCCGCGAACGCCCCGATGCCACTACCGGGCAGCTCAACTTAGGTGTGACCAGCTTGGTGACAGCCTACTATTTGCCCTATCTGCTGGATCGCTTCGAGCGGGTTTTTCCTGGTATTCAAGTTGCTATTGTAGAAGATCGCCGTGGATATATCGAGCATCTGCTAATTAATGGCGAGCTGGACGTTGCGGTAATGAATGTTTCGGTGGTGGACAAGCAGGCCATCGAAACCCGTACCCTGCTGAGGGCTCCCTGGCGGGTCTGGCTTCCTTCCAACCATCCGCTGGTGCAATGTGAAGCGATAGCACTCAAAGATTTGCAGACCGAGCGCTTCTTGTCGCTCAAGAATGATGAACTCGAGGAAGTTACCCAGCAAATTTACCGCTTGAGTGGGTTCCCTCAAGTGGCCGTGCGCACCGATTCCATCGAGGCCATGCGTAGCCTGGTGGCGGTGGGAATTGGCGTGGCGGTGCTGCCCAACCTGATGTACCGTCCCTGGAGCCTGGAGGGCGATCGGCTGGAGTCGCGCCCCTTGCTCGAGGATTTGCCGCGTCTGGAGATCGGTGTGGCATGGCGCAGGGGCAGCGCTCTTAGCGAGGTGGCTCGGCAGTTTTTGATAGTGGTGGGCGAGCACAGCCGGGTACAGGAATATGGCATGAACTATGTTGAGCTGTTGAACTCACTGGAATAATTCCAAGCACATAGCGTACTAGGTAAAACCCATCTTTTTTTCCGATGCCTCCTATATCTACAGGTTGCTTGTTAGGAGAAAGCCTGGGCCTATATCGTAGGGGTCAGTTCGACAGCTCGAGTCGTCTGGTGGAGGTCAAAGCCTTTTGGGCTGTC
>JBBIUP010000127.1:0-3600 GCA_037440185.1 Meiothermus sp. | reverse complement strand
GGGTCAGTTCGACAGCTCGAGTCGTCTGGTGGAGGTCAAAGCCTTTTGGGCTGTCGTATCGGGTTAAGGAGGGGGCATGAGAACACGATGGTTCTTGGCGATAGTAGGTCTGGCAGCAGTGGCAGGTCTGGCGGTGGCACAACTTCCGGCCAGTCGGGCAAAACAGTCGCTGGGGCAGAACGAGAGCCAGCTCAACATCCTGGCCTGGCCTGGCTATGTGGAAAACGGCTCCACCGACAAGAGCGCAGACTGGGTCTCGGGCTTCGAGAAAGAGACCGGCTGCAAGGTTACGGTCAAGGTTTTCAGCAGCTCAGACGAGGCCGTGCGCCTGATGAACCAGGGCGGCTACGACCTCGTGACCGCCTCCGGCGATGCTACCCAGCGCCTGATTGCCGGTAATGTGGTGGCTCCCGTCAACTGGAACCTGATTCCCAACACCCGCAACCTGGATCGCCGGTTGCTCAACTCGCCCTGGTATGTGGTGAATGGGGTACGCTACGGGGTGCCCTATCAGTTTGGCGTGAATGTGCTGGCCTACAACACCAATGTCTTTAAGACCCCACCAGATAGCTGGAAAGTGGTTTTCGAAGAAACCATGCTGCCCGATGGCAAGAGCAATAAGGGGCGCATCCAGGCCTACTATGGCCCTATCTACGTTGCCGATGCGGCCCTCTATTTGATGCGTACCCAGCCGGCCTTGGGTATCCGTGACCCTTACGAACTCAATGAACGCCAGTATGCTGAAGTACTCAAACTCCTGCGCCAGCAGCGCACACTTCTCCAGCGCTACTGGAACGATGCAAATGCCCAGGTACAGGACTTCACCAACGAAGGTACGGTGGCTTCCACTACCTGGATTTTCCAGGTCAACACCCTTAAGGCCAACAAGCGCCCTATCGGTTGGGTAGTGCCCAAGGAAGGGGCCACTGGCTGGGCCGATACCACCATGCTGGCTGCCAATTCCAAAAACTCCAACTGTGCCTACCGCTGGCTCAACTGGCAACTCACCAACAAGGTGCAAGCCGACATCGCAGGTTGGTTTGGCTCAAACCCTGTGGTGCCCGCGGCTTGCAATACCCCCGGCTCCCTGTTGTCTGCGGATGGCTGCAAGAACCAGGGTCACGACGACTTCGACAAGATTTTCTTCTGGCGTACTCCTACGGCCCAGTGCCGTACCCAGAACAACCAGTGTGTGCCGTATAGCCGCTGGGTGAGTGACTATATCGCCGTTCAAGGCGGAAGGTAGTAGAAATCTTGCAGCGGCTGTGACCGAAAGTAATGGGCCTGGCAGGAAAGCCGACAGATAGTACAGAGGGCAGGGGTCAGTCAATAGCAAGTTCTTTTCTGACCTCTGCCCAGTTATCGTTGCCAGGCCTATGTAAGCGATTAAAAACGTCTACTACGCTCTTCCTACGCTCCCGCTCATTGAGGAACCCAGCTATACTATCCAAGTGCCTACAGGGGGTCGGTTTGGCGGGAATTGCCTCTACAGAAGCAGCATGCAAACTGCATGACTCATGGTTTTGCAAACCCATCATGGTGCAACCTAGCAGCTCAGTCCTGCTATTTTCCCATGGCTGAAGAGTACTAAATAAGCTGTCTATGCAAAAAGAAAGAGAACCTGTGGCCCCGACAACCCCAACTGCTGTTTCGCTCCACAAACTTTCCTGCCACTTCGGACAGGTCAAGGCGGTGGATGCGGTGGATTTGGAAGTCCTCCCCGGTGAATTCTTCTCCATGTTGGGGCCGTCAGGATCGGGTAAAACCACCTGTTTGCGCCTCATAGGTGGGTTTGAACAACCTACTTCAGGACGAATTTTGCTGTTTGGCGAAGACGCCTCCAAGCTGCCACCCTATGCCCGCGATGTTAATACAGTGTTTCAAGACTATGCGCTCTTTCCCCACATGAACGTGCGCGAAAACGTGGCCTACGCGCTGATGGTGCGTGGGGTTCCTAAGCCCCAACGCCATAAGCGGGCTGAGGAGATGCTGGAACTGGTAAAGCTCTCGGGGCTGGGGGATCGGCGGCCTGGGCAACTTTCGGGTGGCCAGCGGCAGCGTGTGGCCTTGGCCCGCTCGCTCATCAACAGGCCCAAACTGCTCTTGCTGGACGAGCCTCTGGGTGCGCTGGACTTGAAGCTGCGCGAAGAGATGCAGATCGAATTGAAAGCCTTGCAACGTCAGCTTGGAATCACCTTTATCTACGTCACCCACGACCAGGGGGAGGCGCTTTCCATGTCGGATCGGGTGGCGGTGTTCAACCACGGCAGAATCGAGCAACTCGATAGCCCTAAGCAACTCTACGAGTACCCCAAAACCGAATTTGTGGCCCGGTTTGTAGGGAGTGCCAATGTACTGGATGGCGAGCTGATTGGCCTTCGAGAAGGTAAATTCGCCTTACGCCCCGAGCGCATCTACATCCAGGCGGGCAGCCAAAACGGGGCCAATAGTTTGAGTGGAACTCTACTAGATATCCACTACTTGGGCTCACAGACCCGCTACGAAGTCCAGGTGGGGGGTGAGCGCCTGACCGCGGTCACCTCCTCTGAAGAACAGGGGTTGCAGATTGGCGGTGCAGTTACGCTACGCTGGGAAAGCAGCTTCCTACGACCTTTGCAGGAGGTAGCGTGAGTCACTGCTTGCTGATCAACCCCTTGTTTACAACTGAAAGGGTGGGGAGGGCAGCGTGACCCTTCGCCGCCGCCTTTCTGATGCGCTATATGTGCGCCCGCTGTTTTTGCTATTGTTGCTGCTTGTTCCACCCTTGCTTTGGCTGGGCATTATCTACCTGGGCTCACTCTTTAACCTGATGCTCTACAGCTTTTATTCACTCAATGACTTTACAGGGCAGGTGGAATACAAGTTTTCACTTTCGGCTTTTCAGCAATTGTTTAGTTCCCCTGCCAATGTAGACATCGTTCTACGCACCACCTTGATGGCCTTGGTGGTCACCCTGGCTTGTATTGGGATTGGCTTTCCGATTGCCTACTACATCGCTTTCTATAGCAAGGGCAATGCCAAAACCTTCTGGTATCTGATGGTGTTATTGCCGTTGTGGTCAAGTTATCTGATCAAGGTATATGCCTGGCGCTTGATTTTGGCGGGTGAGGGTGTGATTAGCTGGTTTTTCAATCTGCTAGGGCTGGGCTGGCTCCTCCAAGGTATCTTGAGTGTACCGGTGATTGGTGGCCCCAGTCTTTCCAACAGCTACCTGGGCATGTTCCTGGTTTTTACCTATATCTGGCTTCCCTACATGATTCTGCCGATCATCGCGGCCCTGGAGCGCGTCCCCAAATCTCTCATCCAGGCCTCGTCTGATCTTGGTGCCAGACCGGGCCAGACTTTTCGCAAGGTAATCTGGCCCCTGGCAATTCCAGGTGTAGCAGCAGGTTCTATTTTTACCTTTTCGCTGACCCTGGGGGATTACATCATTCCCCAGGTGGTGGGCCAGCCTGGATTTTTTATTGGGCAGATGGTCTATGTGCAACAAGGCACGGCTGGCAATTTGCCACTGGCCGCTGCGTTCTCGGTGGTGCCGGTGGTTATCATCGCCATTTATCTGCTGATTGTGCGGAGATTGGGGGCCTTCAATGCTTTGTA
>JBBIUP010000126.1:0-7206 GCA_037440185.1 Meiothermus sp. | reverse complement strand
CATATGAAGTTTGCATTGGACGAAACGTTGGACGAGTTATGGCAGTTGACCACCCATCTGGTGTGGCAGATGCGGCTCGACCAGCAAAAAGCCTTCTCCGGTCTGGGTGTCTCGCCCATGCAAGCCTTCGCGCTGATGTGCATCTCGGAGGGGATTGACCAGCCGTCGGGGCTGGCCTTTGTGATGGATGCCTCGCCACCCGGGGTTTCGCAGCTTCTGGCGGGCCTCGAGGAGCGGGGTCTGGTTCGGCGCGAGCTGGACGCCAACAACAAGCGCAAGGTGCGTATTCTGCTGACCGAGGAAGGAAAGGATTTCCTGGTACAGATGCGCAAGAACTGGAGGGAAGTTTCGCGTGAACGCTATGCCCGGCTCAGCCCCGAGGAGATCACCATGTTGACCCAGAGTTATCGCAAACTCACCGAGCCGACCCCCCCGGAGAAAGACCCACAGCCTCCCGAACGGGCGGTGAACCATGAATAGGGCCCAGGGCGCAAGGCGCAGGGCTCTGACAGCCAGGTTGATCGTCCCGATGCTGTTGATTCTCGGGTTGCACAGTCTGGGATTGGCCCAGGGCTTTTTTGCGCCGCTGGAGAATCATCCTTCACTGGTACAGGCCCGCTTGGGTCTGGAAGCAGCCCAGGCCCAACTGCGGGCTACCCAGAGTCCTGTGAGCCTGCAAGCGCAGGGAGGGGTTTCTTTCTTCGATGTTTCGCCGCCCCCCGGCCCACCCAACTGCCCCAACCCGCTCAATCCGCAGTGCGTAAACTTACCCTCTGATGGGCGGCAAATTAGCCTGGGTCTGACCTTCACCCCCCTGGCTTTTGGCGACGTTTCGGATGCGGTCAATCAGGCCGCTATCGGGGTCGAACAGGCCACCCTGGGCTTGCGCCAGGCCCGCACCCAGCTCGAGGCCCAGGCCGTGGAGGCCGCCCTGCGGGTACGCCTGGCCGAGTCGGGGCTGGAAGTAGCCCGCCTGGGACAGCGGCTGGCCCAGGCCAACCTCGAGGCCACCAGGGTTCGAGAGAGCCGGGGTGCGGCCAGCCCCAGTGAGGTGCGCCAGGCCGAGGCCAGCCTGCGACAGGCCGCCCTTCAGCAGTCCGACGCCGAGCGCAACCTGGCGCTGGCGCGGCAGAGCCTGGCCGATCTGGTGGGTTCAAGCACCGCGACCCTGCCCCGCCTGGCAATCCCAGCGCAGGGCACACCACCCCAGGTACGGCAGGCCGAACTCCAGCTTGCCAATGCCCAGGTCGCTTTCGATCGAGCGGTGCGCGGGGTATTGCCGATAGTACAGGGCAGCTACACCCGCAACACCTCGGACAACGATTCCCTAACCCTCTCGATTAACTCCCGCACCTTACAGCCCAGCCTCAGCTACACCAACCAGTCCCAGGGCCGCAGTGCGCCCCAGGATCGTATCGTCGGAACGCTCACCATCGGCCTCTCGGCCAACATTGCGTTTGGCGTGGTGGATACACTCGAGGCCGTCCAGAAGCAGGTGGATGCGGCCCGTCAAGCCGTAGAGGCGGCCCGTCGCAGCAGCAAGCTGCAAGAGGATCTGTTGCGCTCCTCGTTGCAAACCGCCGAGCAAAGCCTGACCAATGCCCAACAGGTACGCACCGATGCCGAGCGAACCCTTGGCGAAGCCCGCGAACGCGAACGGCTGGGTCTGTTGAGCCCCCTCGCTACCCTGCAAGCTGAGTTGGGCCTGGCCCAGGCCCGCCTGGGTGCCGAGCAAGCAGAACTGAGCCGCACCCTGCGGCTTCTAGATCTATATCGCTTCTTTGCCCTACCCCTCAGTGAGGTGAACCAATGAGACTGGCTGTACCGATTTTTCTGACCCTGCTCCTGACCCCGCTCACCCTGGCTCAAGCGCAAAACCTGACCCTGGAAGCAGCCCTTGCTAAGGCCTCGGAACAAGCCCCGGTAGTGGCAGCCAAAGCCGAGCTTGACGATGCCAGTGCCAACCTCACACGGGTGCTGGCCGATCCCCTGCTGACCCGCCCCACCAAGGTTCAGGCCGAGCAAAGGGCGGGTTTCGCGCAGGCCAGCTTTGACCGGGCTGTAATCCAGGCCCAGAACAGCATCGTGGGCGCGTATGCCCAGGTGCTCGAGGCCCAGGTTCAGGTTCGTCTGGCCCAGAAGGCCCTCGAGATCGCTACCCGTGGCCTGGAAATCGCCCAGATTCGCCAGCGCAACGGCTCCGGCACCGCCCTGGATGTTCGCAACGCCCAGAACCGCCTGGACGACGCCCGAAGCAACGCCACCCGTGCCGAAAACGGCCTGGCGCTGGCCCAGACCTCACTGCGCAGCCTGGTGGGTGCATTCAATGCGGTAGCCGCTCTACCCAACCCTCCGGCCCTGCCCGAAGCCAGCACGGTGCGCGAACTGCTGGGCAAGAACCCCGATGTGCTGCAGGCCCGGCAACGCGGCGAACTGGCCAGCCTCCAGGTCGAGTTGCTCGACCCCAGCTACGCGGCCCGGGCCGATATTGACGCGGCCCGCTCGCGGGCCGATCAGGCCAGCGCAGGGGCAAGGGAAATCGAGCGGGGCCTGGGGCTGCAATACGACTCCCTGTTTCAAAACCTCCAGGCCGCCTCCCGTGCGCTGGGTATTCAGCAAGCCGCCCTGGCCAATGCCCGCGAAACCCTGACCAACGACAAGAAGCGGCTGGATGCCGGCCTGATCAGCGCGGTGGCCTATCTACAAACCGAGCTTTCATTTATTCAGGCCGAGCTGGCCGCCCAACAAGCCCAGGGCAACTACTGGCGGGCCTACTACAGCCTGTTGGCAGGAGGTCGTTGATGCAGGGTGCCTGGCTCCCCTATAAAACCTGGGTCTGGCTGGGTTTGATCGCACTGGTGTTGGTGGGGTGTGGCCCCCGTCGCCCGGCCCAGAGCGAAACCCCGGCCCCCTCGGTAGCCGATGCCGCTGCGGCCCGCAGCATCAAGGTACGGGTGGTTCAGACCCAGAGCGGTGCCCTGACCACCACCCGCACCACCGGCGCGACCCTCTCTCCGGCCCGCGAAAGCCAGGTGGGGGCCACCGCTTCGGGCAAGGTGCTGGAGGTATTGGTGCGCGAAGGCAGCCGGGTGGCCCAGGGCCAGGTGGTCTTGCGGCTCGACCCGGTGAATGCCCGCTCGGCCCTGAGCAACGCCCAACTGGCTCTGCAACAAGCCCAGGTGAACCTCGCCAGGGCCCAGCGCTCCACCTCGGGTTCACTCTCGCCCTTGCAGTCCAGCCTCGAGTCGGCCCAGGCCAACCTCCAGGTGGCCGAGCGGCGCTACCGAGAAGGAAAGCAACTGTTCCAGGCCGGGGCCATCGCACAGGTGGAGTTGACCAGCCTCGAGGCCGCCTACAACCAGGCCAAGGCCGCCGCCGACAACGCCCGCGAAAACCTGGCCCGCACCAGGCGCGCCTCTACCGAAGACCTGGCCCTGCTGCGCTTACAGGTACAACAAGCCCAAAACCAACTGGCCCAGGCCCAGCGGGCCGTGGCCGATACCGAAGTTAAAGCACCCTTTGCCGGCGTGGTCGCAGAGGTTTTCCTAAACCCTGGCGAGTTTGTGGCTGCCGGACAACGGACCTTCCGCCTGGCCGACACCACCCGCCTCGAGGCTGGCTTCCGACTGCCTCCAGAAGATGCTGCCGCCCTGCCGCTGGGCAGCCGAATTACCCTGCTCTACGGGGGGCAGAACTACCCGGCTACCATCACCCGCAGTACCAAGGTTCCCGGTACCGACCGCCTGGTCGAACTGACGGCCGAGGTTGAAGGCACCCTACCGCCGGGCGCAAGCGCTCAGGTCAGCTACACCCTGAGCCTGGCCCGGGGTACCCTGATCACGTCCGGGGCCCTGCAAACCGAAGGCCGCACCACCTATGTGTATGCGGTACAGGGTGGCAAAGCCGTTCGCACACCGGTGCAGGTGCTGGCCGACACCGGTGCCCGCGCTGCTGTAGAGGGCCTCCCGGCAGGTGCCCAGGTAGTATTCCCGGTGCCCGCAAGCCTCAACAATGGCGATGCCCTCGAGGTGGTGCAGTGAGATGGGTTCGTGGTCAGGGGTTGGAGGTCGGAATTAGCATGCAGCTCCGCTCTGCCCTATCAAGCCTTGGTCAGGAGGGGGTATGAGCAACCCAGATCGTCCTGGCAGCCCGCCACAACTCGACCCCCGCAAACCCGAGAACCCGGCCATCAAGTTCTTTGTTGAGCGCTTCGTCTTCTCGACCGCCGCTTTTCTCGCATTGGTACTGTTTGGCCTGATTGCTGGCAGCCGGGTGGGCGTAGATTTGCTGCCCCGCTTCGAGATTCCGGTGGTGGCCGTCACCACCGCCTACCCTGGGGCCGGCCCCGAAGAGGTCGAGACCCAGATTAGCCGCCGCATCGAAGATTCGGTTTCGACCCTCTCGGGCATTGATCAGATCGCTTCGATCTCGGGCGAGGGTTTTTCGCAGGTAATTGTCTCGTTCGACTTTGGCGAGGATATCAACCGTGTGGCCACCGATGTATCGCAGCGGGTCGCCGCGGTGCGCGGTCAGCTTCCCCGCGAGGCCCAGGCTCCAGTCGTTCAACGTTTCGACCCCGCAGCCGCGCCGATCCTGTTTATCGCACTTTCAGCCGATGGACGCGATCTGCGCGAGGTAGCCCGCTACGCCGAAGATGTGCTCAAACCCCAGCTTCAACTGGTCTCGGGAGTGGCTGATGTGCAGATTCAAGGGGCTCCCAGCCGAGAGGTGCAGGTTTTGCTCGAGCCCTACCGGTTGGCTGCTTACAACCTCTCCCCTGGGCAGGTGGTCGGGGCCATCCAGGCTTCGGCCCTGGCGGTTCCAGCAGGAACCCAGTCTACCGATGGGCAGCGCTTGCTCTTTACCCTGCGCAACACCCCCACCACCCCCGAGCAGATCGCAAGCATCTCGGTAGACCCCTCGCGGGGCATTGAGGTGCGCGACGTGGCCATCGTGCGCGACGCCCAGGCCGCCTCCACCCGCCTGACCCGGCTCGATGGCGAGGCCGTAATTCCCATTGCTATCCGTAAAACCCCCGACTCCAACTCGGTTGCGGTGGCCCAGGGGGTCAAGAGCACCCTGGCCAATGCCCGCTTACCCCAGGGCTACCAAACCCGTATCGTGGGTGACAACACCACCTTTATCGAAAACACCGTCAACGATACCTTCCGCGAGGTGTTGCTGGTAGCCGCCATCGTCTCCTTCATCACCCTGATCTTCCTGGGCAAGCTCAACTCGGTCTTCAGCGTGGTGGTGGCAATTCCCATCACCCTGGCCGGCGCGCTGATCGTATTCGGATTGCTGGGCTTCACCTTCAACGTCATCAGCCTGCTGGCCATCATTGTGGCGGTGGGCATCGTGGTAGACGACTCGATTGTATTGTCAGAAAACATCGAGCGCTTCCGCCGCATGGGCTACCCCACCAAGGAAGCCGTGCTCAAAGGTTCCACCGAGGTACTCTCAGCGGTCTCGGCAGCCACGCTGTCACTGATGGCGGTCTTTTTGCCCATCAGCTTCCTGCCCGGCATTATCGGGGAGTTTTTCCGCCAGTTTGGCATCGTGCTCGCTGCTGCCATTGCTGTCAGCTGGCTGGAAGCTTTGTTCTTCCTGACTGTCCGTCTGACCTACTTCCCAGACCCCGAACCCCCTACCTGGCCTCAACTGGCTCGGCGGGCTGCAGGTATTGGTCAGGACTTTCGCTGGGGCCTGCGGCTGCACGTCTACCAGCAACCGGGCCTCAGCCTGGGGCAGCGCATTTTCAATATCCTCATCACCCCCCTAACACTGGCGCTGGCTCCCCTGCGCTGGCTGGCTTCGGTGCTGGTAGGGCTGGCCGGTGCCATCACCGGCAGCCTACATAACGTCTCGGAGGGTATCTTTCTGGCCTTGCGAGAAGCCTATGCCCGCACCCTGTCAGCGGCCCTGAGGCGCAGTTGGCTGGTGCTGCTGGTGGGGCTGGGTTTCTTCCTGAGCATCGGTTTTGTAGCTCCGCGTATCCCCTTCAACTTCACCGCCGAAAACGACAATGGTCAAATTGACATTGACCTCACCCTGCCCAAAGGGACGGCGCTTTCCCAGACCGATGCCCTCAGCCGCCGACTGGAAATCTGGCTGGATAGCCGCCCCGAAGTCGAAGCCGTTTTCAATACGGTAGGTAGCTCCCAAAACGCCCTGGGGGCAGGCAACCCCGAGCGCTCGCGGATCGTGGTGGAGCTGGTGCCCAAGCATGAGCGCGAAAACGTCTACGATCTGCTACCCATCTACCGCGAAGCCCTGCAAAAGCTGGTGGCCGATCGGCCTGAGGCCGACCTGCGGATCACAGTACCGGAGGGCGGGCCGGGGGGTGCTGCCGACCTGCAATTCACCATGGCCGCCCCTACCCCACAGTTGTTGGCCGAGAAGAACCAACTGGCCTTGCAGGTCATGCGCAACCTGCCCTACTTGATTGATGTCCGAAGCAGTCTGGAAGAGACCGCTAGTGAGCGGGTGCTGGTGCCCAACGCGGCCAGGCTCCAGGGTACTGGCCTGACCCCAGGCGATCTGGCCCAAACCCTGCGCATCTACAACGCGGGTGTCGAGGCCGGCAACATGCGCACCGGCGGTGACGACATCCCCATCGTGGTCAAGGCCGACCCCCGCTTTGTCTCCGACCAGACCAGCCTGCTCTCGCTGCCGGTGGCCGCGCCGGCTCTGCGAAGCTCACTGCCCATCGGCTCGCTGGGGCAGTTCGAGAACCGCCAGACCCCCGCCCAACTGGCCCGCACCAACCAGGCTTTTTCCACCGGCATCACCGCCAACCGGGCTCCGGGCTCCGAGATCGGCACCTTCCAGCTTTCCAACCTGGTACGACAGGAACTCGAGAAGGCCGGGGTCTTTACCGATGGGGTACGCTTCGAAACCCAGGGTTCCACCGCCTTTGTGGGTGACCTTGCCCGCAGCGCACCCATCGCGTTCGGTCTGGCCCTGCTGCTCAATTTCCTGGTAATTGCCAGCCAGTTCAATACCTTCCGTTACCCCCTTTACTTACTCCTTCCGGTGCCTTTGGCGCTGGTGGGGGCTTTCTGGTTCCTCTTTTTCTTCCGCAGTGGCCTGGATGTGATTTCAGTGTTGGGGGTGGTGATTCTGATTGGGCTGGTAACCAAGAACGCCATTCTGCTCCTGGACTTCGCGGTTCGCCAGGCTCAGGAAAAACCCCTCTACGACGCC
>JBBIUP010000125.1:0-7330 GCA_037440185.1 Meiothermus sp. | reverse complement strand
GTCCCTCACGGCAAAAACCGCCGTATGGGACATTCGCGGGAACTGCTCCAGTACAGCGGTTTGGGTTGTACTGGGTACATCATGCTGCATGGCCAGGCTGGACTCAATATGCATGTGGCCATCAATCAGCCCTGGGGTGGGGGTTTGGCACGGGTCTTGGGCGCAAACTATTCCATCTCTGCTTGCCAGGGAGGATTGGCCCCAGCCCGCGTGCAGGTGATGGCCGCAACGCGGGCGGCGAAGCCCAGCAGTGAAGTGATCTGTTCGGTGCCTAGCGATTCCAGCGCAGCTCGAGACCAGGCGCCAGAGCGCCAGAGCCAGCTCAGGACGCCAGACATGAAGGCATCTCCGGCACCCACCGTATCCACAACACTGACCCTGGGGGCCGGGACTCGGATGATTGCCTGGTTGGTAACGGCAAAAGCCCCCTGACCCCCCTGGGTTACGATGACCAGCACCGGCCCATGGTTCTTCCACTCCAGGGCGATGGTTTCCAGGTTTTCGCCAGGGTAGAGCCACTCGAGGTCGGCCTGGCTGACCTTGACCAGATCGGCTTGCTCGAGCCAGCCCATCAGGCGTTCGATGTAGGCGTCTCGGCTGGGAATCAGGAAAGGTCGCACG
Organism: Meiothermus sp.; assembly: GCA_037440185.1. GTDB lineage: Bacteria > Deinococcota > Deinococci > Deinococcales > Thermaceae > Meiothermus. The sequence continues at coordinate 6,709 of JBBIUP010000125.1, read as the reverse complement.
TTGGGGTCGAGCGAGATCAGGCGACGACGGGCCTCCCGCCGCATCAAGAGCTCGAGGGTGGAGGCCCCTGGCTCCAGAATCAGCGAGAATGAGCCAAAATGCAGGGCTGCGCCACTGGGCAGGGTGGATGGAAGGTCTTCGGGCATTAGCAGGCGATCAGCAGTGTTGTCGCAATAAAACGAGAAAAACTCGCCTGACTCGGAAGGGGTTACCAGGGCCAGGGTGGTGAGTTGATCGCCTTCCTTCACATAGTCCAGGCTTACCTGGCTGGCGGCCAGATGGCGCTTGAGTAGCTGCCCAAAGGCATCTCGTGAAATCCGGCCCAAAAACCTGACCGGCGTTTCCAGGCGGCCTGCTCCCATCGCTACGTTGTAGGGGGAGCCGCCGGGATGAGGTATGAACGCAGTACCGCCATTGTGTGCAATAGGGGTCATATCTATCAAGGCTTCACCAGCGACAATCAGCATGTTTCCTCCTGAAGGATCAAAGCCAGGGCTCGCTAGCAGTTTATCGCGGGTTTTGTTGCTCTGTAACCAATCCGACCCAATCCTGGGTACTACCAAATGCCTGGGGTCAAGGTCTTTTAAGGTTGTAGAGAGGAGTAATTTGATATTCACCTTCGCCCCGGCATTCCGCCAATAAGGAAAAAGACCGTTCTACGGTCTTTCTGTAGTGGGTTGCTAGGGGATTGGGGTAGACTTGGAAATGGAGATAACTATGGGACTGAGTAAAGGAAAGTTTGAACGGATTCAGGCTTGTGCCGACGACAAGGGCGTGATTGCGGCTGCCGCGATGGATCAGCGGGGCTCGCTGCGCAAGGCCATTGCCAAGGCCCGGGGCGCAGATGTGAGCAATGCTGAACTAACCGAGTTCAAAACAGCCGTGGTCAAAATCCTTACCCCCCATGCCTCAGCGATTCTGATAGATACCGAGTATGGTCTGCCGGCGCTGGGGGCCAAGGCTCCGCGTACCGGGGTATTGTTGGCCTACGAGAAATCGGGCTACGATACCAATACATTGGGTCGCCTGCCCGACCTGCTGCCCGACCTCAGCGTGCGGCGTATTTTGGAAGCCGGCGGCGATGCGGTAAAGATCTTGCTCTACTACAACCCCGAAGATGATGCCAAAATCAACACCATCAAGCACGCTTTCATCGAGCGGGTAGGGGCCGAGTGCGCTGCGCTGGAAGTGCCCTTCTTTTTGGAGCCCATCGCCTACGACGACAAACTGGGTGAGGGCCTCGAGCTCGCCAAAGCCAAGCCCCGTTATGTGGCCAAGTACATGGAAGAGTTCTCCAAAGACCGCTATGGAGTGGACGTGCTCAAGGTGGAGCTGCCCTTCAACATCGCTTATACCAGCGGCACCCTGGGCTTCAAGGGCGAGGAAGCCTACACCCGTGCCCAAGCCATCCAACAGCTCAAGGAAACCGCCAGCGCTGCTGGCAAGCCCTTCATCTACCTCTCGGCAGGCGTCAGCGATGCGGTCTTCCGCGAGTCGCTGGAGATGGCCGCCGAAGCGGGTGTGCCCTTCAGTGGGGTACTGTGCGGACGGGCCACCTGGCAGGAAGGGATTCCGGTGTATGCCAAGCAAGGTGGGCAAGCGCTCGAGGCCTGGCTTTCGGATCAAGGCGTAAAGAACATCCAGATGCTCAACGAGGTGCTGGCCAAGGGCGCTAAGCCCTGGTGGACGCACTACGGCAGCCTGGAAGCTGCACGGGCCTGATTCCAGGACTGCAACAGTGTAGGGTAGCCAGCAAGCCAAAAGCCTTGATTGACAGTCCTGTGTGCCTGTGCTACCCTACAAAACGCATTTGGCGGTGCTCACCGGTGCTGCTCCTGGGCGCGTAGCTCAGTTGGATAGAGCGACTGACTACGGATCAGTAGGTCGTGGGTTCGAATCCTGCCGCGCCCGCCACAAAGCAAGCCAGGGTAAATCCCTGGCTATTCGCTTTTTTTGCTGCTTGCAGTCTGTCTGCCCCCCGTATACTGAACGGGATGCGAACCCACACCAACCCCTGGTATTTGGTGCTTTCCTCCTACTGGTTCGCCAGCAGCTTCAAATGGTTTCTGATTCTGCTGGTGCTGCTGCCCGCCAGGGTGGCCGAGCTAGTACCTGAGCCCGAGCGGGCCACCCGGCTGGGTTTGTTGTTTGCCTTGGGCGCCGTGATGGCCTTCATTGGGCCGCCTATCTGGGGCTACATCTCCGACCGGGTGGGCCGCCGAATGCCTTTTTTGGCGGTAGGAGCTATCCTGACTGCTGGTTCGCTGGTCTGGATGGCCTATGCTGGCAGCTACTGGCAACTGGTCATTGCCTATTTGCTACTGCAATTGGCCGATGATATGGCCACCGGCCCTTATTCTGCGCTGATTCCCGACCTCACGGCTCGTCGAGAACGTGGGGTAGCTTCGGGGTGGCTGGGAACCCTCCAGGTGGGCGGTCAGGTGGTGGCAGGTGTAGTGGGTTTTTTGTTGGCCAACCTGCAATGGCAGTTCCTTCTTATCGCTCTAGTCAATCTGCTGGCTGCCGTGATGATCTTGAGCCTGATTCGGGAGGTGCCGGGTTTGCAACCGCAGCGGCGGGGGCTCCTGGAGAGTATGGTGGCCCCCTGGCGCAACGCCGACTTCCGCTGGGTCTGGTTCACCCGGTTCCTGGTCATGCTGGCGCAATATATGGTACAGACCTATCTGCAGTACTACCTGGCCGATGTGGTGCAAACCTTCCAGGCCTTCGGCCAAACCCTGGCTACTGAAGCCTTCCAGGCCGTGGCCCTGCTGGGACTACTGATTTCGATTGGTGCCGCCATTTCGGCGGTTCCGGCGGGGCGTATTTCCGACCAACAAGGCCGCAAACCCATCATCTACATTGCGGGGGTGGGCCTGGCAGTGTTGATGCTGCCCATCCTGCTGCTGCCCCGCTACGACGTGCTGATCGTGCTGGCGCTGGTGTTCGGGTTGCTGTACGGAGCCTATCTAGCGGTGGACTGGGCGCTGGTCTCGGACGTGTTGCCCAACCCCCAGGCCCATGCCACCGACATGGGCATCTGGCAAACCTCGATTGTGCTACCGCAGGTGCTAGCAGGGGGTTTTGGGGCCATGCTCGATACCTTTAACCGCCAGAGCGCTGGCTCGGGCTATACGGTGTTGTTCTTGATTGCTGCGGTGTGTTTTGTGTTGGGCACCATTCTGGTTCGGCAGATTCGCTCAGTGCGATAGCTTTTGCTTGACAAGCCCGATTCTCCATCCCATAGTAATAAAGCGCTTTGGCCTGGAGGGATGGCTGAGTGGTTGAAAGCGGCGGTCTTGAAAACCGTTGTAGACGCAAGTCTACCGGGGGTTCGAATCCCTCTCCCTCCGCCAGATGCTTTGTGGGGTCAAGCTTTTATACCGATTCTGCTCACGAAAGAGACCCTCGGACGCGTCTGGTGGCGCGGCAAGTGAGTGGCGCATATATGCGCTGCTCACGCGCAGAGTCGAATAAATCAGCAGAGGGTGTTTCAAAGGCCCGGTTTTGTGCTAAAGTATCGGTTGCGGTTTTCGGGGACGTACCCCCGAACCCCATAACCCAATGGAGGGGTGGCCGAGTGGCTGAAGGCGGCGGTTTGCTAAACCGTTATAGGGAACGAAAGTCCCTATCGGGGGTTCGAATCCCCCCTCCTCCGCCAAAAGAAGTGGTAAGAAAACGGGTCATACGGAATTAGCCTGAACACTTTTGTATGCGAGTCTGAAGTGTTCAGGCTAATTCCTCTTTTTCTCCCGTTGGTCGGGGGATTACTTGTAGTTGACCAACTCTAGTGGTTACACAATTAATCCCCTTAAGCCGGTATTAGAGGGGTCGGGGAAGAGATTCTCTGGCCTCCTGGCTTTTGAGCGGTTTTCAGAGAGGATAGCTACAGGCCTGCGTCCGGGCCACGTTAGCCACACAGTGGCCATGGCTCACGCCACGCTCTAGCAGACGCAACGCAGACAAGCGTGCCACCCCGCTTCGTGGCCAAGCGTCGCACCGAAGTGAGGCACGTCGGCTGGCCTCTTCTCGTTTTTGCGTACTCGGCAAAAATAGCCAAGGCCGCGATATAACTGCAAATTGCGGCAAGGCCCGGGGCTTGACTCTCTCTTTGTGGGAGGGTGCATGCTGGGGCAGGCGACGCAAGGGTAAACACGCCGCCCTCCAGCAGCGTATTTTTTAGGAAACACGATAAAGCGTCATTTGGTTTTCACCTGAGGCGATACACTGTTCGGCAGTGAACCCGCTCTCGTTGCTTTTTCTGACTCTTTTCAACAGCATTTTAGGTCTATCGGTCTTGTTCCCAATTCTGGGGCCGCTTTCCCGCGAACTGGGGCTGAGCGAAGTGCAGGTTGGATTTTTCTCTACTGGCTATGCCCTCATGCAATTCATTCTGGCGCCCTACTGGGGGCGGCGAAGCGAGGTAGTGGGGCGTAAGCCTATCCTGTTGCTGGGAATTGTGGGTTTCGCTGCCAGCTTTTTTCTGTTCACCTTTTTTGCCTGGCTAGGCTACCAGAAGGTGCTTTTGGGTTGGGGCCTGTTTGGCTCCTTGTTGGCAGCGAGGCTTCTGGGCGGGGCTTTTTCCTCCGCGACCCTGCCTACCGCCCAGGCCTACCTGGCCGATATCACCCCAAGAGATAAGCGCACCCAAAATTTTGCTGTGCTGGGGGCCGCTTTTGGCCTGGGGGTCATTTTTGGCCCGGCCATTGGGGCGGGTCTGGCCCATTTTGGACTGTTGGTGCCGGTCATTTTTTCGGCTGGCCTGGCCCTTCTGAACGCACTTTTTGTCTGGCTGGCCTTGCCCGAGTCGCGCAAGCTCGAGGCCCGTCTTCCCAGCCCGCCCCGTCTCTCCTGGACCGACCCCCGCATCCTGCCCCTGCTGGTTGTTGGCCTGAGCATCAACCTGGCTGCCATCGCGATGGAACAAACCGTGGCCTTTCTCTATCAGGATCGTCTTTCGCTTAGCTCGGCCCAGACTGCCCAAACCGTAGGCATAGCCCTGGTAATTTTTGGTTTTGTGGGGGTGCTGGTGCAGGGGGTCTGGGTGCGTATGGTCAAATGGCCCCCTCGAACCCTGATTGGCCTGGGACTGCCACTCTTGATGCTGGGCTATCTGGGACTGGTGTTTGCCCCCAATTTTGGGTGGCTCACTGCTTCACTGGTGTTGTTGGGTCTGGGGTCTCTAGCCAGCCCTGGCCTGTCTGCAGCGCAATCGCTGGCGGTTTCCGACGACGAGCAAGGGGCTATTGCGGGCTTGTCCAGCGCTGCACAGGGTTTGGGCCGGATGCTGGGGCCTATGGTGGGTACTTGGCTGTATGGGTTTTCTCCCGCCTATCCCTATGTGTTTTCGGCTTTGCTGGTGGGACTGGCACTGGTGTTTTTTTTCAGCAGACCTCGGCTGGCGAGTGGCCGATGAACGGGCGTGTTGGCCAGGAATTGTGGATTGAGGGTGCTGTTGGGGTCTGCCGCTGATACCGGCTTAAGGGGATTACTTGTGTAACCACTAGAGTTGGTCAACTACAAGTAATCCCCCGACCAACGGGAGAAAAAGAGGAATTAGCCTGAACGCTTTAGACTCGCACACAAAAGTGTTCAGGCTAATTCCGTATGACTTGCTACAAACCCACTTCCTCCAGTAGCTCCCTCAGCATTTTTAGGTTGACCAGTGCGTGCCCCTTGGTGGTGTTGTTGAAGATGAACCAGACCTGGGTGAGGGTTTCGTGCTCCAAAGCGGCCAGGAGCGAGCGTACCCAGAAGTGCAACTCTTCTTTGCTGTAGCGGTAATCGTGCCGTTCGGACTGATCTTTGCCCTCGTACCACTTTTCCTTGTTGCGCCCCGAGAGCCGAATGTAGGCGATCTCACTGGTGATATGCAGCTCGTTTTTGGGCAGCCCGGGCAGTGGTGGATAGTCGGTGCTGACCCAGATCAGCCCGGCTTTCCTGAAGGCTTCGCGCACCTCCTCGTTGTCCCAGGAGGTATGGCGAAATTCCACTGCCAGGCCGCCGGGAGCCAGGGTCTTGTCGGCGAAGTGCCGGGACAGGGCGGCGAAATATTTGCGGTTCTCGGGGGTGCGGTGAAAGCTCTGGGGAAACTGCGCCAGAAATGGCCCCAGCACCCCTGCATCGCGTAGCGGGGCCACCGATTCAAAAAGCCGCTGGTAATCCTCGTCGCTGGCGTTGCGTTCATGGGTCATGCCCTGGTGTATCTTCACCCCCCAGTGCACCCGCCCTTCGCTGCGCCTGAGCATTCCGGCGAAGGCTTTGATACCGGGTATGTTGTAGAACGAAGAGTTGAGCTCCACCCCGTTGAAGTTTCGCGCATAGATCGAGAGCCACTCGTCTTTTTTGGCCTCGAGCGGGTAGAGCAGACCCACCCAGTCGTCGTTGGTGTAACCACCAGTGCCCAGATAGATCTCCATGCTTTATTGTCGCAGGTCGAGTCCGGTCAAGGCACGCCCCCAGCGACCCAAGTCAAGGAGTCGGTTGGGCAGACCTCCCTTTTGATGGGGCTTGATGGGGGAGAGGTGATACCGGCTTCACAAAGATAAACTTCAAACCCATCAGGGATACATCTTAGTGAAGCCTATAGGCCGCACGCCGTGTGGCGTAGTTGTGGGAAGCGCGGTGAGTCCAAATTGCGGAAATCATTCCACGGTCACGCTCTTGGCCAGGTTGCGGGGCTGATCCACGTCCCGTCCCAAAAACACCG
>JBBIUP010000124.1:5443-7361 GCA_037440185.1 Meiothermus sp. | reverse complement strand
GGCAACTCCAACACCCACAGGTTGCGGTCACGGCTGTTAAGGAAAACCACCCGCTCGCCATCGGGCGAAACCTGCCACTGGTCGTGGGAGACCTTGGCGCTCAGGTCGGCCAGTAGACCGGAGGTGTTGCTTTGCAGGTTGTACTCGTAGAGGCGGTGAGTGGAAGTATCCAGGGCCAGGGGGATGTACACCAGCCGCTGGGCATCGCGCCAGCGGTAGGAGCCAAACCAGTCCAGCTCGCGTTGTTCGCCGTTACGGGAGATCGCGAACAGGCCATTGCGCTCTGGGCGGTCGAAGGCCACATAGTAGACAATCCAGCGCCCGTCCGGGCTGGGCAGGATGCTGCGCATACCCATTGCACTTGTTAGTGGGGTGCGATTTCCAGTAGATAGGTTCAGCGTTTCCAAGTTGCGGAGCGGGTCGCTGGGTGTACGTTTGCCCGAGAGCAGAAGGGTTTCGCTGTCCAGCCAGCCACTCATCCCGCCGCCATAGAGGGTGGCAACGCGCTGCGGTGTACCACCAAGGTCGGCAATCCAGACCTGGGTGCTGCGTTGGTCGAAGTTGCCCTGGGTGCTGGTGGTGTTCCAGGCAGCCCGCTGATTGCCTGGCGACCAAACCACGTTGCTGCCTTCGGTATTGAGGTTGAAACGTTTTCCATCCGACATGCGCTGGATCAGACTGGGAGTTCCAGGCACAACTGCATAAGCAAGGTCGGGGGAGTAGTAGGCCAGCGGGAGCAGGATTTTGGGCGGGGTGGGCAGACTCACCGAAACCCCGTAGAAGGCACTAGGGCTTTGTGGGCTGGGCTTGTCGAGGAAGAACACGGTAGAGGAATCCGGGCTCCAGATAGGGTTTACACAGCAACCCCCATCGGTGATACGGCGAGGGTTGGAGGGGTTGCTGGTTTCTAGCCGGGTTGTACTGGACAATAGGGCAGACCCAGGCAGTCCGGCAAAATTACCCGGTAAGGTTTTGGGCTGGGCATTGGTTCCGGGTACCGGTGGCCAGGTACGGGGATAGTTGTTCAGCAGGGGGCCACCGCGCCTTGCTTGGGGCTGGCTGTCGGGGTGTTGCCAGCGGCGGGGACTGTCCAGATCGCGCTGGAAACCCCTCGAGAACCCACCTACTAGGCTGAGTGAATCCCAGTCGGCAGCTATGTAGGGGATTGGATTGAAAAAACGCTGGTGCGAGCTATCGCGGATTTCCAGGTGCAGGTGTGGGGCTGCGGTACAGCTAAACTGCGAATCACCCACCTTGCCCACTACCTGCCCGCGCTTGACCCGACTTCCCACACGCAAAGGAGAGCGCTCCAATAAATGTCCGTATAAACTGGATAGTCCATTCCCATGTTCAATCACCAGGTTATGCGGTGGGGAACCGTGCGGCCCATCCACCTCCGTCACTTCCCCATCCCCAATTGCCACCACTGGGGTGCCGCAACGGGCCGAAAAATCCAGGCCAAAATGAATCCCTTGCCCAGCCCGGTAGCCGGTGTTGCGCTGGCGGTAGGCACCGGTAGTATTGCCGTAAAGCTGTCCCAACAGCCAGGTGTCAGGCCCTGGAGGGCCTTGCAGTGGCAGACCAAACTGCCGGGCGGGCTGGGCAATTTTTGAATCGGGCAGTGGCGTATCAAAATGGGCTTGGGCTGTTCCCAATACCAGCAACATCAAAGCCACTTGGCGCATGGGCCGATTATCTCGTGATGGAGGGAGGTGAAATGTGGGATAAGAAAACTGCCTTTAGCGTTGTATCATTTCATCCAAGATGCCACCGTCACTGCGAGACGCCGAAGGTATCGAGGCAATTCAGTGAAAGCCCATCCACCCAGGTATTCCTGGAGTGCCTCACATCCTGCACACTTCCGCGAGGGGATGGCGTATGCCATAGCCGCTATGCGGCTAACCTGGAGGGGATGGCG
>JBBIUP010000124.1:0-5343 GCA_037440185.1 Meiothermus sp. | reverse complement strand
AGGGGATGGCGAAGGTCTGCTCGTCGGAGAGCTCGAGGGGGATGTTCGCAATGACAGCACTTCTGATGTTTGAAATGATTCGCCCAGGTTTCATGTGATAAGGAAGGGAACCAAATAAAAAAGGCGAACCCGAAGGGTCGCCTTTGGGATGCACAAGTGGCTATTGCAGCCAGGTGTAGCGGAAAGCCAGGTAGCTGGTGTTGGGAAAGTGCAAGAAGCCCTGCACGCGACGGTTCATGGCCTCGTACTGGGCGGAGTGGAACAGGAAGGCCATGGGGCTATCCTGCAAAACCAGCTCCTGCACCTGTGTGTAGATGCGCTGGCGTTCGCTCTGGCTCGAGACCCGCCGTCCCTGTTCCAGCAACTGGGTGACACGGTCGTTTTTGTACTTGGAGAGGTTCAGGGCCGAGGAGGGGTGGAAGGTGTTGAAGAGATAGTCATCGGGGTCGGCCTGTCCCGAGGTACCCAGCAGGGTCACGTCGAACTCGCTGCGCAGGGCTTTGGGCAGGTAGACGCTCCAGTCTTCCGCCTGGATGTTGACGCGAATGCCCACTTCGGCCAGGTTGTCGCGGATCACGTCGGCGGGAGTGCGCAGGAAGTCGTAGGTGGAGGTGACATAGAGGTTCATGGTGAAGCCACTAGGCAATCCTGCTTCGGTCAGGAGCTTTTTGGCTTCCGCTACGTTGCGGGTGTTGTAGGGGCTGTTGGTGAAGGCGTAGGCTCCAGAGGGGATGGTAGTGCCCCTCGCCACAATACCGCCGGTGCCGAAGAGGGCCAGATCCACAACGGCCTTCTTGTCAATAGCAAGGGCGATGGCCTGGCGCACCTTGGGGTTGTTGTAGGGTTCTTTGGTGGTGTTGAAGTAGAGCGCCCGGAAGTTGGCCGAGGGGCCACCAGCCACGGTCAGGTTGCGATCTGCCCTAAGCACGTTTACATCGGCGGCAGTGACATACTCGATCCAGTCTACGGCTCCAGCCCGGAGCGCGGTGGAACGCGCGGCGGGGTCGGGGTAGAAGGTGTAGGTGATGCCGTCTAGATAGGGTAGTTGGATGCCCTTGTTGTCTTTTTGCCAGTATTTATCCCACTTGCGTACCACCAGGCGGGTCTGGGGGATGTATTCCACAAAGCGGAAGGGCCCTGTCCCGATCACGGCCTTGTTGAGGTCGTTGCCGTTTTCCCTGGCCACTTTTTCCGAGACCACCACGTTGGTGCTGAAGGCCAGTTTGGCCAGCAGGGGCGTGAAGGGCTGGCTCAGGGTCATGACCACCGTGCTGTCGTTGGGGGCCGTTACCGAGCGTACCACGGCGAAGTCGTTGGCACGAGGGCTCCTGGTAGCAGGGTCTTTGATGCGGTTGATGGAGAAAGCCACATCGGAAGCCTTGAGGGGATCGCCGTTGTGGAAAGTCACACCAGGACGCAGACGGAACGTCCAGGTCAGACCGTTTTGCGAGGCCGACCAGGATTGGGCCAAACCGGGCACGATCCGCCCCCGGCTATCGAGCATCACTACGGTGTCGTAGATATTCTCCAGCACGTTACGGCTGGCGGTTGCATTGGTGGTGTGGGGGTCGAGCCCGACTGGGTCGGTTTGCATTCCGGCACGCAGAATGCCCCCCGACCTTTGCGCCAACGAAATAGCGGCTAGAACCAGAACCAACAGAACCAGCAGTCTTTTCATGGTGCCTCCTTACCGGTGATTATACCGGTATATGACCAAAGCTAAACCTTTTGCAACCGGGGATCGAGGGCGTCGCGCAGGCCATCGCCCAGCAGGTTGAAACCCAGCACCATCAGCACGATGGCGCAACCCGGAACAATCGAACCCCAGGGCGAAAGCGAGAGGAAGGCCCGACCCTCCGAGACCATCGAACCCAAGGCAGGGAAGGGGGGTTGAATACCCAGTCCCAGAAACGATAAGGCGGCTTCGGCCAGTACCGCATAGGCGAAGCGCAGGGTGACTTCAACAATTAGAGGAGCAGCGGCATTGGGCAGGATGGTGCGGAAAATCATCCGGGCATCCGATGCGCCCACAGCCCGCCCGGCCTCCACATACAGCTCTTCCCGCACTGTCAGAACTGCGGCCCGGGCCACCCGGATAAAAGGCCCCACAAACACCACCGAGATGGCCAGCACCAGGTTGATGAAGCCGCCCCCTAAAAAAGCCAGGAAAGCGATGGCCAGCAAGATGGCTGGGTAAGCGATCAGGATATCGGCCAGGCGGGAAATGGCCAGGTCGAACCAGCCGCGAAAATAACCGGCCAGCAAACCCAGGGTTCCGCCGACCAACAACCCTGCCAGTACCGAGACCGCTGCGACCGAGAGGGAGAAACGCGCTCCAAAGAGCACCCTCGAGAGCAAGTCGCGCCCGTACTGGTCGGTGCCCAGCCAGTGCTCTGCCGAAGGGCCGCTGAGGCGGTTGGGGGGGTCGAACTTGAGGGGATCCCAGGGGGCAATAATGGGTGCCAGCAGCGCGCCCAATAGCACCACCAGGGTGATGATTCCACCGATAACAGCGGAGCGATTGCGGATCAGGGATTTCCAGATCAGGGCCGATGCAGACGAAGTGGCAGAAGGCTGGGTGGTCATCGGCATCCTCCGCTGATGGGGGTGGGGTGGAGAAATTGAAGCAGCATCATGATTGGGAAAGGGCAGAAAGAAGCTACAAGACGAGGCTTTATTGGGTGGCTGTTGGGTACTTCCACACAGAGCTGTTTGGTGGTAGATTCCAGTCGCTTGCTTCCTGACGGTCGCTCCGTCTTACTCATAGCGAATCCTCGGGTCAATCAGGGAATAGAGTAGGTCTACCAGCAGGTTAACCAGCACCGCAGCCGTGGCGACAAACAAGACCGTGCCCTGCACCACCGGGTAGTCGCGCAGGTTGATGCCCTCGAGGGCAAAGCGCCCTACGCCGGGCAGGCTGAAGACCTGCTCGATGATGACGGCTCCGCCCAGCAACGAGCCAAACTGGATACCGATGACGGTGATGACCGGAATCAGGGCATTGCGCAGGGCATGGCGGAAGATCACCACCCGCTCCGAGAGCCCCTTGGCCCGGGCGGTGCGGATGTAGTCGCGGGAAAGCACCTCGAGCATGGAGCTGCGCAGGATGCGGGTGACTGCGCCCGCCAGAATCAGGCCCAGCGAAAGGGCGGGCAGAATCATGTGCCGGAAGTTTTCACTGGGGTTTTCGGCAAAGGGAACAAAACCGGCGGGCGGCAGCCAGCCCAGGGCCAGAGCAAAGAGCAAAATAAGCAAGAGCGCCAGGAAAAAACCTGGTACGGATAGCCCCAGAATGGCAAAAAGCGAGGCGAAGTAGTCCACAAACCCACCCCGCCGGATGGCTGCCAGAACCCCCAAAGGCACCGCAATTAGCAAGGCTGTCAGCAGGCCCATAAGGGTGAGTTGCAGGGTCACGGGGAAACGCAGGGCCAGGTCTTGGGATACCTCGCGCCCGGTGCGCAGGCTGCTGCCGAAATCACCCTGAACCACGGCTCCCAGCCACTGCCCAAACTGGACGTGCAGGGGCAGGTCGAGTCCGAAGAGGCGGCGCAACTCGGCCATGCGCTCGGGGCTTACGTTGGCCTCGAGGCCCACCAGGCTGGTAACCACATCGCCCGGCACCGCCCGCATGAGCAAAAAGGTGATAACCGCCACGCCCAACAAGGTGGGGATGGCGGCGATTAGACGATTGATAACGTAGCCGATCATGACGAATAGCCAGAGTATAGTCGTTTTGATGATTTGGCGAACGGGGCTGGTTGCAGATGGTTATGATTTCTGGAGCGGCAAGTGTTGGCGAAGGCGGGTTGGGCCGCCTGCGATTTGACGGCAAATAACCCGGTTCTACAGCCACGATTTGCTAGCCTGGGCTAAGGGGACAATATGCGCAAAAGCCTGCCCTTTTTCCTCACCATTCTGTGTTTTCTCCTCTTACTGCAAAGCCTGGCCCAAGCTAGCTTCTATACCCGTCCGCTCAGCCTGCAAACCACCCGACTCAAAGGTTCGGATGTACAGGCCATCCAGCGTTACTTGTTAACTCTGGGCTATAGCGAGCTGGGCGAAGCCGACGGTGTTTTCGGCCCTAAAACCAGGCAAGCGGTGCTCAGATTTCAGCGGGTCAATGGCAACCTCACTGCCGACGGAGAAGGGGTGGTTGGGCCTAATACCTGGGCTTTGATGTTTTACAACGGGCAGGTGCAAATTCCTCTATTTGTGCGTCCCATACAGTTACAGAACCCCCGTATCAGCGGTTTTCAGGTGGGCTTGATGCAAGAGCGGCTCTTGGAGCTTGGCTATAGTGAGCTGGGTACAGCCGATAACATCTACGGCCCCAAAACCCAGGCTGCGGTGATTGCCTTTCAGCGTCGTCTCCAGAGCGCGGGCGGGGTCAAGGTACGTACCGATGGGGTAGTAGACAGCATCACCTGGGCCAACCTGTTTAGCGATTTTGCGCCCGAAAAAAGGTAAAACATGGTTCGCTGGTTACTGCTTTTTTGGCTAGGTGGCGTGGCGTGGGCAGCAGGCTGGTCAACGTACTGCAACGAGCGCTTCGGCTTTTGCGTACAGCGACCTGCTTTCATGGCTCCCCAACCACCACCCCAAAACGGGGATGGGCAGGAGTTTCGTTTAGGGGCTGCCCGGCTCATTGCATTTGGCTCTAACCAGGTGCTATCGCTACCAGAAACCTATAGGCTGGCCCAGAAAGACCTGCAAGTAACCTACAGGGTTCTCAGGCCCGAATTCTTTGTGGTCTCGGGCTATAAGAAAGGGTCTATGGTTGTGTACCACTACACCAAAGCCACGGGGGATGCCTATATCAGTGTGTATCTGGAGTATCCGGCTTCCCAAAAGAAAACCTACGACCCCTTGATCAAGCCCATCGTGGACTCGCTTAGACTCCGGAGGTAGCTCATGAAGAATGCTGTGCTGTGGTTTTGCCTTTTGTTTTTAGCCTTCTCCCAAGCCCAGGGCTACGAAGAGCTGGGTGGCTTCAAAACCCCCTCGGGCAATATTCACTGCTTTGCTTTTGTAGACCGGGTGGCCGGCGAGGCCATTTTGCGTTGCGACCTCCTGCAAAACCAGGCTCGGATACCGGCCAAACCCAAAGACTGTGTATTGGATTGGGGCAACGCCTTCGGGATGGGGGAGCGGGGCCGGGCCGAGCGCTGGTGTGTGGGCGATACTGTTGCCAATCCCAGTCTACCCACCTTGTCTTATGGCAGGGTCTGGAGCGAAGGGGGCTTCCGTTGTGATGTGACCCAGGCTCGGTTGCGCTGTACCAATCGGGACAAGCGGGGATTTGAGTTATCTCGAGCAGCCCAGAAACTCTTTTGACACTGGGGA
>JBBIUP010000123.1:0-7381 GCA_037440185.1 Meiothermus sp. | reverse complement strand
TAAGCCGGTATGACACAGCTTGCGACTTGACTGCGTAAAATCAGACTTCTAATGCAAGTGGCTCACTCGAGCGGATGGTCGTTTTCAAGGTATTCCAGCACCCCCCTGGCAATGCCGTAACTGATGCGATCCAGGTAGTTGGAATCGCGCAGGTTGAAGCCCTCTATGGGGTGGCTCAGGTAGCCCATCTCGACCAGGATGGCTGGTACGGTGGTATAGCGAACTACGAAGAAATCGGAACTGCGTACGCCCCGGTTGACAGCAGCAGTGGCTCCCAGCATGTACGACAGCACCCGTGTGGCTAGGGTGCGCGAGAGTTCCATACGGCGTAGCGAGTTCATCTGGGGGGTGGGGGTGGGCAAGCTCTGCGGCGGGATGGGGTTGACATCCTCGGGGCTGGGCTGGGCGCCCGGATCGAGTGGGCTGCTTTGCGTTGAGGGAGGCTGGGCGGCAGTGAGTGCATCCAAGGGGCTGGGTGCGACAGCGATGGGTAAGGTAGGCAAGAGCGGAGCCGGGGGTGGGAAGAAGGGACGGGCGTTGCTGGGGCCAAAGTAGTAGACCTCCAGGCCGCACCAGCCATCGGCGCGGGCGGGCACGATGGCGTTGGCATGAATGGAAACAAAGAGGTTTTTGCCCTCGGCCAGGGCTACGCGCTGGGTCAGGTCGGTACGCTTGTCTGGCGAAAAAACCATATCGCTTTCGCGGGTCATGATGACTTCCACGCCCGCGTTTTGCAGCCAGCGGCGCACCCGCAGGGCCACCTCGAGGTTCACCGCCTTTTCCAGTACTGGCCCCACGGCACCGGGGTCGGGGCCACCGTGCCCGGCATCCAATACCACCGAAAAACGCCTTCCATTGGCCTTGACAAAGCGGAAACCAGGGGAGTTGGGCAGCGGACTGGTATCCACAAAGGCCCCCGAAAGGTCAATCACCAAACGCTGCCCATCCCCCTCCAGGGCGGCCAGTACCATGGTTTTAAAGCCTGAGCGGGGGGTCACGCCCTGGGGGGTGAGCAGGATCAATACCGCACGGTCTTCAAATTGCTCCATCACATAGCCCGCTAGTTCCGGCAGGCTGACAAAATGGATGCCGGGCGTGACGGTCTGGCTTGGCAGCGTCACCCGTAGCGCGGCTCCCAGAGGCTCGATTTGGTAGGTAGCCTCTTTAGGCAAATCCAGCACCACCCGTGTGAATCCCGGCTGGTCGCCAATGCGCACCGGTGGCAGGTTCTGGCTTCTGACCCCGTTGCAAAACAGTACCGCCATAAGCAAGAAGATGGAGGCAAGAGGCTTCTTCAAAATAGGTTTAGTTTAAGCAAAGTGAAAGGCGAAACGTGAGTTTCTCCTGGGATTGACTTAACATGGAAGCACAGAGGGATATGAGTTTGAGCAGGAAACCTTGGCCCTAAGTGTCTCCTGGTACGCATAGTCCGATTCCGCGGGTTTGGCCAATCTACCCTGGCGCAACTTAAGCTCTGAACACTGGATCATCTGGCGCTTGCGGCTTTGCTCAAGGTGAAACATACTCCCGCAACAGCGGGGCCAGCCCCAGCCGCAGGATATAGCGCTGGGCGCCTTGCTTTGCCTGGTATTTTTGCAGCAGGGCAAACAATTCTCTTTGCAAGGCCTTGGCGTCGCTAAAACCGAGATTCAGTGGGGAGAACCAGACGCTAAAAGCAGCCGGGGACTCCAGCCCCAGCAAATCCAGATCGCGGCGGGCATCCGGTGCAGTATTGAGATAGACCTGCCCATTTGAATGGCGAAACATGCGAAAGCCCCAGGTGGGATAGTGGTCGCTGCGGGCCAGCACGATGTTCTGCCGGAGGAGCCTTTCGCCTTCCAGGTCTACCAGCGCGATGGCCTCCTCGAGCCCCCCCCGGGACAGGGCGCTATGAGGTAAAAAGAACACCTCAGCGGTGGGGCCGTAGAGTTTTACGGCCCGTCCCTTGCGCTGTATGGTCTGCACTACCTGCAAAAGCCCGGCCTTCTGCATCCGCCGCACCGCATAGAGCAGGGTGTTGGGACGCACCCCAATCTCGGCGGCGGCTTGTGTGACGGTGAGTTCGCGGCCCACGAAAGGCTCCAAATAGCGCCGCTGTGAGAGGTCTAGCAGGAAGCGGGCTTGCTCGGGTCGGGTGATGGTGAGAGAGCTTGGTGATATGACTTGTTTCATTTCACCCAGCTTAGCCCAACAATCGGTATATGGAGAAAGCTGTAACAACCCAAAGTCAGGAGGGGCCTGGTGTTAGCAGAAACTTTAGTTGGTGATGTGTTGCAAAGGGCCCGTGCAGGTGGAGCCGACTACGCCGAGCTATATGTGGAGCGTTGGCGGCGGCGGGCCTTGCGGGTGCTTTCCGACGAGGTCAAGGAGGCTACCAGTGGCATCGAATACGGGGCTGGACTGCGATTGTTTTATGGTACAGAGGTGGTCTACGCCTACACCAACGACCTGAACCCCCAGAGCCTGCTCGAGGTGACCGAAACCCTGGTCAAGCTCAAAGGCAACGCCGGACAGGTGGATGATTTGGGCCGGGGCGGCCTCGATTTTCGCAAGGCTGTGGCCCAGGGGCTGCACGCCCCCCAGATTCCCTTTACCGCCAGGGACAAGCGCTACCGCCTCGAGCGCATCCACGAGGCTGAGGCCGGGGCCCAGGTAGGGCCACAGGTCAAGCAGGTGCAGACCAATCTGCTGGAGTGGGATCAGGAGGTGCTGATTGCTACCAGCGAAGGCACCTGGGCTGAAGACCACCGGGTGCGCACCCGCCTCTACGTCACCGCCATTGCCCAGGACGAAAGCGGAATGCAGACCGGGGTGGTGGGGCCGGGCCTCTCCATGGGCCTCGAGCTCTTCGACCGCTATCCTCCTGCCGAGGTGGGGCGTCAAGCAGGGTTGCAAGCCCTCACCAACCTGCGGGCCAAGCCAGCCCCCGCTGGCACCATGCCGGTGGTGATTGGCAATGGCTTCGGCGGGGTAATCTTCCACGAAGCGCTGGGACACCTGTTGGAAACCACCTCGGTGGCCAAGAAAACCAGTGTACTTTCCGACAAGCTAGGCGAAAAAGTGGCATCGGACTGTGTGACCTATATTGATGACGGCACCACCCTCCACGGCTGGGGCTCGCAGGAGTTCGACGACGAAGGCATGGCGACCGAGCGTACGGTGCTGATCGAGAACGGGGTGCTCAAGAGTTACATGGTGGACAAGCTGGGCGGCATGCTCACCGGCTATCGCCCTACCGGCTCGGGGCGGCGTCAGGACTATACCTTTGCTCCCACCTCGCGCATGCGCAACACCTTCATTGCCCCCGGCCACACCCCCAAGGAAAAGCTCTTCGAGGGCATCGAATACGGCCTCTACGCCGCCGATATGGGCGGTGGACAGGTGCGGCCTGGCTCGGGCGAGTACAACTTCGGGGTCAAGGAGGGCTACATCATTCGCAAGGGGCGCGTTGAAGAACCGGTGCGCGGGGCCATGCTGGTGGGCAAAGGCCCGGACAGCATCATGAAAATTGTGGCGGTTTCGGATGACCTACAGACCGGGGCAGGTATGTGCGGTTCGCTCTCGGGTAGCATCCCCACAGAAGTGGGGCAGCCCCATCTGCTCATTTCGGAGATTGTGGTGGGGGGACAAGCTTGAAGGCCGAGGGCTGAGAGCCTAAAACAATTCTTTGGCCCTCTGCTCTCTACCCCCAACCCTCTGCACTACTGCGAGGTACTTATGACTTTCGAACAAGCCAGAGATTATCTGCTGCAAAAGGCCCGTGCAATGGGGATTGATGCCGAGGTGCTGGCCACCCATAGCCGTGAACTGACCGTACAGGCCCATGGCGGCAAGGTTGAAGAAATTACCCAGGCCACCCAGGGCGGGGTGGGAGTGCGGGTGGTGGTAGAAGGCAAAACCGGCTATGCCTATACCGAGGAACGCACCCCGGAGGCCCTCGACTGGGTACTGGCAGAGGCCCACGAGAACGCGCTTTTGCAGTCGGAGGTGGGAGGATTCCTGCCTGTTGGGGGTGAACTGGGCCGCCACGACCTCTTGGGCGAGGGTCTCTCGGCGCCCTTGGAGCACAAACGCCAGGCTGCCCTGGATGTGGAATCGGGTTTGCGGGCCGACCCACGCATGCGGCAGGTGCAGATGACCCGCTACTCCGAGAACGAGACCCAGGCCGCCCTCGGCTCGACCCAGGGGGTTTCGGGGGCCTATCGCAACGGATACGGTGCCCTGATGGCCTACGCGGTGATGGGCGAGGGAGGCAGCCTCAAGCAGTCATTTGAACTGGACATTTCCAAGGAATTCCACAGCCTAGACCCTGGCCGCACCGCCCAGGAATTCATTCAGAAAACCGGCCGATTGCTAGGGGCCAGACCGCTCAAGACCGGGCGCTACAAAGCCTATTTCGAGCCTAAAGCCTTTGGGCAATTGCTGGCCGTGATGGGCATGTTCATGCTCTCGGCCAAGAATGTGCTCGAGGGCAAGAGCCTGCTGTCGGGCAGGATTGGACAACAGATCGCCTCGGAAATCTTCACCCTGGTGGACGACCCCACCCTCAAGGGCGGGCTGGCCTCGCGTCCTTTCGATGCCGAGGGGACGGCGGCCAAACGCACGGTGCTGATCGAGAACGGTGTGTTGCAGACCTTTGCCCATAACTCCGAGACCGCCCGCAAAATGGGGGTGGAGAACACCGGCCATGCCTCGCGCAGCTACAAGGGTGTGCTGGGCATTGCGCCCACCAACCTGTTCGTCCAGCCCGGTGAGGGCGTGAAGATGGACAACGGCATCGTGGTCACCGA
The DNA here is from genome assembly GCA_037440185.1 of Meiothermus sp. GTDB lineage: Bacteria > Deinococcota > Deinococci > Deinococcales > Thermaceae > Meiothermus. The sequence continues at coordinate 2,591 of JBBIUP010000123.1, read as the reverse complement.
CATGATGGGCCTGCACGCTGGGGCCAACCCTATCTCGGGTGAGTTCAGCCTGCAAGCCCTGGGTCTGAAGCTGGAGGGTGGCGAGACCGCCTACCCGGTCGAGAACTTCACGGTGGCGGGGAACTTCCTCGAGCTGCTCTCGCAGATTAGTGCTCTGGGCACCGAGTTGGAATGGCATCCCATGATGGGTATTGTGGGTTCTCCAATGGTCGAGGTGGCAGAGCTATCCTTTGCCGGGGCTTGAACCAATCCTCAATTGCATTGCTCGCTGGGCCCCACCGTGTAAACCCGGTCATCCAGCGCCAGGCTACCTTGCCCAGGCACGCGCAAGACGTACTCGAAGCTTTTGCCGTTGCTGGCTTCCAGATACAAAATCGGCGTGCCGATGATGTTGGCAATCAGGTTCCATTCCCCCGAGTGCCCATCGGAGTCGGTGGACTCGATGTAGCCTGCGGCGTTGCTCAGGAAGCGCTCGGTCTTGGTGTTGAAGGCGTACTGTCCGTTGGAACAGAAGACGTAGCTCTCCTTGGTATTGCTGCTGAAGGTAGCGCTACGGCTGGGATTGGGGTTGCGGCTCCAGGCGCTGTTGCGGCTCTTGAGGGTAAGCAACACCCCGCCCAGCTCGCGCTTCCAGGCTTCGGCCTGGGGCATGCCAAGCTGTCCCGAGGCCAGCAGCCCATCCGCCGCTTTTTTGAGGGCAGCTTCGTCCTTGGGAGCTGCCAGCCCCACCACCGCCAGCAGGTTGCCGGCCTGACCCTGCTTGGCCGTGAAGTAGAAGCTCAGTAGCCCCTGCGCGGTGCGGGCCACGGCCTGGGCACTAAGGGTGGATTGGGTTTGCCTGGGCTCTCCCTTGAGCTGAAGCTGCATCCCCTGCTTTCCCAATGCCTCCAGCAGATACTCGGCAAATTCCTCTGGGGCCGCTGCCGACAGGGCATAGACCGCCAGGTAGTCTTTTTTTGCACTGCTCATCACGAAGCCCTCGGCCTCGGGGTCGTAGCCGCCCCGGTAGCCCTGGGGCACCATAAAGGAAACCCCCGTCCAGGGCGAGCTGACCCGCGTGCCCGCCGCGTACTGTTTTCCGCTTTGCAGCGGCACCCCCTGGGCCAGCCCCAAGGCCAGCCCAAGAAGGATTGCCGGAAGAAGCCGTTTCATTGCCTTCTCCTAAAACACCGTGATCATGAACGAACCGTTCTGCGGATTGCCGGTGGTGATGCTGCGCACCACGCAAGTCAGTCTGTCGTTGCCCGCCCCCGCGCTAAATTCGCAGTTGACAATCTGAGGGTCAATCCCAGTGGTTCCGCTCACCCTGTACGAGCTAACCTGCCAGAAACGGTCACTGATGTTAAAGCCAAAGACTACCGTACAGGTGCCGGTCGTACCGCCGCTAACGCTTATGACTCCGGCCACCTTGTTGAAAGAACGGGATAGCCCAGAAGCAGTACCGCAGATTACCAGGGCCGAAGCCTTAGTGGTGCCGTCCTTGTCGCGGGGCTGGGACAAGTCACCGGTCAGGTTCATGTCACCGTTGGTCTGGAGGGTGACCACATTGCCGCTACCTTCACGGTAGATGTTGAGTACGTCGCGGGCCGCGATGTCCCAGAAGTTGGGATTGCCCTGTGTGCTCAGGCGGAGCTGGCTGAACTGCCCCGCGCTGGTCTCGCGCACCTCGAGCTGGGGTGCGCCGGTGGACTCCAGGGTCAGGGGTAGTTTGGCTATTTTGCTCGAGGTGATGGCTTCTTCGGCCAGCTTCCCGGTGGTGACCGCTCCGTTGACCAGCCTGGGGGTGTTGACGCTGTTGTTCGCCAATCCCAGTGGACTGCCCGCAGTGCCATTGCCGGTCAGAGTACCGTCCCGCGCTACCGCGGTCAGGCCCGCCCCGCCCTGCACCGCCACGCAGTTCAGGTCCCCGTCGTTGTAGCCGCCCAGGGCTTGTCCACTCGGGCAACCCTGGTCGGCCATCTTGGCGGCGGTTACGGCCTCGTCGGCTAGCCGAGCGCTGTCCACTGGGGCCTCCAGGGCTTCGATGGCCGTCCGTAGAACGCTAAAGTTGGTGTTCACCTCGTTGGCCCGGATGGGGGTTCCGGCGGTGAAGTTGGTCAGGTTGCCCACCGACAGCCCATACAAGCCAGTGGCTACCAAGACTGCACCCAAAAAGAAATAGAAGATGTTCCGACCTTTCATATTAGCCTCCCTACTGCCAATTCGCCGAGTCCCAGCTCGAGTTGTCCCACACCCCGTTTTGGCCTGCCTGAGGACTGCCCCCACAGGCCACCAGTACCCACACCAGCGCTGCTAGAATCCCGATCCACCTTCGTTTCATGCTGCCCTCCTGTACCCAGTCTGGCGATGGGCCGTCTTATCGCCGTCTTACGGCGGCAGAGCGCTCGAGAAAGCGCTTGAGTGCTTCTGCCGAGTCGAAGACCAGCCGCTCTCCACCGCGAAGATCGTGCAGCACAAACAGCAAAACCCCTTCTCGACCCTCGAGCTTGAGAATGTAGCTGGCGAGGATTTGGAGACTGGTTCTGGATGGTGCAAGACGACCCACATCCACAGTCTGTGGAGGGGCCGTCTTATGGCTGTCTTACCTTTAG
>JBBIUP010000122.1:0-7401 GCA_037440185.1 Meiothermus sp. | reverse complement strand
ACTTTCGAGGATTGCCGGGTTCTTTCCAAGAACCGCTCTAGGTGCAAGTTCTGAGCTAACGGACTTTGGTTCAGTTACGTCTGCACATGGACGCAACACACATGAGCGTGGTAGCTACCAGTACAGGCCCATTCCCAGCTCATGTAGTGCCTGGTGACGCGCCCTGTAGTCGGGCATGATCTGCTCGACCAAGGCCCAGAAACGAGGGCTGTGGTTGAGCACCTTGAGGTGCGCCATCTCGTGTACTACCACATAGTCCAGCACCGGCAAGGGCAGCATCACCAACCGCCAGTTGAAGCGCAACTCACCCTTGGCGTTGCAACTCCCCCAACGCTTTTTTTGGTTGCGGATCAGCACCTTGGGCATGCGCCAGCCCAGTTGATCGGCATGGTGTTGCACCCGGCGGGCAATTACTTCTTCGGCACGGGTCTTGTACCAGTCCTCCAGAATTTCCCGTACCTCTTTAGTGCCCTGCATTGAGGAAACATCGGCCTGTACATGCAACACGTTGCCTTTAAGGGCCACTGCTGCCCTGGGTCGGGGTTTGGTAGGCAAAAAGTTGAAATCAAATAACTCGGGCTGAATCGAGGCGTTGGGCTTGCCGCGCCCCCGCCCCTGGCGAGGGGGCGAATCCTCGGACTGTACCTGAAGGCTAACCCGGCGGCCCAGGTACAAAAACTCTTCCCCGCTCACAAAGCGCTTGCGCGGCTCCAGGCGACTCTTAAACGCGGTGTGTTTGTCGGCGATCCAGCGGGCTTTGGTGTTGACCAGAGCAATCACTTGCTCGAGGGGCATACGTCTAGGTGCGGCGACCCGCACCCCCTGAGCATCAATGGTAATTCCCACCGTCCGGCGGTGGGCACTGCGGCGGATGGTGTAGCGAATGGTTTTGTTTTGGTAGTACAGGGTAGCTTTTTCTGTGTCTGGCATCCGGACTTTATCCTATCCAGAGCGTGCAAATCAAATGGTGAGATGAGAGCTTGCAAAATTAAACAAATGGCTATTTATGGGTATTTTTTCTTGTATTTACATAACATAACCCTTAATGTTTCGTCTCATCACGGTTCTCATAAACACTTTACAGGTTAGCAGGGTACAAGGAGTGGGCACTGCTTTCAGGGAGCCAGCCGTTCTATTTTCCACTTCCCGTCCGGCTGCAAGCGGTAGACCAGCCGGTCATGCAGGCGGCTGGGGCGGCCCTGCCAGAACTCGAAGGTATCGGGCTTTAGGCGGTATCCCCCCCAGTGGGCTGGACGGGGCACGATTTCGGGGTAGCGGGCCTTGAGCAGGGCGATGCGTTGCTCGAGCGCCCCCCGGCTGGCAATCGCCTCGCTTTGCGGGCTGGCCGCCGACCCCACCTGGCTATCGTAGGGACGGCTGGCGAAATATGCATCGGAGAACTCGGGCTCGGCTTTTTCGACCCGACCCTCGATGCGCACCTGGCGCTCCAGGGGAGGCCACCAGAAGTTGAGGCAAGCCCAGGGATTGGCTGTCAATTCCCGTCCCTTGCGGCTTTGGTAGTTGCTGAAGAACACCAACCCCCCATCGTCCAACCCCCGCAGCAACACCACCCGGCTGCTGGGCCGCCCGTTCTCTCCTACCGTTGAAAGGGTCATGCCGTGGGGTTCGTAAAGGTGGGTCTCGATAGCCTCGGCCAGCCAGCGCTCGAGCTGCCTAAAGGGGTTGGGATCGGCCTCCTGCTCGCTCAGGGTGCCGTAGGTATAGTCGCTGCGAAGGTCTCGAAGCATGGATTTATTATGCGTTTTTGCTCAAGCCCCAATTTGGGGTCGTATCGCGTTTCCCACGAATACCCGGTGTCACAAAAATCGTTGTATCGAACGATATTACTCGCTTCGAGGATACACAATATAGCCCCCCGAGCGCTCGTCGCGCTCCAAGCGCAGCAACCCCCGGCGCTGGGCTTCCTCGAGGAGCCCGCTAAAGGAGCGAAAACCATAGGGGGCTTCGTTGAACCCCGGCTTGCGGCGCCGAAGGGTCTGCTTGACCAACGAACTGAGTATCCGTTCCTCCTCACCGCGCTCGGCTTGCAGAGCCTCGAGGGTCTCGAGCACCAATTCGATGGCTTGTTGTTGCTTGTCGCGCTCGAGTTTCTGATCAGCTGCTTTGGCTTTAGGCTCTTGCTTGCTGGGCCTGGCAACTCGCTTTTTGGCAGCCCCTTCTTGTGCTAGGTCATCGTAGAAGATGAACTCATCACAAGCAGCGGTCAGCAAATCGGAGGTGGACTTCTTGACCCCCACCCCGATCACCAGCCGGTTGTTTTCTCGCAGCTTGGAAACCAGCGGGGAGAAATCGGAGTCGCCGCTAATCACCACAAAAGTGTCTACATGGGACTTGGTATAACAGAGGTCGAGGGCGTCTACCACCAGTCTTATATCGGCGGAGTTTTTGCCCGAGAGGCGGGTGTGGGGAATCTCGATCAGTTCAAAACCGGCCTCGTGCATGTCGGCTTTGAATTCTTTGTAGCGTTCCCAGTCGCAATAAGCCTTGCGAACCACAATGTTGCCTTTGAGCAAAAGCCGCTCGAGGATTTTTTGAATGTCGAACTGGGGATACTTGGCCTCCCGTACTCCCAACGCAATATTCTCGAAATCGCAAAAGAGCGCCATGTTTTTGATTTCAGATCGGCCTGCCATAGATTTCCACGCTTTATAGGTTTGTCCTGTACGAGCCCCAATTCAAGTATAGAGCCTGGCGTAATGCCATCTCACAAGTGGTGTTTGAGATTTTCGACAAGGGCCTTGTAACGCCTTGGTAATTCCCCCGCCTCAGACTGGTTTTAGGGGTGGAATGGTGCAGTTTTATGGAGATGAGGTGAGCTATGCGTGGAGCCCAACAGATCCAGACCGAACCTATCCTTATCCCACTCGATTCCGAAGCCTTGCTTCAAGGCGATCTAGGTATTCCTCCAGGGGCAGGCGGGATGGTGATTTTTGCACACGGTAGCGGTAGTAGTCGGCATAGCCCGCGCAACCGCTACATCGCTGAGGAATTGCAGCAAGCAGGGCTGGCGACCTTATTATTCGATTTGCTCACCTATGAAGAAGAGCAACAAGACGATTGCACCCGGCAGTATCGCTTCGATGTGGGCTTATTGGCTGAGCGGCTGGTGGCCGCGACGGACTGGCTGGCCCTGAATCCTCCAACCAAACACCTCAAGCAAGCCTATTTTGGGGCCAGTACCGGGGCTGCTGCGGCGTTGGTGGCAGCGACAAAGCATCCTGCATGGGTTCGGGCGGTGGTTTCCCGAGGGGGGCGGCCCGACCTGGCTGAGGATGCACTGGAAAAAGTCGCGGCCCCCACCCTGCTCATTGTGGGTGGGCGGGATGAGGAGGTGCTCAGGCTCAACCAGCAAGCCTTTGACCGCCTGGGCGGCGTGAAAAAGCTGGTGGTGGTGCCAGAGGCCACCCACCTCTTTGAAGAGCAGGGAAAACTCGAGGAAGTGGCTCGCCTGGCTCGTGGCTGGTTCACCTATTATTTGGGCTCTACTACAAGGGGTGAGGAGCATGCTTGAGCCTCGGCAGTTTCAGGCCAACCTGCTTCCAGTGGAATCGCTACGCAACATTTGCGACGGGGGCCATTTCAACTTTCATACCACTGCCGAACTCGAGCCTCTTGAACAGTTGCCAGGTCAGCAGCGGGCTGCCCAGGCCATCCAATTTGGTCTGAAGGTTCCGCACCAGGGCTACAACCTGTATGCGCTGGGGCCCGTGGGAATTGGAAAGCTTAGCCTGGTACGGCACTTTACCTTGCAGCAAGCAGCCCAGGAGACAGTAGCCTCGGACTGGGTATACATCCACAACTTCCTCGAGCCGCACAAGCCCAAAGCCCTGCCGCTTCCTGCTGGGCGGGGTGGACAGTTCAAGGCCGATATGGAGCGCTTGGTAGACGAGCTACGGGTGGCCATCCCGGCGGCTTTTGAGAGCGAGGACTATCGCACACGGCGGCAGATTATTGATGAAGAATTGAAGCAAAAACAACAAGCTAGTTTCGATGCGATCCAGAGTGAGGCCAATCTTCAGGATATCGCCATCATTCGCACCCCCATGGGTATGGGATTGGCCCCAGTACAAGACAAGGAAATCATCACGCCGGAAGCCTTTGAAAAACTACCCCAGGCCGAGCAAAAGCGGATTCAAACAGCCATGGAATTGCTGCACGGCAAACTTCAAGCCATATTGCAGCAGGCTCCCCAGTGGGAGAGCGAACGGCGCGAGAAAATCCGTGAGCTGAACCGTGAAGTGGCCCGCTATGCGATTGGCCATCTGCTAAAGGGGGTACGCGAACACTACCACGATTTGCCAGGGGTGCTCGAGCATCTGCAGGTGGTCGAGCAAGACCTGATCGAAAATGCCGGGCAGTTCTTAACAGCGCAGAACGAGCCGGAAAACCCCCTGGAAGCGGTTCTGGGTAAAATGTTTTCCGACAGCCGAGCCTTTGATCGCTACCAGGTCAACCTGCTGGTAGATCGGTCAGGCCATCGAGGTGCGCCGGTAATCGAAGAAGATTACCCCTCGCTGCAAAACCTGGTGGGCCGCATTGAGTACCGCGCCCAGTTTGGTAATCTAGCCACCGACTTCACCTTGATTCGCCCAGGGGCGCTACATCGCGCCAATGGTGGTTATCTGGTGCTGGATATGCGCCGGATCTTGCAGCAGCCCTACGCCTGGGAAGAACTCAAACGAACCTTGCGCAGCCGGGAAATCCAGATTCGCTCGGTAGGGGATGTGTTGGGCTTGTCCAGCACCGTGACTTTGCAACCCCAGCCGATTCCCCTGAAGGTCAAGGTGATCTTGGTTGGCGACCGGTTGCTCTACTATCTGCTGTGCACCTACGACCCCGATTTCCTCGAGCTCTTCAAGGTGGCTGCCGATTTTGAAGATGTGCTCGATCGCACGACGGATGGAGAACTGGCCCTAGCCCGGCTGATGGCCTCGCTGGTGCAGCACGAAGGGTTGCGTCCTCTGGAAGTGGATGCTGTAGCACGGACAATCGAACATGGTTCACGTCTGGCTTCGGATGCACAGAAAGTTTCGGTAGCCCTCGAGACCCTGCTCGATCTGCTGCGCGAGGCCGACTACTGGGCAGCCCAAGCCGGACATGCGGTCATTGCAGCCCAGGATGTGCAGCAAGCCATAGACCAGCAGGTCTACCGGGCCAGCCGCCTCAAGGAGCGCTTACAGGAGGACGTACGACGGGGCACCCTACTGGTAGATACGGTGGGTGCCAAGGTCGGGCAGATCAACGGGCTTTCGGTGTTGAGCCTGGGGGGCTACAGCTTTGGCCATCCCACCCGCATCACCGCACGGGTGCGGCTGGGCAAGGGGGAGGTGGTGGACATCGAGCGCGAGGTGGAACTGGGCGGCCCTTTGCACTCCAAAGGGGTACTGATTCTGGCAGGGTTTTTGGGGGAGCGCTATGCCCGCGAGCGCCCGCTTTCGCTCTCGGCCAGTCTGGTCTTCGAGCAGTCCTATGCCGGGGTGGAGGGGGACAGCGCTTCGATGGCCGAGCTTTGCGCAATTCTCTCGGCGCTAGCCCAGGTACCCATTCGCCAGGGCATCGCCATCACCGGCTCGGTCAACCAGCACGGGCAATCCCAGCCGATTGGGGGGGTCAACGAAAAAATCGAAGGTTTCTTCGAGGTTTGCCGCGACGCTGGGCTGAACGGGGGACAGGGGGTGATCATCCCCAGGGCCAACGTTAAGCACTTGATGCTGCGGCAGGAGGTGCTGGACGCGGTGGAGGCAGGCAAGTTCGGGGTCTGGGCGGTGGGCAGGGTAGATGAAGCCCTGGAAATCTTGACGGGTCTCGAGGCCGGCGAACAGGGCGCTGATGGGCGTTTTCCCGAGGGTAGCCTCAACGCCAAAGTGGAGGCCCAACTGGCTGCCTTCACCGAGCAGGTTCGGACTTTTGCGGCCCCACCCGCAGGAGGCAGCACATGAACCGCATCCGCCGAGTGATTCTGGCCCAGAACGTGGTCAGCCGCGACACCCGAACCATCGGGACAGCGGTGGAACTGGCCGCCAGGTTGGGGGCGCAGGTACTGGGTCTCTTCCTGGAAGACCCCAACCTGATGCGCTGGGCCGATCTGCCAGTGGCCCAGCAGGTAAGCCCCTGGGGGGACAGTGTGGATCGGGAGCGGTTTGCGGCCCAGCTACGGGTTCTTTCCACCCAGGCCCAGGCCGAATTAGAAGCTACTGCACAGCGTCTGGGCGTACCCTGGTCATCTATGGTGCTGCGCGGGGCACTGCAGGAACTAGCCCAAGAGACCTCCGATGACCTGTGGATTATTGGTACGGCCAGTCGGGTCATGGGTTTGGAGATGCAGTCGTTTTCTATGTTGCGCCCGGCCCTGCCACGGGTTGCAAGGTTGATCTTGCTATTGCCGCGTAACACGGCTTTCCAGCAACCCCTGGTGGTGTTGCATGATCACATGGCCAGTGCCGAAGCAGTCTTGGAGGCTGCCCTGGGCTTGATGGAAATATCCGCCCAAACCCTGACTGTTTTGATGGTTGGAGACCGCACCGGGCTAGCGGCAACGGTGCAGGCCTGGCAGGCCCAGCGGAATATCCTGATGCGGCCGATTCACTTGAGCCGGGCCAGTATTGAAGGCTTGGCTCAAGTCAAGGCTCTAGGGGGCTGCGATGGGTTGGTGGTTGGAGCCGATTTGCCACTGTTGGAGGGGGAGGGCCTGGAAAAGCTTCTAGCAGTGGTGCGTTCACCGGTGCTGGTGGTGCAGTAGCGCTGCAGACTGGCCCTGCGCCCCCAGAGACCGATTTTGAGCGGGGTATCCGGCAGTCTGGCTTTCTGCAAATAGCGAACTGGCGGTATCAGCCGTAATTGGGCTCTAGTGGTCTGGTAAGTTAAAGATTGATATGCCATAAAGTCCCCGAAGCGAAGCGCTCAAAGCAACTCCCGGACATTAGAGGGGCTAAATCCATCTCAGAAATTAAGTTACCAGAGCACTAGATAGGGATCTCCGCTGAGGCTGTTGTACAGGTTGGTTTGGCTTGGGGCGGTTGCTATAGCAAGAGCGCCAATTCGCGGAACCGGGAGGCGAGGCGGCGGTTTCAGCAGCGCAGTTCTGGAAAACCGCCCTAGGGTTGCTGTGGCTGGATGGTAGCGGTGCGCAGGTGTGCCCACCAGAAGAACCCAGCCAACCTTTTTGGCAGTGGATGGAGCGCATGGGACATACTACCCGCCCGGTGCAACTACACTAAAGATGCTGAACACTGCGACTTGAGGCGTCGTCTTGGGGTCTGATGAAACCGGGGCTCGGGCAGCCCGGTGGGCTTTGTCCTACTCGGTCGTTCAGGAAAGGAGGCGGTCATGTTCTTCTGGAAATTCAGTGACGGAACCACCGTGTATAGCCACGCACGGGTG
>JBBIUP010000121.1:0-7437 GCA_037440185.1 Meiothermus sp. | reverse complement strand
CCAGGGTCTCGGCCACACCGGGGGCTTTGTAGAGGTCTTGTTTGCGCAACTCCTGTACAAAGGCCACCGCTTGCTGTGCCAGTTTTTCCGGTATCCCCGGCACCTTCTCGCGCACAATTTTATATTCCTTCTCAAAGCTAGGGTAGTCAATCCAGTAGTACATGCAGCGCCGCTTGAGGGCATCGTGGATTTCGCGGGTGCGGTTGGAGGTTATGACCACCACCGGCGTTTGTTCTGCCTGCAGAGTGCCAACCTCGGGAACGGTGATTTGCCAGTCAGAGAGGAACTCGAGCAAAAACGCCTCGAACTCCTCATCGGCCCGATCCAGCTCATCAATCAGCAGCACCGGGGCTTTGCCATTGGTGCTTTCCAGCGCTTGAAGCAAGGGGCGCTTGAGCAAGAATTCCGCGCCGAATACTTCGTGGCGCACCTTTTCCTGGTCGCGCTCGCCAGTGGCCTCCATCAGCCGAATTTGCATCATCTGGCGTGCGTAGTCCCATTCATAGACCGCACTGCTAATGTCGAGTCCTTCATAGCATTGCAGCCGGATAAGCCGGGTGGAAAGCATCTGGGCCAATACCTTGACAATTTCGGTTTTCCCTACCCCAGGCTCCCCTTCAAGCAACAGGGGACGTCCCAACTTGAGGGCTAGAAATACCGCCACCGAGAGTCCCTTATCGGCGATGTAACGATGGGCCTCGAGGGCTTTTTGGGTCTCCTCGACGGATGCAGGAATCATGTTCATATCATGGCACGAAGGCGAGGGGCTGAGGCAATTCAGCCCCTCACATTTACCCTACCCATGTGGCTACTAAAGCCCAGCGGCTTGCATCAAGGCCCGCTTGGCCATCACATCCACCAGATGAGCGCGATACTCCCTGGAGGCGACCAGATCGTGGTTGAGGTGGTCGGAGGGCAGCAATTCTTGGCAGGCTGCCGCGATGTTCTCGAGGGTAAGCGGTTTGCCGGCAAGGGCCTGCTCGAGTTGGGTCAGCCGCATGGCATGCTCCCCTGCTCCCGTCACCGCAGTCCGCAGGCCGCCGGGGCCAATCACCACCGCTACCCCTACCACCGCGTAGCGGCTGGCAGGGTGGGGGAACTTGGCATAAGCCATTCGGCGAGTCGGAGCAGGCGCGTGGGCCGAGCCACCGATGGGAATGTGCACTTCAGTCAGGATTTCCCCATGCCCGACGGTAGTGGAGAACATGCCGGTGAAGAAGTGGTCAATATCCACTACCCTGGCCCCTCCTGGCCCCTGGATTTTGATTTTGGCATCCAGGGCAAGCATCGAGGCGGGTAGGTCGGCAGCAGGGTCGGCGTGGGCCAGCGATCCACCAATGGTGCCTTTGGCCCGCACCATCGGATCGCCAATCAGGTGTACTGCTTGGGGAATAATGGGGCAGTGTTGCTTGAGCAGGTCGGAAGTCTCTAACTCGTTGTAGGTGGTCATGGCCCCAATCACGAGATGATCCCCATCACGTCGAACCCCTCGCAACTCGCTCACTTTAGAAATGTCAATCAGAGCGGAAGGGGCGGCCAACCGCAGCTTCATGGTCGGAATCAGGCTGTGGCCTCCAGCTAGCAACTTTGCATCTGGATGCTGCTGGAGCAGGCTCAGGGCCTCAGCGACACTGCTGGCTTTTTTGTAAGCGAATTCAGATGTGTACATGTAATCCCTCCGGTAGGTCTAAGGTCTATGTTGCGCCATAGTGAGTTTGCAACTGCGTGATCTAAAGTGATTTGCCGGTTGCTGCTGGCGCAATTCCCGCTAAGCCGACCCTCTATCTTTCACTTTCATTATGAAGGCACTTAGGGCTTTGAGTTGAGAGCCGAGACAAACAGCCTCTGACCTTGACACTCGACAGGGCGTTAGTCGGCAGCCTGACCGACTTTTCTTGCGCCCCGAATGGCTTTCCAGACCTTTTCTGGGGTGTAGGGCATATCGAGATGGATTATTCCAAAGGGACGCAGGGCATCTAAAACGGCATTGGCCACGGCAGCCGTGGAGGCAATGGTGCCAGCCTCGCCGATTCCTTTGATGCCCAGTGGGTTGTGGGGGCTGGGCGTCACGGTGTGGTCGTGCTCGAGTTGCACCATATCGTCGGCGCGGGGCATGGTGTACTCGAGGTAGTTGCCGGTCAAGATCTGACCCTCAGCATCGTAGACGGCTTCTTCCAGCAGGGCCTGGCCCAAGCCCTGGGCCACACCCCCGTGCACCTGTCCATCGGCAATAAGGGGGTTGATGATAGGACCGCAGTCGTCCACCGATAGGTAGCGCAGCAGCTTGACCTTGCCGGTGTCGGGATCCACTTCCACCACTGCGATGTGGGTGCCGAAGGGGAAGACGAAGTTCTTGGGGTCGTAGAAGTGGTTGGCTTCCAGCCCTGGCTCGAGGTCGGCGGGGTAGTTGTGGGCCAGATGGGCCATCAGGGCGATGTCGAAGAAGCTCTTGGCCTTGTCTGGCACACCCTTGACCATAAACTTGCCATCCTCGTGCACGATGTCGTCGGGGGAGGCTTCCAGCAGGTGCGCGGCAATTTTCTTGGCCTTGTCGGTGATCTTGCGGCTGGCCATCACGATGGCGCTCAATCCAACCGGTGCGGAGCGCGAGCCGTAGGAGCCCCAGCCATGGGCCATCCGCCCGGTGTCGCCGTGGATCAGAGTCACATCCTCCATGGGGATTTGCAACTCGTCGGCAACCACCTGTGCAAAAGCAGTTTCGTGGCCCTGACCGTGGCTGTGTGAACCAGTGTAGACCTCGACCTTGCCGGTGGCATGAACGCGCACCAGGGCACTCTCCCACTGGCCGGCCTGGGCACCCAGTGAACCCACCACTGCCGAAGGAGCCAGGCCGCAAGCCTCGAGGAAGGTAATGGCCCCGATGCCGATGTACTTGCCTTTCTTGCGGCTTTCTTCCTGCTGACGGCGCAGTTCCTTGTAGTGCACCAATTCCATTGCCTTATCCATCGCCGGCTCGTAGTTGCCCGAGTCGTAGACCAATGCAACAGGGGTCTGGTAGGGGAACTCTTCAGGCTGGATGAAGTTTTTGCGGCGGAACTCCAGGGGGTCTTCACCCAGCTCATGGGCCATCACGTCTACCAGGCGCTCGAGCAGGTAGGTGGCCTCGGGGCGGCCTGCACCGCGGTACGCATCCACCGGCACGGTGTGCGTGAAGGGTGCCGTCACATGGCAGTAAATGTTGGGTGTTTTGTAGCAGCCTGCCAGCAGGGTGCCGTAAAGGTAGGTGGGCACTGCTGGGGCGAAGGTGGTGAGGTAGGCTCCCATGTTGGCGAGGGTATCTACCCGCAGTCCGATCATCTTGTGATCCTGGTTCACCGCCAGTTCGGCCACCGTCTCGTGGTCGCGCCCGTGGCTGTCGGTCACAAAGCTCTCCGAACGCCGGGCGGTCCACTTGACCGGCTTATTCAGCTTTTTGGCCGCATAGAGAACGATGATCTCTTCGGGGTATTGGTAGATTTTGGAGCCGAATCCGCCGCCCACGTCCGGCGCAATCACCCGCAGTTTGTGCTCAGGAATGCCCATGATGAAGGCCGCAATTAGCAAGCGGTGAATGTGCGGGTTCTGCGAGGTGGTCCAGAGGGTGTACTCGTCAGAGGCTTTGACGTACTGGGCCAGCGAGGCCCGCGGCTCCATCGCGTTGGGAACCAAACGCTGGTTGCGGATATTGAGCTTGACTGTTTTGTAGGCCGAGGCAAATACCGCGTCGTTGGAGGTTTTGTCCCCGATACTCCAGGTGAAGCACACATTGTCCGGGGCTTCGTCGTGAACTACCGGGGCTCCTTTTTCCAGTGCCTTGCTACCCAGCGAGACGGCCGGCAGGGGTTCGTAATCCACTTCCACCAACTGCACGGCATCCTCGGCAATCTGGCGATTGGTAGCAAGCACCGCAGCCACAATATCGCCCACATGCCGGGCTTTGTCGGGCGTGATGGCGTAATGGGGTGGGGTTTTGATGCCAGGATGCAGCCAGCCAGTCGGGATGCCGTTAATGCCCGCATCTTTCATTTCCTGACCGGTAATCACCGCCAGCACGCCCGGATGGGCCAGGGCCTTGGAGGTATCGATCTTCTTGATACGGGCGTGGGCATAGGGAGAGCGCACCATCGCAGCTTCCACCATGCCGGGCAGGGTCATATCGTCGGTGTAGTTTCCGGTGCCAGTGATAAAACGGGGGTCTTCGACCCGCTTCATCGCCTTGCCAAAGAGTTTGTCGGCCATTATTTGCTCCCTTCGATCACAAGAGGGCTCAGGGTACTGGGCTCAGGACTCAGGTTAGAAGCGGTCTTTCGATCCCTCTGGTCTTCCCCTGTGCTCCGGGCTTTGAAACTTGCATCTATTAATCGTCTGCAGCTCCTACTTTCGCCATCTTGTCGGCTGCGTACTGTACGGCCCTGACAATATTGTGGTAGCCGGTGCAGCGGCAGTAGTTGCCTTCCAGCGCATGACGGATTTCGGCATCGGTGGGGTCGGGGTTTTTGTTCAGGAGATCCACTGCCGCCATGATCATGCCAGGGGTGCAGAAGCCGCATTGCAAACCATGCATTTCCCAGAAACCCTCTTGTACAGGGTGCAGGCTGCCCACGCTGCCTATGCCCTCAATGGTGGTGACGTTGGCTCCATCGGCCTGTACAGCAAACAACGTACAGGACTTGATAGTCTGCCCATCTACGTGCACCGCGCAAGTCCCGCATTGGCTGGTATCACAGCCCACATGGGTACCGGTCAGGCCCAGGGTCTCGCGCAGGTAATGAACCAACAAAAGGCGGGGCTCGACCTCGCTGTGGTGAAGAACCCCGTTAACGGTCATCTGGATGTGTACTTTGTCTGCCATGCTGCCTCCTTGATGCAGGTTGAGTGGGTGCCAAGTGGAATAGCCGACCACATGTCTTTCTGGCGGGCCTTGATCGCCCCCCCGGAACCCAGGCAAGTTGCGTGTGTTGACACTGCGGGACTTTATCCACACCCCAGATGTCTGGGTTGGGTAGTTGAGCGAATCCAGGTTCAGCAGGGGGAACGCAGAGGACAAGCTATCACCTCGAGTTTCTGGGTGCTCTAAAAACGATTCCAACCAAGCCAAACCGACTAGGTGGGCGCACCCGTAACTGAAAATCTTTAGACGCTACTATATAACCTCCAAGATGAGAGTGACAAGAAGCCGGCTGTTTCGTTGATGTTCAGAAAACGGTCAAATGTGTTCTGCTTGCAAGGACAGGGGAGGCTTCTGGGTGTAGGTTAGTAGTTAGAGGAACCACCTATGGCCAACGAGACACCAATGCTTTTAGCCGCCCTCGAGGCCGCCTGGGCCCAAGGTAGGCAGACCGCTCTGGCGACAGTAGTGCGG
Organism: Meiothermus sp.; assembly: GCA_037440185.1. Lineage (GTDB taxonomy): Bacteria > Deinococcota > Deinococci > Deinococcales > Thermaceae > Meiothermus. The sequence continues at coordinate 2,075 of JBBIUP010000121.1, read as the reverse complement.
GTGATTGGCTCGGCCTACCGCCGCGAAGGGGCCAAGATGCTGGTGCGCGAAGATGGAGGCTCGGCCTGCATGATCTCCGGGGGTTGTCTGGAGCAGGAGATGATCGAAATTGCCATGCAAATCCTGGCCAGGGGTCGCGCCGAGCGTACAATTTTCGATTACAACGAGGAAAAGACCTGGTGGCCTGGTTGTGGTGGTACGGTGGAGGTCTGGGTGGAGCCAGTGGAACCGCAGGGGGTGATGCACCGCTGGCTGTTGTCTAGCATGGCTTCTGAGCCTTCTGTCCTGGCAACCGTGCTGGGTGGGGGCGAGGGGCGTATCTGGCTGCGGGCGGACGGCAGCGTGGAAGGCCAGATCACTCCCCCAGAGTTGCAAGGCCAGGTGCTGCGAATTGCCAGTCAGATGACCTTGGGTACTTCCCGTCCTACCACCCGTTATGTACAAGAGGCCGAGGTCTTTTTCGACTTGAGTAGCCCCATTCCCGAACTGGTGCTTTTTGGTGCGGGTCATGATGCCAAACCGATGGCGAACCAGGCGCTGGTGCTGGGGTTCCATGTTACGGTAGTGGATGCCCGGCCCGAATTGCTGCAGGGTTTCGAGGGTTGCCAGACCATTCAGGCTGCCCATGATGAATACGCCCAGAAAATCAGCCTGACGTCTCGCCAACACGTGATTATCATGAACCACCACCTCGATATTGATCGCCAGGCCCTGCGCTTTGCACTGGAGTCACCGGCTCGGTACGTGGGCATGCTGGGCCCGCGCAACCGCCTGGAAAAAATACTGGATGCGCTAAAAAACGAAGGCTTCGTGCCCATCCCCGAGCAAATGGCCCGCCTGAAGAACCCCATCGGATTGGACATCGGCGCCGAAAGCCCAGAAGAAATAGCGGTCGCGGCCCTGGCCGAGATTGTGACCTTGCAAAGAGGTTTCCAGGGTGGCTTTTTGAACGATAAGAAGGCTGGAATTCACGAAGCAGCCACGGTTCAGGTGCTTACCTAAGCAGGGTTTTGCGAAGACTAGCGCTGCCTTGACGAGGCGCGGTTTCCCGCCTAAGATTGAGTTTGCGGCTTTGGGGACGACCCCCCATCCGAACGACGCAGGGTGGAGCAGTCTGGTAGCTCGTCGGGCTCATAACCCGAAGGTCACAGGTTCAAATCCTGTCCCTGCAACCAACAAGCGGCACGCTGTGCCGCAGGGCTTAGGGAGTAGGGGCTGGGGCTCAGGTGTAAGCCTATTCCATCTCGAAACCTGAGGCCTACCTGGCTATGTAGCTCAGCTGGTTAGAGCACACGACTCATAATCGTGGTGTCGGCGGTTCAAGTCCGCCCATAGCCACCAAAAACGGAACCCCTGACCAAAAATGACCGGGATTTTGGTCAGTATTTGGTCAGGGGTTTTAGCCCTTTCCCCCTTGAGAGGGGGCAGGAAGTATCCCTCGAGCTGCCGCGCCGCTTGGGCCATCTCGCCTCGCAACTCGTGGTTGTAGATATTGTTGCCGTTGAGGCCGTACTGCTGGCCCATGATGGCCATGCGCACGGCCTCCCTGACCCCGGCTACGTCGGTGAGGGTGTTGAAGGTGTGGCGGCCTAAATCGTAGAGCCGGTATCCCTCGAAGCCCAGGGCATCGGCCCGGTTGGGGTGCTTCTCCCTGAGGTGGGTGTTGTAGTCCTCCACGTCGTCGGCGTAGTCCCGGCGCAGGTTGTTGATGTAGAGCAAGTGCTGCGCCGCCCTCACCGACCCCCAGACCCTGGCCCGCCGAATCGTCGAGGCCAGAAATCGCGGGCTGACCTCTACCCAAATTGTTCGGGAACTGGACGCAGAGTACCGCTCAGGCTACTGGTCAGCCGAGCGCCTGGTGCGTACCTTGTACAACACCGGGGCCAACCGGGGCCAGCTCGAGGCCCTCAAGGCCCAGGGCTACACCCGCAAGCGGTGGCTCACCGCACGAGATGCAAGGGTGCGCCGCGCACAGGGCAAATCCCGCTTCGACCACCGCCGCATGGATGGGGTGGTAGTCCCGATTGACGAGCCTTTCCTCACCCCGGCGGGCTCGAGGCTCCTCTACCCCGGCG
>JBBIUP010000120.1:2593-7506 GCA_037440185.1 Meiothermus sp. | reverse complement strand
CTGCAAGTTTTGAGTAAAACCACGATAAACTGAAGTTTGTGACCTACGCCGAAGCGGTTGAGTGGCTGTTTGCCCAGAGTCGTGCCGGGGCACCCAGGGGTCTGTCGCGGATTCTAGAGCTATTGCAACTCTTGGGTCACCCACAAGCCGCGTTACCAGCCGTCCATGTGATCGGAACCAATGGCAAAGGCAGCGTGGTGGCCTATCTAGAAGCAGCCTTCAAGGCCGCCGGTGAACGCTATGGAGCCACCACCAGCCCGCACCTGGTGGACTTTCGTGAACGTATTCGCACCCACCTGGGCCTGATCCCCGAGGCCGAGGTGATACGTTTTGTGGAGTGGGCTGGGAGCCAGCATTTCCACGAGCCGGTGGCCTTCTTTGACCTCACCACTGCGCTGGCTTTTCGACATTTTGCATCGGTGGGTATTGGTATTGCTGCCGTCGAAGCGGGCGTGGGCGGGGCGCTGGATGCAACCAACGTGCTGCCCCAGGTGCAGGTGACGGTTCTGACCAATATTGGTGAAGACCACCTGGAAACCCTAGGTGGCTCGCTCGAGGGCGTGGCAAAGGACAAAGCAGGCGCCATTCGGACAGGGGTTCCGGTGGTGACCGGGGCCGAGGGGATTGGGCTGGAAGTGATTCGCAGGATAGCTGCCGAGCGAGCAGCACCGCTTTATGTGCTTTCGGAAGGCAGCCCTATTTTCGATCTGAGTGTCCAACCTTCTTTGCAGGGCCGGTTCCAACGGCAAAATGCCCGTTTGGCAGCGGCCGTTTTGCGCTTGCTGGGTTACGACGAACCGGTGATATCCACAGGTTTATCCACCGCCGTGCATCCAGGTCGGATGCAGCAACTGACCTATCAGGGCATCCATGTGGTGCTCGATGGGGCCCACAATCCCCCTGCGGCCAGAGCGCTGGTAGATGAGTTCGAGGGTTTTCACCTGGTATTTGGGGCCTTTCCCCGCAAGGATTACCACACCATTCTGCAAACCTTGTTGCCCAAAGCTAGGAGTGTGCGCTATACCTATGCCGCCAAGGGTGCCCTGCGAGCGGAGACCCTGTTGCACGAATACCCTGCTCCCTACTTCGAACACCCGCTGGAAGCCCTCGATCATGCCGTTCAATCGGCCCAGCAAGACGGAAGACCGGTTCTGGTGACGGGTTCTTTATACCTGGTGGGAATCGCGATCAGACTGCTGGAAGAGTAGCCCCTGGTCAACCCTCTTTCAATCGAAGCGGTTTGGTGAGCGCCATCTGCTATGTGCAACCAAAAAACCTCCCCAGCTATGGGGAGGTTTGCATGGCCCTATCGCACGGTCAGGTTGATGATTTGAAGCGGTGGATCGCTGGGGGAGGCCCCGATGGGGCGAACTTCGTAGGTGATGGGGCCAGCGCCAGGGTCGGAACGGTAGCTCCAGCCACAGGTGGCATCCAGGGCAACATCCCTGGTACCCACAATGCGTTCGCCACGCCGAACCGTGACGGTATAGCCTTGCCCTGCGCCCTCACCGCCAAAACGGAAGGGGCGGGCCACCGTCTGCCCATCGCTAAAAGAAAGGGTGAAATCTTTGGTGCAATCGGCAGCGGTTCCGCTGGCAGCGGCAACCGTGATCTTGGTGCTGGCCGTGGTGCTTGCGCCGCGCACCTCGTAGGTGTGTTCACCCGCAGCCGGGGGAGGCACGGCCAGTGTCCAGGTGCCGTCGGGATTGACCATTACCCTGCCCACACTGGTATTGTCCTCGAAGACCTCGAGTTCCTCTCCTGGGGTGCCGATGCCACGCAACTGGAAGGTTCCAGCCGGCAGCTGTGCACCGCTGTCGGGCTCGCTGATACTGAGGCTGCCACTCGGCATGGGCACGGTGAAAGCAAACTCCGACCCCGGCGCAAGGTTACGTCCGCTGGCATCTACTGGCTGTAGCGTGAGGAAGTAGTCCCCAGGCGCTCCAAAGCTGAAACCGGGCAAGGCCCAGCGTCCATCGGCCCCGACACGCACCGGGTCGCCCACCTTGGTGCCGTTGAGGAGGAGCTGAATGAAACCCCCTGGGGTGCCAGTACCGCTCAAATCCACCGAAGGGCCGCTAAGGGTTCCCTGGGAAGGAGCGGTGAGGGTGGGGGCAACAGCAGCCACACTGCCCTGGCGGCCCATGCAGAAGAACAACAAAACCAGCAGGAGGATGGTTCCGGCTAGCTTAATCCAATCGTAGGTAGTCCAGGCCCTGGCCATGTGCTATTCCTCCCTTCCAGCCGTGAGGCGGGCAATATATTCCTGGAACCCGGCCTCGTCGCCTCGCACCAGATAGGCGGCCTGGCGGCTCCAGGTAGGAATGCTGGGCGCAAAGCTCATGCCAGCGGCCTCGATAGCGGCATGTAACTGGCCCTCCGTGGCCGCTTCCAATTCCTCAAAGGTGCTAATGCCTGCGGCCAAAAGCGCATCGCGCATCTTGGGGCCAATGCCTTCGATGCGGGTCAGGTCGTCGGCCTTGCGGCGGGTACCTCCAGCAGTAGCGCGGCTCAGCTTGTAGACCCCGCGCACAAAGCGGCGGGCTTCCACGATCCATTCGTCGAATTCCAGGTCTTTACCAATGACCTCTCGCAGCCGGGCCTCGGGCGTGCCAGCCAGGTCTTCGAAGGTCTTGATTCCTGCATCCCACAGCTTTTGCTGGTAGGCAGCCCCCACGCCCTCGATCACCCCCAGGGGGTCGTGGCCTTCTGGCACCACTTCGGCCCGGAAAGTACGGCTCTGGGTGACGCGGTAGCCAATCACTTCCTTGGGTGGCCTGGTTTTGGATTTGCGCGGTTTGGCGGGTCGAGTCAGCGTTGGGGCCGCAGCGATCTGGTTGGTTTCGGCCTCCGATACCCTGGCCTGCATGGCCGCAAAGTCGGCAGCCAGGGTGTTGTATTCGGCGGTGCGCTCCAGTGCCCTGGTGAGTTGGACCTCATAATCGGAGATGCGGGCTTGCAGGGCGCTGTAGTTGGCCTGCATCTGGGCCTGGTCTTCATGGGCCTTTTTGAGCTGGGCTTCGTAGTCGGAAATACGGGCCTGCAGGGCCAGATAGTTGGCCTTGAACTGCTCCACCTCGGTGTTGCTACCTCCAATGGTTTCCAGTTCCTTGCGCAAGCCCTGTACCTCTCCGGAAAACCAGTTGCGTTCTTCTTCGGTCTTGGCTAGGCGGGTTCGCAGATCGGAAAGCTCCCGGCGGACAGTTTCTAAATCCTGGTAGGCTCCTTGCGACTGATTGAGATCGGCCCGGAGTTTTTGCACTTCGGCCTGAAGCTTGCTGCGCTCGGCGGTCACGTTGTTGCTGGTGGTACTGAGATTGTCGAGGCGTTTTTGCAGTCCCTCTACCTCGGCCCGTAGATGGTCGCGTTCTCCTGCCACGGCTTCGACTTGCTTGCGCAGCACATCCAGCTCGCTGGCGTACTGGTTGCGTTCGTTTTGTATGGCTACGATACGGGTCTCGAGGTCGGCCGGTTGCAGGTTGCCCAACCGTGTTCGAATGGCCTCCAAAGCGGCCACGCTTCCTCCCAGCCCGGCTAGTTTGGAAGCGAGACTGGACGACTCTTGTTGGTGGCTATCCCGCTCTTGCTCTAAAGCTACCAGGCGGGTTTGCAGGGTTTGGAGCTCACTGGATAGCTGGCTTTTTTCGTCCTCGAGGCTCCCGATGCGGTTTTCGTAGGCTTCCCGAAGCTTTTGATGGTCGGCCTCGAGGGTGGCATAGCGGGCCTGTAGACCGCTAAACTCGTTCTTGTAGCGCTCAATTTCGGCTTCCAGTGCCCCTACTTTCCCCTGGTCAGCTTCTAGACTGCCGATGCGACCCTGCAAGCCCTGCAACTCACCCTCCAGTTGCTTTCGCAGGGCCAGGGCGTTTTCGTAATCGCCTCGCACTTGGTCCAGCTCGCTCTTGGTACGCTCGGCTTCCCCCTGAAGGGTGGCGAAGTGGGCCTCGAGTTCTTCCGGCTGCTTGCCGCCAAAGCGCTGGCGCAAGCCCTCAAAAACTGCCATCAGCCCGCCCATGCTAGCCAGCTTGCCGCTCTCCGATTTTTGCTGGTCGCGGTCTTGGCGCAGAGCCTCGACCTGACGGCTCAAAACCGCTATCTCGCCCTGGTAATTGAGAATTTGGGTCGAAAGCCGGTTGCGTTCACCCTCGAGGTTCTCAAATCGTGCCAACAGGCCGTCGTAATCCGCCTTGAGCTTGTCCCGTTCGATCTGAAGACTGCCCAGGCGGGTTTGCAGGTTGGCAAGTTGGGTCTTGAGGGCCTCGAAATCTTTGAGTTGTCCTTCCAACCCCTGAATCTTGAGTGTGGCGGCATCCAGCTGCTTGCTAACCGCGCCAAAGTTGACCTTAAGCGAGTCGAAATCCTGTACCCGCACCCGCAGGCCGGCTAATTCCTGTTCAGCCAGGGTCAGCTTGGATTGGACTGCCTTGTAGCCGGTCAGATCGGCCTGTAGCCGTCCCAGTTCGGCCTGGGCTTCGCTCAACTGGTTTTGCATCCGGAGGGTGTTGCCTCGAAATAGCCAGCTCAAAAGCCAGCCCAGGAGCCAGAAAACCAGCCCCCCTAAAAAGAAACTGCACCATTCAATCCATCCCATGAACCCTCCTTACTTCGGTTTTTGGGCAATTTGAGGGACTTTTCTTCGTCCAAAGCCAGTCTAGCAAAATGGTATGCAAAAAATGCAAAGCCGCTACTCGACTGTACTCTATTGAGTGGCTCAAACCCGCGCGTCTTTCTGGCAAACCGGTAAGGCGAGGCTGCTTGTTTGAGGCTGTTTTTGCGGGCTAAGTAAAGAAAACCGCGATCAGGCTCCCAGAACCTCATTCAATGTTTCTGAAAGAGCACTTACCATCTGGTCTACCTCGTCTTCGGTGATGACCAAGGGGGGTGCTATAGCAAAGCCGGTATCGTTGCAGCGC
>JBBIUP010000120.1:0-2493 GCA_037440185.1 Meiothermus sp. | reverse complement strand
TAGGTGAAACCGTGCATGAACATCCGGTCGGGGGCCGAAATCCGCTCAAAAATAGGCGGGCTGATACCCACCCCGCCCAAAGGTATATAGCCCGAAGTAATGCCTTTAGCAAAACTGGTGATGTCGGCCTGGAAGCCATAGGTGGTCTGGGCAAACATCGCACCCGTGCGGCCAAAGCCGGTAATAACTTCATCGGCAATCAGCAAGATGTTGTGCTTCTTAAGAACCGCTGCAATGGCTTGCCAGTATCCTTCGGGGGGCGGTACCACGCCTCCCGCTCCCTGCACCGGCTCTCCAATGAAAGCCGCGATGGTTTCAGCCCCTTCTTGGGCAATTAAGTCTTCGAGTTCTTTAACCAGCAGGACCACAAACTCGGCCTCTGAAAGCCCTGGGTTGTTGCGGTAGGCCAGCGGCGCACTCAGGTACAAAAACCCTGGTGGCAGTGGCCCAAAGTCGGCGTGATAGGCCGGGACGCCGGTAGCGGCCAGCGCGCCCATGGCGATGCCGTGATAGGCCATGCGGCGCGAGATGATCTTGGTTTTTTCGGGCTTGCCCGACAAGGCCCAGTAGTAGCGGGCAATCTTGAGGGCAGTTTCGTTGGATTCGGCCCCGCCCGAGGTGAACTGGAAGTGGGAGTGGTGGGGCAAAAGTTGATTCATCCTGGCCGCTAGCTCGATTACTGGAGGGGTGGCTAGCCCAAAAAAAGTAGGCTGGAAAGCCAGTAGAGCCATCTGCTCGCGGGCTACCTCGGCCAGCTCACTGCGCCCGTAGCCCACATTCACGTTCCAAAGCCCAGCAAACCCGTCAATATACCACTTGCCTTCGCTATCGCGTACCTTAGAGCCTTTGCCCTCAACCAACACCACCGGGCCGCTTTGTTTGTGGCGGTGCAGGTTGGTGACGGGGTGAAAGTGGTGGGCGATATCTTGTTCGATCAATAGCTCGGTGTTCCAGGTAAGGGTATTCATAATGCCCCTGATTCTACCCCCTGGTGGAAGGTAGTAGGCCATGAACGGAGCGCTCGAGCCTATTTGGTTGTGAACCTACCCCACCCTTTACAGTGCAGGGGAGGTTTGGATGTACCGGCACAGCAAGTGGGCGAGACTGGTCACAAAAAATGCAAGCGAGCGATGGAATAGCTGATTACTTGCTGCGTAGTATGCTGATTTTTGTGGCTGCCGATACCAGGCGTGAAATATTCAAAATTGCCCTGCCGGTGAGCCTCGAGTCCACCGTTCAATTAAGCCTGGGTTTTATCAACCAGGTCATTGTGGGAACCCTGGGCACTGCTACAATCGCGGCGGTAGGGCTGGCCAACAATGTGCTGTTTATTGGCATCCTGTGCCTGAACACCCTGGGTGCAGGTTGTGCCATTCTGGCCAGCCGGGCCAGGGGGCGTGGGGATGATGCTGCGGTGCAGCGCATCGTGAGCTTCTTCGTCGGATTCTCGCTGGTTTTGGCACTGTCACTGGCCTTGCCGTTGGGTCTGGGGGCCACCCCATTCTTGAACCTGGTAGGTGCCAACCGCGAGGTTATCTCGATTGGTGGGCCCTATCTTTCGCTGGTGGCGCTGTCCTTGCCCCTGATCACCCTCAGCGTGGTGAGCAGCGCAGCTTTTCGCAGTATTGGTAAGGCCCGTATCCCCATGCTGGTGACCATCCCGACCATCGCTCTGATACCGCTATTGTCGTGGCTGTTGGTGTTTCCGCTGGGGATGGGCGCGGTGGGGGCAGCGGTGGCGGCGCTGGTGGCGCAGGGAGTCCGGGCGACGGTGCTGCTGGGGCTGTTGTTTGGAAGCCATTGGGGTCTGCGCTGGGTTTGGCCCGACTTCGCGCAAGTCCGGCATCTGCTGGGTCAGGCCGTGCCGTTGGTGCTACCCCTGTTCATTACCGAGGTGGTATTCAGTGGTGGGGTGTTTTTGTTTGCGCTGCTGTTCGAGCGCCTAGGCACCCAGGAACTGGCGGTGTTCCAGATTGTGAGCAACCTCGAGATGGTTTTCATCACCGCCTCGGCGGGCCTTCACTATGCTGCCACGGTGCTGGTGGCACAGGCCATTGGGCGGGCCGATTCCCCTGGTGTATGGGGGGTGTCGCGGCTGATCTGGCGCATGGGTCTAATTTCGGCGGCCATCTTTGGGCTGGCTTTTGCCCTGTTTGCTTTCCTGCTGCCGCTGCTCTATCCCAACACTACTCTTCAAGTACAGCAGTGGGCTTTCTGGGCGGTGCTGCTGAACGCCTTGTTTCAACCCGTCAAGGTTTCAAACTTCATCTTTTTTGGTATTTTGGCCAGCGGTGGCGACACCCGGTTCTTGCTGCTCTCCGATTTTGTGACGGTGTTTTTGGTGGGGTTGCCGTTGGCTTGGTTGCTGGCTTTTCCGCTGGGTTTAGGGCTATGGGGGATTTTCTTGGGGCGGCTCCTGGGCGAGGAAACTTTGCGGGTAGCCATGTTCTTGTGGCGTTACCGAGGGGGTCAGTGGTTCCGGCTGGACAGGGG
>JBBIUP010000119.1:0-7529 GCA_037440185.1 Meiothermus sp. | reverse complement strand
ACCCTGTTGTGGTAGGCAGCCACCCCGCCAATGGGCATGATGTAGCCTATATGCCCGTCCGCCATCAGCGCGGCTTTTTCGGCCCGGCTGGCCACATCCCGAAGCTGTGCTAGGGTCTGGGCGTCGTGTTTGCCGAATACTGCAATTCCATCTTCGTATCGCATGATTTACCTCAAAGGATGCTGTGTGGTTTTTGGGTGGCCCTGCGTCCTGCTATCCCGCCTGGCTCTAGTGTGGCACAACAAAAAAGCCCGCATGGGTTGCGGGCCTGGGCTGTGAAGGTTCGGTTCAGCCGATACAACTCACCCGTGCCCGCGAGGAGATTCCCCGCCAGGAATTTGGATTGAGCGGTGCGATCAGGCCAAACATTACGTACTCCTTTTCAGCTAAAGCCCCTCTCCCTATGGGTGAGGGATACATCTGACATCTGGTGCCGGGAAGGGGACTTGAACCCCTACGCCCTTACGGGCACTACCCCCTCAAGATAGCGTGTCTACCAGTTCCACCACCCCGGCAGAGGGTCGGTCTGATTCCTCAGACGCAAAGACTAGGTTAGTAGGCGGCGCGACCCTTGTCAAGGATGGACTCGAGGCCAGGGGCAGGTACTGGCTTGAGAAAAACTACACTTGGTTTATACTACGTTCGTTCGGTCGCGAGAATGTTGTATAAAAAGACCATCGTATGTCAGGCGCAGCGAATTTAGCCTTGGCAGGCTTACTGCACGACCTTGGCAAGCTGTATCAGCGGGCCTACTGGGGAAATGCACCGGAGGAGGTTTCGGACTGGAGTCACCCGGCCTATACCGAGTGGGCTATTGGCAAATGGGCGCACCTGTTTGCCGATAATGCCGGCTGGCTGGCCCATACAGCGGCCCGTCACCACGAGGGCTGGCGCGATAAGCCCCAGTACCAGCCCCAAACCCCCGAACAGTGGTGTGTAGCCCTGGCCGATACCTACGCCTCGAGGGAACGCAAAGAGGTAGACGAAAAAGGCGGCCATGCTCCTGATACGCCGCTAAGGTCGGTCTTTGCGAACCTGCGTGTACAAAAAAACTACGGCCAGCGCGACTGCGGCTACAACATGGTGGAAGCAGGCCAGGAGGTGGGGTTAAGGCTGGGTGGAGCCTATCCCCAGGCCCGCTCCAACGTCTCCCGCGACACCTACTGGCGCCTGGCCGAGCGGCTCGATAAGCGCCTGGCAGCGCTGGTCAAGCTCTCCCCAAGCCCGGAAACCCTGCTTTCGAATCTGCTGGGTATCTTTCACGAACTCCTGTGGAACGTGCCCTCGGACACCCAGGGTGAGCCGGACGTGTCGCTTTTTGACCACCTGCGCCTTACCGGGGCCATCGCCGCAGCACTTTGGGCCTACCACGACGGCAAGGCCACGGTGGAAGAGCTCAGGGACGAGAAATCCGAGAAGTTCCTGCTCGTTTTGGGCGACCTGGGAGGCATCCAGGGCCACATCTACCGCATTCAAGGAGCACGAACCGGGGTTGGGAGCCTGGCCAAGCGGCTGCGGGCGCGCAGCCTCGAGGTCTCCCTGGCTGCCGAGGCTATGGGCCTCGAGCTCTTGCAACGCACCGGCTTCACCCCTTTGCAGCGCATCATAAGCGCGGGGGGCAAGTTTTATCTGCTCTTACCCAACACCCCATCGGTGCACCAGGCGCTGGGTGAGGTTCGCCAGGGCTGGGAAGAATGGGCTTTACAGCAAGGGGCCACCCTGCTGCCCTTTCTGGCGGCCCACCCCTTTACGCCGGGGGGCTTCAGGGCTTTTAGCCAGGTGCTGAAGGCAGCCCACCAGAAGCTGGCCGAGGCCAAACAGAAACCGCTCTCTAGCCAGTTTGCCACGCCCGATCTGACCTCTGGCGCTAGTTTGCGCCCCTGCACCGCCTGCGGGGTACGGCCCGCCAGGTCCGCTACCGACGAACTTTGTCACGGCTGCGAGCGCGATGGGCATATGGGCCGACTTATTCCCAAGCGGACGGAGATTGGCTTTTTCCCTCAAGACGCATCCAGGCCCCACTATCGCTTTCCAGCCTGGCGGGTGGCGCTGGAGGGTTCCAGCGACTACACCCTGCGCACCCGGCCCGACTTCACCCCGGTGGCCCACCCCTGGGAGGTGCGGCTGTTGGCCGGGCATATCCCCACTCTAGACGAGACCTTGCGCCAGGGCTGCTGGCGTGATCTGGCCGATTACCAGGCCTGGGCCAGGGAACAGGGTCTTTGGGAAGAGGAAGAAGAAGGACGCAAGGCCGATGACCCCCTGACCCTGGCCGAGCTGGCCGAGTTCTCCACCGGGGCCAAGTACCTGGGGGCCCTAATGCTCGATGCCGACCGCATGGGCGAGGCCTTCGCCACCGGCTTCAAAGACGAAAAGGGGCAGGATAGCAGCAGCCCCAGCCGCATGGCCGCGCTATCCAGGATGCTCGAGCTCTTCTTCGCCGGGGAGGTACCGGAACTGATCCGCAACCCCCAAAACTATACCAAGCGCTTGGACTGGAACGATACCAAGGCCAGCGAGAAAGCCCGGCGATATCCCCTGATTTACTCGGTCTACGCCGGGGGCGATGACCTGTTTTTGTTGGGGCCGTGGGACGTGTTGTTAGATTTTGCACTCGATTTGAAGCGGCTCTACCAGGGGTTCACCCAGCACCCCAAGCTCACCCTCTCCGGTGGCTTGGTGCTGGTAAACCCCAGCTTGCCCATTCCCTTGCTGGCCGAGGCCGTGCAGGAGGCCGAGCAAGCCGCCAAAGCCGCTGGGCGCGACCAACTCCACCTCTTTGGGCAGAGCGTGCCCTGGAGTGAATTGCCAGAGCTGGTGGGCTGGATGCAGATCTTCCAACGACACCTGCAAGCCGAAGGAAAGGAAGGCATGACCAGTGCCCTGGCCTACCGCTTGCTGCGCTTGTGGAAGCAGCACCAAGAGGGTGGAGAGGTCCAGCGGATGCGCTACAAGCCGCTGTTGGCCTATGCTTTGCGCGAGCGAAACGATGAGATTCGCACGCATTACCTGCAACTGACCAACCACCAAGGCTCAGCCTGGCGATACCTGCCGGTGTGGTTGCAGTGGGGGCTTTATTTGGAGCGATAGGAGGCGTGTATGGAGTTTTATCAGGACAGGCAGAACCGAATCTTAAAACCCGGCTTGTTCGACAATCAAGCCCGACAGGACGCAGAGGGGGTGCAAGGCATCCAGTCCAGCCAGTTCCGCAACTACTTTCACGAGCTTCGCACCCTCGAGGCCAACTACGAGCGCGCCGCTAAGATGGGCGACGCCTTGGTCTTTGCCAAGTTGGTACCTCAGCTTGAACTCCTGAAGGCCAAGCTGGCCTATGGGCAACGCAAGAATGGGCCTTTGCAAAATGCCGTGGGATTTGTCAGCCTGATGAACCGTCTGATCGACGCAGGGAAGAAGAGCCCGGAAGATTTCGAAGCCATGATGCAATACCTCGAGGCCGTGCTGGCCTACTTCTACGCCAAGGAAGGGCAAAATCAGGGGGGACGCAGATGAAACTGCTCGGCTACAAGCGCATCCACGGCATCATCCGCCTCAAAAGCGGCCTTCGCATCGGTATGAGCAAAGACCAGATGGCCATCGGGGATGTGGACAACCCGGTGATTCGCAACCCCCTGACCGAGGAACCCTACATCCCCGGCTCCTCCCTCAAGGGTAAGATGCGGTATTTGCTGGAGTGGCACTTCGGGGGAGACTATATCGCCAAATCGGGTGAGCGGCACGTTTATGTGTCCGACGACCCCAAAGACCCAATCGGGCGCATTTTCGGTGTAGCCCCAGGCAATGATCGCCGCAGTAAAGAAATTGCCCAACAGCGTGGCCCCACCCGGCTTCTGGTGCGCGATGCCTACCTGACCGAAAACTCCAAAAAGGCCCTCGAGGCCATGACCGCCCGCGGCGGCTACCTGACCGAGGTCAAGCAGGAGGTCTTCATCCCCCGCATTGGTGGCAATGCCAACCCCCGCACTGCCGAGCGCGTACCCGCAGGGGCTGAGTTCGATTTTGAAATCATCTACCGTGTTATGGACACCGGAGATAGCGGCCAGACCGACCAGAACAACTTCAAGCATGTAAAGAAGGCTCTGGAACTTCTGCAACTCGACGGGCTGGGGGGCTATATCAGTCGGGGCTACGGGCAGGTGGAGTTGAGCTACCAGGTTGAGGAGAAATGAAGGTTACGGCCTTTCACCTTGCCTTGGGGAGCATCACCACCCCGCCCAGCGCCTCCACCCTCTGGGGTCACCTGGCCTGGTGGGTGCGTTATACCCAGGGGGAGGCAAAGCTGAAGGAGTGGCTCGAGATCTTCCAGCACAACCCCCCTTTCCGGCTCTCCTCGGCCTTTCCCACTGGCTACCTGCCCCGTCCACTGCTACCCCAAATTCCGGTTCAGGAAACCACCCAGCGCAAAGCGCTCAAACAAATCCGCCACCTGGGCTTCGAAACCTTCCAGCGGGTGATTCGCGAAGGCGAGCAAGCCCTGCTGGACTCACCCGAGCTACAAGCTTTGCTGGATTCATCGGTATCAGGACGTAAAGCTCCCAAGGTTCTCTCGGCTACCCAGACCCGTGTAGGCATCAGCCGTGCCACGGGAACCGCCCAGGAAGGCATCCTGTTCACCGACCGGGTCTACTGGCTCAACGATAAAGAACAAAATAAGACCTGGACGGTCTACGTGCAGATTCGGCAACAGACCGATTACCTGGAACAAGCCCTGCAGGAGATCGGCACCTTCGGCTACGGCGGCAAGGCCAGTGTCGGGCTGGGCCGCTTCGAGGTCGTGGACAGCCAAGAAATGGAGCTTCCCGAGGCCAGCAACCCTACCCACTACGTCACCCTCGCACCCACCCTGCCCCAGGGTGAAGGTTTCTGGGCCCTCGAGACCTACTGGGGTCGCCTGGGAGGGCACTACGCCCAGGCCGAGACCCCCTTCAAGCGCCCCTACCTGCGGGCCAAAGAGGGAAGTGTGTTCAGGGAAAAGGCTAAGGGTCAGTTGCTCGACGTGACCCCCAACCCGGCTCCTGAAGCGGGGGTGCGGGTGTGGGAGTACCTATATCCCTTGTGGTTGGGGGTGCGGGTATGAGTTTTTTGGAGAGTTACCGGCTGGAACTAGAGACGCTAGGCCCCATCCACGTGGGCACCGGCGAGGCCTTCCCGGCCTACAGCTATCTGATAGACAAAGACAAGAAGGAGGCCCTCATCCTGGACGCGGGGCGGCTACTGGAACTGCTCAGCGCAGAGCAACAGAAAAACTATCTGCAAGCCGTGGCCCAAGGCCCCAAACGTGCCCAGGAAAGCCTAAGCTCCTTGTGGAACAGTCGCCTGATAGACCCGACCCCGGCTGTTGTGCGAAGCATACCGGTTAGTACACCGTTCATCCAGACCGTCCAAAAAGCTACCGATGCTGCGGGCCTCGAGTTCCGTACCCTGCTCAGGAGCCCGCTGGGGGCCTACCTGCCGGGCTCGAGCATCAAAGGGGCCTTGCGCACGGCCTGGATGTTCCAAAGAATCCTCAAGCGGGGTCAGGATATCGAGCACAAAGGTCGCTGGCAGTGGACGCAAAAAGCTCCCAAGGATCAGTGGCCCCTCATCAAGCCTCCTAAGAACCCCGGCACCCAAGTTGCTCAGCAGTTTGAGGCCCTGGTGCTGGACTACGCCACCGAGCGTAGCCCCGACTTGCACAAAGACCCTTTCCGTCAGGTACGGATAGGCGACACGGAGCCCTGCGAAAACCTGCTGCTCAACCGTATCGGGGTGTTTCATCCTAAGGGCAGCATGGACAGTACGGTGCTATTGGCTGAAACCTTCCGCAGCAAATCGAAGCTCACCTCGATCCTGCGCCTCCACACCGGCCTAACCAGCCTATCCCGGCAAAGCAGCCAAAAAACGGTTTCCCACGCCATCTCTGCCGATGCGCTAAAGGCAGCCTGTCGGGAGTACTACCAGGAAGTGGCCGCACGGGAGGAAGAATTCGCCAAAGAACATAACCTGACGCAGGCCTTGAGCGTTTATAAGGATTTGGAGCAGCGCTTGCAAAACGACCCAAAGGCCTTTCCCCTGCGCATTGGGTTTGGCTCTGGCCGTATGTCCATCCGCCTCGCTTTGCTTCTGGATGGCGAAGAGGGGCAGGAGCCCAAAACCCGCAAAACTGCTGGCTCAGCCAATCCCAAGGACGGCTTCCCCATGGGCTGGGCTATTGCCAGGCTCGAGCCTTACTGAAAACCTGCTTTTTTCAAGCTACACTGAACCCATGGCCCTGACCGTCAAAAACCCCGAAGTCGAGCGCCTGGCCGAGGAACTGGCCCACCTGACCGGCGAAAGCAAAACCGAGGCTATCCGCAAGGCTCTGCTCGAGCGCAAGGCCCGGCTGGCCCGGCCCGAGCGACCCCGTAGCGAGGTTATCGAGGAGTTTCTACGCGAGATGCAGGGCCTGCTGCCCAAGGGGCCTCGCCCAACCAAGGAAGAGGAAGAGGAAATCCTGGGGTATGGCCCTTTGGGGGTGTAGATGGTGCTGGATAGCTCGGTGGTGCTACACATCCTCTTCCGTGAGCCGGGCTACCAGGAGGTTGCGCGTAGGCTGAACGATGCACCGAGGCTCCTGGTGGGTGCGCCCACCCTGGTGGAGGCGGCTATGGTGCTGGTTCAGCGCGAGGGCGAGGCCCAGGCGCTTGTGCTGGAAGACCTGCTGCGCCGTCTCGAGGTCGAGGTGGTGGCCTTCAGCGAGGAACACTACCGCGAGGCCCTCGCTGCCTTCCGGCGCTACGGCAAGGGCCGCCACCCGGCGGGCCTCAACTTTGGCGACTGCCTGAGCTATGCCGTAGCCAAAGTGTTCGGCCTGCCCCTGGCCTACGCAGGCGACGACTTCGCCCAGACCGACCTGGCATGATGCTGGCAGCGCTGGTGCTCCCCCTCGAGGGCCCCGCCCGCCCCGACCCCGATGGCTGGCGCGGCCTGATCTACAGTTTGGTCAAGCAAATTGACCCCGAGCTGCACAAGGCCCAGCACAACCCCTTTAGCCTGGGCCTGGGCGGGATCGAGGGGCAGCGGTGGGTGCGGATTGCTTTTTTGGACGAGGGGCTGTATGCCCGGCTCTCGCCCCATCTGTTTGGCTTGGTGGGCCAGACCGTGCGGCTCAAGGAGCCCTTCCAGGTGCGGGCGGTGCTGCAAGAAGAACATCCCTGGGCCAGCGTAAGCACCTACCCCCGGCTTTTCCAGGGCCAGGCCGCTCCCACCGTGGGGCTTCAGTTTGCCAGCCCCACCTTCTTCCGTCGCAAGGGGCATAGCTACCCCCTGCCCGAGCCGAGGCTGGTCTTCGACTCGTTGGCCCAGCGCTGGAACGCCTTTGCCCCGGTCAAGGTGCCCCAGGAGGTGCAGGAAGCCTGGGAGCGCCTCTCGGTGGGCCAGTTCCAGGGCCGCACCCAGCGCATCGTGCCCAACGAGGACGAACGGGGGGTGGGTTTTGTGGGCCGGGTGGTCTATTACCTACCCAAAGCCAGCCCCACCGAGGCCCAGTGGCT
>JBBIUP010000118.1:0-7557 GCA_037440185.1 Meiothermus sp. | reverse complement strand
GGAAAACACCACTCCCCAGCCGAAGGTGTCGTCCGGGCGGTTGCGCTCGAGCACCGTCACCTGGTGGGCGGGGTTCTGCTTCTTCATCAGCAGGGCAAAGTAGAGCCCGGCTGGTCCGCCGCCGATACAGGTAATTCTCATATGGCCCCATTCGCTCCAAAACTCAGTTGTAATTTCCCGAAGTTTCTCTTCATGCCAGTCTCCTGGATAAGCTCTATTAATTTTATTTAGACTTAAAATATTTAGATATGAGATAAGCAATTGAATTCCAAAAAACAATTTCAGCTTTTGGAGGGCGCTGGAATGACTGCTCGAGAGCGGTTCCCACGAATACCCAGGCTTCTGTGCAGCCTGACTGTGCAAACCGCGATGAGAAGTGAAAGACCAACCACCCCGCTTTTTTTGGCGGGGTGGTTGGGGAGGCTCGAGGGCAACCCTGGGGGTGGGCTAACGACGCTGGATGAGCTGTTTGAAGGCTTGCAGTGCGGCTCCATGCTCGAGCTCGGCGGTCGTGCCGGAGGTCAGCTCGAGGCTCAGGTTGATGTTGCTGGCCGGTGGTCGGATTAGGGCCACCTGGCGGCCCACCAGGTAAACCCCAAAGTAATCGCCGCTGTCCACAGTCTGGTTTTGGTTAATGTCCTTCCAGCCCGCCACCGCATAAGAACCGGCCTCCAGGCCCGGGATGGTGTAGCTGCCGGTGCGGGTATCGGCGCTGAGGGTGACCCCTTTGGAGCGGTTTACATCGAAATCGCTGCCGGTCCAGAAGAGCGCTGCCATGAACACATCCTTCAGGGTGGGCAGGTTGGCAGTACCCACCGTGAGCACCAGCGCCGCATTCACCGTCTGGCTGCCAGCACTGCCCTGTACCACCATGGGGTACTGGCCTGACGGCACCGTAGCGGCCACGCTGAGGGCCAGGGTGGCGGTTGTGCCGGCGGAGGGGTTGGGGGTGAAGCTACCGCTGACCCCGGCGGGGGCGCCCTGCAGACTCAAATTTATCGCCCCGGTAAACCCTCCTATCCGCTCGATACCTACTACCACCTGGGCCGTACCGCCGGGGGCGACGCTAAGGCTGCTGGGGGTGGTGCTCAGGGTAAAGGAGCCCACGGGTGCCCCCCCAAGGGCCTGAATGGCGGCTTGGGCATCCACCAAGCCTGCTCCACAGTCGGCGGCGGTGATGCCAGGCGGAGGGGTGGGGCGTCTGGCGTCGGTCTCGCCCTGGCACTGGGTCTGATTGAGCGGACGTGCGGTGCGCCGCAGGATGTCGAGGGCCTCGGCCCGGGTCAGGCTGGGTTGTACGCTTTTCATCAGGGCGATCAGGCCGGCCACATGGGGGGCGGCCATCGAAGTGCCGTGGTAAAAAACGTAGTTGAACTGGTTGTTGGGGTCGGACTTGAGCGGGCTCAGCACCCCACCGCCGCTCTGGATACCGTTTAGGTTAACCGAGACATTCCCACCCGGTGCCATCACATCGATGCGCGTACCAAAGTTGGAGTAGGGTGCGCGGCCGCCCGAAGGTCCGGTTCCGCCTACGGTTATAACACCGCTACAGCTGGCTGGAACAAAGTTGGCTACGTTCTGAGCGTTGTTTCCTGCCGCTGCCACGATAATCACCCCGGCTGCATTGATGCGGTTGATGACATCCTGGTATAGCGGGGTCTGGCTACAGGGCCTGGCCCCGCCCAAGCTCATGTTGATGATGGCGGCTTTGTTGGGGTTGTTGGGCGCGCCCTCCACCGGCAGCGCGGCTGCCCACAACATTCCGTCGGTGATGTCTACCAGGCTTCCACCCTGTACGCCCAGCACCCGCACCGGTAGCAGCCGGGCTCCCCAGCTCACCCCAGCAACGCCCAGGTTGTTGTCGCTGCGGGCCAGGATGGTACCGGCTACGTGGGTGCCGTGGTAGCTGCTCTGGGTAGGTTCTATCAGGTCGCCGGAATCCTCTGGGTTGTTGTCGCGCCCGTTGCCATCGCGGGCATTGTTAGGATCGGAGATCATGTCGAAGCCGGGCAGGATACGCCCTGGGTCGAAATCGGGGTGTTGCAAAAGCTGACCGGTGTCGATCACAGCGACCGTGACGGGGTTGGTCTGGCCGCGCTCGGTATCCCAGGCCTGCGGCAGGTTGATGGCGGGGTAGTGCCATTGCTGGGCGTAGAGCGGGTCGTTGGGTGTGCGCGTGGGATACAAACGGTAGTTGGGGTGTGCGTATTCCACATCGCCTCTGGCCACTAGGTCCGCAATGGCGGCCAGCGTGCCCTGCACGTCCAGCGAGGCTTTGTAGAGCGAAACCCGTTCCACAGATAGGCTCCGTACACGCTGCAGAACTGCTCCCCCTGCGTGTAGAGCCTGCACGTTTTGCAGACTGACCCCACTCTTAAACTTAACGATCACATCGCCGGCCACAAAGTCTGTGTCGGAGGCCAGAGCCGCGCCGGTGGCGATGCTGACCGTACCCGAGATGTTGCCGCCGCTTCCACCGCCCCCGCCCCCACCCAACACGCTGAGCCTGAAGCTGGCGGTATTGCTGGCCCCGCCGCTGCTGCCGCGTACGACTGCATCGTAGGTTCCGGTTGCCACCCCGCTGCTGGCGATGATGGTGAGCTGGCTGGTGTTGTTGGAGTTGCTGACCGAGGGGGGGTTGAAGCTACCTGAAATTCCCTGGGGCACGCCCTCGAGGCTCAAGGTAACGCTGTTGCTGGCCCCAGGTGAAAAACTGGCCGCCACCGTAACGGTGGTGAAGCTACCCTGGGTTACGCTGCTGCCGGGCACCGAAAGGCTGAAGTTCGGACTGCTGCTGTCGCCGCAAGCGGCCAGCAGTGCAAAAAACCAAAATATCCACCGTGGCATACCATCTCCTCAAACAGGGCCAGCCCGATTGAGCAAGAGGGAATTGCCAATCGAGCCAGCCATAAGAGCACAGTTATTGCTGGTTGTAGGTTGCCGGAACCGTGAACTGGGTAGGGGAGTTGGGGCGGGTTACGCTAAAGGTGAAGCGGTACTGGCCGCTGATCTTGAGGTAGCAGGTATTGGGAGGCTGTAAGGCCAACCGCTCGCTGGGAATGGTGAGCGTTCCACCCAGGTTGACATCAAAGTTACCAAAGGAAGGCCCAATGGCGTGGGTGATGTTGACGCTCAGGAGCTGGAGGTTCTCGCTGGGTGCTGCCAGGAATTGCAGGCAGGGTCGATTCTGGCCGTTGAAATTTCCAGTGGTCTCGAGGGCGAAAATGGTGATGGTGGGGTTGTTGGGGGGCGGTGGGGGTGGGGGGGTGCTGCTACCGCCACAAGCGCTCAGGGCTGCCAGACTGAGGACAAGACCGATGGTTCTGATGAAAGCCTTCATATCTCCTCCTTGATCGTTTGAAACTGCATTTTTTGGCTCAGAAATAGATATTGGCTCCCACCCTCAGCTCGATGGTGGTGCCGCTAATAGGTATCGAGACCGCCGACCCCCCCGCCGTGCCGGTTACTGAACCGGTAGCGAAGCCGGGTCGGGCCTCAGCAAAGATGGCAAACTGGCGGTTGACCAGGTATTCCACCCCCAGTACCCCACTGCCTTCAAACACAATTCCCGAGACCGACGCCCCTTGCAAAAATCCGCTAAGAAAGCCGAGCCCAACCCCTGCGCCAAGGTAAGGGTTGATAGGGGAGTTGGGGGTGGCTACCAGATACAAGCCATCCGCGCCAAAGCCAAAGCCGGTCAGGCCCCCTCCGGAGCTGAAGGAAAGCACGCCCCTGGCTCCAAAGGCTGGGGTGAAGTTGGCCCCAAACTGAACCCCGAAGGTAGCGGTGCTATCGTTGAGGGCAAAAGCGAAAGTACCGCCAAGGTAGGGGCGCTGGGCCAGGCTCTGGGCAAGGAGACCAAAGACGATCAAGACTAGGGGCAACAAGATTTTTTTCATACCAATATTCCTCGGGGCTGGGCCTGAAGTGACGTTGAGGCGATTGTCTGGAGGGTTTTACTCGGGCTTGGACGGGGCAAGGCGAAACTGCTCCATCCAGTGCAAGGCGGCCTCGAGGCTGTCGGTCTGGGCCTCCGCGCCACTTTGCACATGGCGTACCTGGTAGCGTTGACTGCCACCTGGGAGCAGCCAGCAGCGAACCAGAAAAGTGGTTCGCCGCTTGGGCAGGCGTTTGGTTTTGTCCATAAAACGCTCCTCAGCAGGCTCATGAGGCCTATGATTTCGGAGGGTGCTTACCTGTCACTTACTTGCTCTTACTGGCTTGCTAAGATGAACCTGGATGTCTGCGCAACCGTGCCTGCGCATTGGTTTACTGGGCCAGTTTCGTTTGAGCCTGGACGACCAGGTTTTGCCCACCCTGGCCCAGCGCAGGAAGAAGGCCAGCGACATTATCAAGTTGCTCGCCCTCCAACCAAAGCAACGCCTTCACCGCGAACAGGTGTTGGAAGCCCTGTGGCCCGATCTGGAGGAGAAGTCGGGCATGAACAACCTGCACCAGAACCTATACCACGCCCGCCGCATGCTCGAGCCAGGGCTTTCCAGGGGAGCCAGACCGCGCTTTCTGACCTTTGAGCACGAGACCCTGGTGCTATATGCGGGCGGCCCGGTCGAGGTGGATTACGCTCTGTTCCTGCGCCTGGTAAACCAGGCCCGCAGGCAGAGCGACGCTGCACTCTACGAGGCTGCGGTGGCGCTTTACCGGGGTGACTTGTTGCCAGAAGACATTTACGAGGATTGGACGGAGCCTCAGCGCGACGAGGCCCGTTCGTTGTACCTGGCCGCCCTGCTCGAGCTGGCCCAGCTGCTGGAGCAGCGTGGCGATCTACTCCAGGCTTGTCACTTCCTCGAGCAAGTTACTGCTAAAGAACCGACTGCCGAGGCGGCCCATCTAGCCCTGATGCAGATCTATGTCCGCACAGGGCGACGGATGGAGGCCATTCAGCAGTTTCAAACCCTGCGCGAAGCACTGGTACAGGAACTGGGCGAGGAGCCCGACGAGGGCACCCGGGTCGTATATGAGCAGGTTTTGCAGCAGTGGCCCAACCTACCCGAGTTGGCGGCACCTGTCGAGCCCAAACCAGCCCATCAAGGATGGGTGCCGGTGCCTTTATCGCCTCTGGTGGGTCGAGAAGCAGCCCTGGAAGAGACCCAACAGTTACTGTCCGGTACCCGCTGCTTGACGCTAACGGGAGCTGCTGGTTCAGGAAAAACCCGCCTAGCGCTGGAGCTGGCCTCGAGGTTGCAGGGACAGTATGAAGGTGGGGTCTGGTGGGTGGAGCTGGTAGCCCTGAGCAATGCCCAGATGATACTACCCGCCATCGCCCAGGCTCTGGGGGTGCACGGCATTTCTCAGCCGCCCCTGAAGAGCGTCCTCGAGCGGTTGCAAGGCTGCAAAGCCTTGTTGGTGCTGGACAACTGCGAACACCTGATTGAAGGCTGCGCCGAGACTGTAATTCAGTTGCTGAAATCGCTTCCAGGGCTGCAACTGCTGACAACCAGCCGCGAATCCCTGGGGATTGAGGGTGAGATCGCCTGGGTGGTGGCACCGCTGGAGGTTCCCACTCCAAAAGCCGATCTGCGCCCCGAGGAGCTGGATCGCTATGGATCGGTGCGCTTTCTGCTGGGGCGGATTCGACAGCATCAGCCTCACTTTCAGCCTGACGCGCAAAATGCGATTTATCTGGTGCAGATCTGCCGCCGATTGGAGGGCTTGCCGCTGGCACTGGAACTGGTGGCTACCTGGGTGGGTATGCTTTCGCTACAGCAGATAGTTGCTCGCCTGGACAACAGCCTGCGGTTGCTGACCCGGGGCCACCGGGGTGGAGAGCGGCACCACCAGACCCTCGAGGCGGCCTTACAGTGGAGCTACAAGCTGCTCAGCGAGCCCGAGAAAAACCTGTTTGTGCAGCTTTCAGTTTATGTAGGAGGCTGGACACTCGAGGCTGCCGAAATGCTGTGCGCCGACCCAGGTTTTGGGGTTGGCGAACTGACTGAATGGCATTCCAGGCTGGTGCGCACCTCGATGGTGCTGGTTCAAGAGAGCGATTCCCGCTTGCGTTTTCGCATGCTCGAGCCGGTGCGCCAGTTCGGCCTAGCCAGGCTCGAGGCCCTGGGGTTGGCCGAAGCAACCCGAAAACGGCTGCTGGAGTGGTACCTGGCCGAGGCCACCACCATTGCCCCCAAGCTGACCGGAGCAGAACAGGCCTACTGGTATAGCTATCTTTCTACAGAGTATGAAAACATCCGGGCAGTTCTGCTGTGGAGCCAATCCCACCAAGTTGACCTGGGTTTGCAGATTGCAGCACGGCTGTGGCGCTTCTGGCAGGTGAAGGGGTATGCCCAGGAGATGCTGGCCTGGTTCGAGGAGGCCCTACCCCAGGCCACCCAGGTATCCCTGGCCATTCTGGCTGAAGCCTACAATGCAGCGGGAATAATGGCCCGTACCTGCGGTCGGTATGACCGCTCGTTTGATTACCTCGAGCAGGCCCTGGTCTCCCGACGCGCACTCGGAGACCGGCGGGGGGAGGCCATCGCACTGAACAACCTGGCCGTGAGTGCCCGCGACCAGGCCAATTATTCCAAGGTCGAGCACTATTGCCGTCAGAGCCTGGCCATTGCCCGCGAAATTGGCGACCGGAACCTCGAAGCCTTGGGCTTGATGAACCTGGGGGTCGCGTTGCGCGGACAGGCTCAGGATGAAGCAGCTCGAGACTATTTTCAGCACAGTCTGGCAATTTTTAGCGAGTTGGGCGAAAAGCGATCGGTGGCGGCCCTTTATAACTATCTGGGCGGTCTGGCCCAGGATCTAGGCCACTGGCCGGAAGCCCAAGCGTTTTACCAGCAGAGCCTCGAGCTCAACCAGGAGCTAGGAGACTTCTGGGGACTGGGCATCTCCACCCACAACCTGGCCGCCCTTTCCTGCGAACAGCAAGACCACGACCAGGCCTGGGAATTGCTGCTGCAAAGCCTGTCCCACTACCAGCGGGCGGGGGTGCGGCACGGTGTGAACGAGTGCTTTGAAACCCTGGCCAGGATTGCCTGTAAGCGGGGCAACCTCGAGCAGGCCGCCTGGGCTTTGGGGGTTGTGGAACACCTCGAGCAGTCCATCGGTGTTGTCGTATCGTCGGATCGCCAGGGCATACGCGAGCGGTTGGTGGAAGAACTTAATCTGGCCATGGGCCTGGCGGCGTGTGCTCAAGCACGCCAGAAAGGTCGCAGGGACTCACTACAAGCGGCCTACCGGCGCGTACTTGGTGGCCCTTCGGGAGACCCGGCCAGGCCCGGTGGTCTGGTAAGCTAACCCAAGTTGCTACCTACAAAACGCTCGCCAGCCGCCCGAAGCTGTGGGCAAAGATGAAGCCCCAGACCTTGAGTATGAACCCCTGAAGGGTAGCGGCATGAATCCGCATGGGGAATCGCTCCTTCAGGGCAGAACCCACCGACTCGATGGTTTCCCTGCCCAGGATGGCAATATCGCAGTTCCCACAATTACGCTGCACGCTGTGCAGCGTAATTTACCCAGTACAACCGAAACCGTTGTACTGGGTATTCGTGGGAACCGCTCTCAGAGACTGTCTTAAAACCCTACTAGACGATA
>JBBIUP010000117.1:0-7585 GCA_037440185.1 Meiothermus sp. | reverse complement strand
ACGTCGTGGTACATCTTGCGATAGTCGTTCAAGAAACGCTCGAGGGTGAAATATCTGAGCACCCTATCCCGTGCTGCTTTACCCATCTCGGTGCGGCGGTGCGAGTCAATTAGCAATTCAGTACAGGCCTCACCCATTGCTATCGGATCTCGGGCTGGCACCAGAATACCCGCATCGCCCACTGCTTCACTAACCCCGCCCACATCGGTCGAGACCGTGGCCCGCTCACAAGACATGGCCTCGATCACCGCATAAGGGAAGCTCTCCGAGATGCTGCTCAAAACAGCCACATGCCCGGCCTGATAGCCCAGCGCAGCCGGGGATATGCGACCTTCGAAAGTTGCGGCCCCTTGCAAACCCATATCTTCGATGAGCTTTTCGCAGCTTTCACGGTAGCGCTCATTACCCACCGGCGTGGGGCCAAACATCCGTAAGCGGGCGTTGGGCACGTGCTCCTTGGTATAAGCAAACGACTCAATCAGGGTATGCAGGTCTTTGAGCGGGTCTATGCGGCCTACAAAGGTCAGTGTCGGAACCTCTGGCTCCTGGGCAGGTGGTGGGAACTGTGCCGGGTCAATCCCATTGTGAATGGAGCGAATCGAAGAGGGAAAAGCCCCGTTGCGTTCTTCCCAGCGACGGTTGTAATCCGACACCGGCACGATCAAATCGGCCATCCGGTAGGCGGTGCTCGAGAGCAGGCGAAAGAAGTTGAGAATCAGGGTCTGTACTGCCGGGCTGTAGGGGGCCTGCAAATAGCTCAGGTAGCGCTCCCGCAAATAGACCCCGTGCTCAGTCAGGACAAAGGGGGCGGCATGATGCCATTTGCCCATCATACCGACAATGGCGGCCGGGCCGTTGGAGACCGCGTGGTAGACATCGGCTTTGGGGGGAATCATCCGCAGGGGCCGCAACAGGTGCTCAATCAATTCCGATGCCAGAAGGGCATCTTGAAGGGTCAGATTTGGTAGGGAGCCGTTGGTGGGGTCTTGCGGCTTGTGTTCCTTCCAGGCCTTGATAAGACGCCCAAGCGCGGCTTCACTCAGCAGGGCCGCGCCCAGATCAGCCTGCTGGGCATAGCCAGCCATGGCCCGCAGTGCCCACAGAAAGTAGGTTGTACCCCAGTTGGGCTGGGTTAGAGCAGTCACGAAGCTATGGTGAACCTGGTCGAACCAACGCGAAGGGCGGTTTTTGGCGCGGCTACGCCGTTCCGCATTCCACAGAGGGAAGTTAAGCACTTCTTTCAGGTTGGGTGGTACAGGGTAGGCATTGGCCTCCAGCCCATTGCTGGTAAGGGCAACCACCTCAAACTCAAAATCGTGCAGGCCGCGAATGAGCTGATCGCACCATACACTCACCCCACCCACCACAAAGGGGTAGGTTCCTTCGGTGATTAGCACAATCTTCATCGCTTTCCTCGACAAACCGTCTGTATGCCTATCAGCTTATTCTGCCGGAGGTGTATAGCTGAAGCTCCAGCTTTGCCCTGCTGATAGATTGACTTTTGAAACGATATCCCCCCCATACACCTGGCTAACCCCCTGCCTAGCCCCTGTAAAAAACAGTACACCCGGGCGACCCCCGGAGGCGGTGAATATGACCTGATGGGTGGTGCGATCCCAGGTGGCAGTGATACCGGCTTGCAACAGGTTGGTGTGGTTGGTACGTTCGGCCACATAATCCCCGATCTCGTCCCAGGAGGGGTTGAGCACTGGGATGCGGTAGAACGAAGTGTACTTCTGCATCAATCGGTTAAGGTAGTCGAAAACCAGGCTGCGGCCCGGCGCGAACTCGCGTAGATTGGCCTGGTGAAAGTAGTGCGAGCTGGCGCTGGTCTGGAGGTGGTAGAGGGCCAGGTTGGTTTCTTGCTCGAGAATTTCCTCGTAGGTAAGCGCTCTAGGCCAGTACGGATTTTGCCCACCCGGAGCGTAGATGTAGTTGTAAAAAGAGGTGGCTTCCTGAGGCGTGGTCACGGTGTAGGCGATGTTGGTGGGCCAGACCGGGATCATCAGCAGGTTCTCGCGCAGAGCAATGCCGCAAATCGGGCAAGGAGGCTTGTGGCTACCCACCGAGAAGTTGCCGTGAATATAGCGAATCCCCAGCTCGCGGGCGCGATCGAGCAAGTTGTTGTTGACGCATATCAACCCAAAGTCCTTGCGGGGTTCATCTGAGCCAGGGCCGGTTGAGCCCGAAATGGCTGGACACCCCGAAGGCAGGGTTGGTGGAACCAGCGGAGCGGGGGCGGGGCTACGATACCAGCCCAAACCCGACAGCTCGCCGGTCTTAAGGGTCTTGCTGCTATACCACAGGCCCATCTGGCCCGCCAGCCGGGTGTTCTCGGCAATCTGAAAGCGCAGCGAGGCCGCATCGGTGATGTTGTCCATCGAGGGGTGGTCGCGGGTGTGGTTGACCCAACGCATCCGGCTGGCCAGGCACCTGGTGAGGCTGGAAAGCGGATCACCACTGGATACGCCTGGATTGCAGCTCGCAGCGGCTCCGGTATTCACCCCCCGCCCATTAAAAGCCAGGTTGAGCATAAAGCCGTTGCTCAGGGGGGAATCGGCGTTGAGCTTGCGCTGCTGCTGGTACACCGACCACGCATCCTGCGCCGAGAGGCGGAAAGCCTGGGGCCGGAAGCGGGGGGCCTGGCCGGGCACATAGGTATTGGTATCGTCCCACCAATCGGATGCCAAACCCCAATCATCCACGTCTACAGAGAGGATGTGCCGGCGTTCACCTACAAACAGCCCCCGGGTAGCCCAGCGAATCAGGCCGTAGCCCAGCAGCTGGGTATGGTTGAGAAAGGGGTTGTGGGCAAAAGTCAGAGCAATTCGTTCGCGCCCATCGGAAGACCTGCTAAACACCCCCAGCACATTTCCACTCGAGTCCACCAACAATGGTTGTACCGTGCAACCTGGCGACTCCTGAGGGGTAGCCAGCCGAGCCGGATAGGTGAAAGCGTAGCGAATAGGAATGATGGCATTGGGATTGAGATAGTTGAACAGGCCCCGCCCCTCCGCTGTGAGGGTCATGTTGATGGGCGGAAACAGGGGTGGGGAACCTGGGGGGTTGGTGGCAGTATCGTCGGTGCGAACCCCTTCATCCCCCACGGGCCGCACCGACCGAATGCAATAATCTTCGGGATCGGCGAAGCGTGGGTTGGGCGTACCAGGCCCTGGAAAGGTATACAGCGAGACCGAACGCACCGCGTAGCGTCGTTGATATTCCCACAACCGGCCCCACTCCCCCCCGCTAAATGCACTGGCAAAAACCCCTGGTGAAGTTTCGTAGGCCAGGTTGTTGCTGGCCAGCAGGATGGCTTGGAAACGCCCACCAGAGCCATCTTCCAGCACACTTTCGGTCAGATCTTGTGTGGAGGCAATCAAGACCTGATAGCTGGCCCCCAGTTGGTCGAGCAAGGCCCGCCAGGCCCGCAAACCGGGGTCTTCTTCGTTAGGGCCAATCACCAGAATTCGCAGCGCCACGCGGTTGGACGGGAGCGCTTGGGACTGCACCCCCTGGCCCTGTAGCTGGATGGGTACGTGAATCTGTACGTTGGGCAGAGGACGATAGGTGTCCTCTGCTCGAAGCGGTAGGGCTGGCGGTGCCCCCTCATAGCGAGGCTTGGGCGCAGCCAGAATAGGGCCTGCCGTTGGGGCATCGGAAGCATTGTTCTGTTGCAGATTGCAACTGCTTAGAGCCAAGACCAACACCAACAATAGAAATTTCAGCGCATGTCGCATAATTTTTTTCATTTAGATCAGATCCTCAAAATCTCCTCCACACTCACCTGAGGAGAACCCCTCTAGACCAGATTAGAAGAGTCCTGGTCAGTCCAATAGGGCAAACCGCCTGTTACATATCGTTACATTAATCGCTCTCGTAAAGGGCTTTTCATGTCACTTTATAGACGATATTGGTAGGTTATTCGCGGCACAAGATGTACCCTATTTGCACAAAGGTTCCTTCTAGGCAGCTTGTTTTATAGAGTTGAAAGATGGCCTGCACAGCAACTTATTAAAGTTCAAATCCCGCTCAGGTATCATCACGTGAGCAGGATTTGGCTGTTGAGAAGGCTGTTTCTTGAATTAACGGAGCAGTTACCTACACTCCTCTACCCAACCATCAAGTTCGCGCCGTTTGAGGATCGAGAAAATACCCAGGCTGGTGGTGTTGGTGCAGAACTGGGAAGCGCTTTTGATGCGGGTATCGGTGTATTCGATGTTGAACACCGGCTTGCCCGCTTGCACCATGGGCCGGGTCTGGTTACACCAACCCTGGTCGAAGCATTCCTCGGTGACGAGAAAATCGAAGTCGTTTATGAGCTGTGACAACAGTTCGGTGGTGTTTTTGAGACCAATTG
Source organism: Meiothermus sp. (assembly GCA_037440185.1). Lineage (GTDB taxonomy): Bacteria > Deinococcota > Deinococci > Deinococcales > Thermaceae > Meiothermus. The sequence goes on along the minus strand of JBBIUP010000117.1, from coordinate 3,225 downwards.
CCAGGCCGCGCTGGTGGGCTTCGTTGGCCAGCCAGCGGTTGAACCGAATCTGGTCTTGGGCCGTGAGAGGGAAGCCGGTATTGTTCTGGTAGCCATTCACGTTGTCGGGGTCTACCCCCACAAAACCTTTTTGCTTGCAGAGGTCGAGTCGGGCCCGCATGACAGGGGCCAATTTGTCAATCTGGCGGATATCCAGCCAGCGCTCCCCTGCCCAGCCGTCGTAGTTACGGCCCAAAACCTCAGGGGGAAACTGGTTTTTGTCGGGTCGCCAGTTTTCCCACGAGCCCGCGCTCAAATAGCACACCGCCTTGACTCCCCTGGCTGCCAGTTCCTGCACCACGCCAGCTGGGGTGTCGAACAAATCCACGTTGTAAACGGCAACCTGGCGAGTCTTATCCAGCGTCCCAGTGTACTGGATATGCCAGGTGGCGTTGGCAGTTGGTTTCCACCAATTGCCTGGGGTTGGGGCCGGAGGCGTGGGGTTAGCCGGATTGGTGGGAGGGTTGGGGCTCGGGGTATTCCCACAAGCCGTTATTGCGATAACCAGTATCCATAGATAGCGCAGCATAAGCAGCATCATTTGACTCCTGAGGGATCATGGTCTTGTGGGGATAGGATGTAGGCCACTTGAGCAACTTCTCATATAGTATGCCCCAGGGTAGGTAGCTCAAGTAACGCTGCTTGGCTTGACATCGTTTGGGTGGGTGCTATCGTCAGAGCGTGAGGATGAGTAAATCTAAAAACTGGTTCTGGATGATTGGGGTCGCGCTGGTGCTGCTGGCAGGCTGTACGCGACCCACCCCACAATCTGGTATCCAAATTACGTTTTTACCTACCAACCTGACCATTGGGCAGGGCGAAACCAAGGATGTCGCCCTCACCCTTGTGCGCAGCAACCTGAGTGGCTTGGTAGTTTTCGACCTGGCAAGCCCTCCACCCGCTGGAGTGAGCGCCACTTTTGAACCCAACAGCATTCTTGGCAATACCAGCACCCTGCGGGTACGGGCTTTGGGGAGCGCTGCAACTGGCAGCTTCACCCTGCGCGTACGGGTTTCGCAGGGTAGTTTTTCCCAGACCACCGATCTACCCATCAAAGTGGAATTGGCCAACGCGCCCAATTTGCAGATGAGCCTTGATAACCCCAACCCCGCCATCCGCCAGGGGCAGAGTGCAGACTTGTTGTTGGATGTGGTGCGCGTCAATGTTGGGGGTACGGTGGTGCTGGCCCTCGAGCAACAGAACGGCACTGTCTTGCCCAGTGGCCTTAGTGCTACTTTCAGCCCGACCCTGCCCAACAGTACTGTTTCGATTCTGCGGATTTCGGTGGCCCCGAGTGCGAGCATTACCGCTTATCCCCTGCGCATCAAGGCCAGTCTGGGAAGCCTCGAGCGCGCCCTGGACTTCACCCTCACGGTCTTGCCTGCGTCGCCCAATTCCGATTTCCAGTTGGGCCTTACGCAAAACCTGAGCTTGCAGCGCGGCAGTAGCCTGAATGAAACCATCACCCTTAGCCGCAACAGCCTGGCAGGCCCGATTACCCTAAGCCTCGAGCGCTCCGATGGCACTCCACTACCAGCAGGCATTAGCGCTGCCTTTGCGCCTCAGGTAGTGGATGGCACCACCTCCACCCTCACCATCGTCACCGCCCCCGACCTCCCGCTGGGAGACTATGTGCTGCGGGTCAGGGGCGCACAGGGCAGCCTGGTTCGTACCGCCCTGCTAATTCTGAACGTGTCCGACACGGTGAACCTGACAACTGCGGGAGCCACCTGGGTTGCGGCTAAAGGCGATAGTGGAGCCTGGCAAGTGGTACAACCCACGGCCGGAAGCTATACCCTTCGTATTAGCAATGCTGCGGAGCGTTATGGCTGGGCGGTGGTGTGCAGCAAGACCGAGGCCGGTCTCACTACCCATCAGGTCAATGTCTACCAACTGATCCTGGGCGAGGTGCGTGATCTGGTCTTGCCGTGTCCTCCGGCAGCCCAGAGTGGTTTCTTCTCGAACTTGAACGGGCAGTTGAACGGTCTGGCCGGCAGCTACGGCCAGGTAGCCTATGGCATCTCCAGTGATTTTGTAGACCCGGCCCGTACCTCGGAGTTTCCCCCCACCCCAGCTTACCCAGGCTATTTATTGGAAGGTGTTCGCCACGGCACCGCCGATCTGATGGCCCTACGCTATCAATCCCCCAGCGCGCCTGGCATCGTATTCGAGGCGGATCGAGCCGTATTCCAGCGTAGCTATGCCGTAGGGGGCAACCAAACATTTAATCTTGATACCAATGGTCCCGATTCGTTCGCCCTCGAGGGTTCCTATACCGCCACCTTGCAGGGCAGCAACCCCACCAGCGAGGGCCTGAGCTATATGGCCTACCTGACCAACACCACCCAGACCCTGTACCTGGCCGACAGCCAGCAGCAAGCGGCCAACCTGGGCTATCGGGCCATCCCGGCCGCCAGACGAGTCCCGGGTGAATTCTATGTGTTCAATGCGCGGGAGACCTCCTTCAACAATCTGAATCTGCGCAACCGCCAGATCCTGCGGAGCTTTGCCAACCCGCAAAACACCAGCGGCATCTTCCTGAACCTCCCTGGTGCCACCCTGACGCTGTTGGGCAACCAGTTCCTGGCCTCGTGGGGAACTGGCTACACCTGGCTGGGCAGCGGCACCCGTCTGTTTAGCCTCCGGCTGGCCCAACTAGCGGTGGAGCCCAATACCAACCTGGAATGGAATCTGCACCTTTCCCAGGGCTGGATGGGAACTGCTGCAAACTACCTTGTCCCCAATCTGTCCCAGTCCTGTGCGGCCACCCAAACCCCCTGTGCCTCCTTACCTTCCAATGCGCCCGCCAATGGGTGGCAGGCGGCCTGGGGTCTGCGTACCAACCTCGAGCTCGACTGGTCGCTCAGCGCAGTGCAGGTAAGCCTCCCCCTGCGCGACTGGCTGCCCCTGGCCCAGAGCAGCGTTCCGCCTGCTGGCCCTATCCTCGACGGCTTCCGCTTCGACGCTGCCAGCGATGGGGGGATTTTCAATGTCAGCACCCTTTCGGCCCAGCGCTTACAAGCACTGGGAGCTCCTCGACTTCTGCCCCGCTGGCTTTCCCCTCGCTAGATTCCAGGTGCTTCCCATCGCTTGCCTGACCGGCGCTCAACACAAAAACCTGCCTGGGTGTCCAGGCAGGTTCGCTTGCCTTCAGGGCTAAGGCGCGGGTGCGGGGGGCACCTGCAC
>JBBIUP010000116.1:0-7665 GCA_037440185.1 Meiothermus sp. | reverse complement strand
ACGACCTCGAGTTCTACACCCGTCTGGCCCTCGACTACGGCGGCCCGGTGCTGGAACTGGGGGCCGGCACCGGACGGGTTGCCAGCGCCATTGCGCGGCAAGGCCTGGAGGTGTGGGCACTCGAGCCCGCCCAGGAGATGCGTAAGCTGGGGGCCAAGCAGACCAGGGGTTTGGGCGTGAAGTGGCTGGCAGGCGATATGCGTTCGCTCGAGCTGAAACGACGGTTTCCGCTGATTATCGCGCCTTTCAACGCGCTCATGCACCTCTATACCCTGGACGAGCAAGATGCAACGCTGGAAGGGGTTCGGGCCCACCTGGAGAAGAGAGGCCGCTTTGCCTTCGACGTGTACAACCCGGCCCACATTGGCCTCCAGGGGGTTCTGCAACACGAAGGCAGCTATGGCGAAGCGGAGGTCTTTCTACATCAGGAACACCACCCCACGGCCCAGGCCCTCATCACCCACTACCTGGTGGACACACTTTCTCCCACCCATACCCTCAAGCGGCAGCGCCACACCTTGACGCAGCGCTACTACACCCGCTACGAGCTCGAGCGCTGGCTACGAACTTTTGGCTTTGATTATCGGCTATTTGGCGGTTTTCACAAGGAACCCTTGACGCCCGAAAGTCCGGTTTTTGTGCTTCTGGCATGGAGAGGGTAGTCGCGGCAGGGTGTGCAATTTTTCACGGTAGATGGTTTGTGAAAACTCTCTGCACGAGCTGGCCTGCGGGCTTCTTGGGTTTTTCACGCCCATCGCGTTTCCCACAATTACGCTGCATGCCGTGCAGCGTAATTTACCCAGTACAACCGAAACTGTTGTACTGGGTATTCGTGGGAACCGCTCCAGGGCGTTAGCATACGGTCATGAAAATCGAAGCAGCCGAACTCCGCCTGATCTCGCTCCCGCTCAAGTTTCGCTTCGAGACCTCTTTTGGGGTGCAGACCATGCGCCACTTGATCGTCCTGACACTCTACGGCGAAGGCTTGGAGGGCTACGCCGAGACCGTAATGGAATACACCCCACACTACCGCGAAGAAACCCTGCCGGGCGCCTGGGCCCTGCTGGAAGAACTGCTGATCCCCAAAATTTTGCGCAAGGACTTCGCCAACCCCGAACAGTTGTGGGCCGAAATTGCGGGCTTCCGCGGCAACAAGATGACCAGGGCAGCCTTGGAGATGGCTTTTTGGGACATCTGGTGCAAGAGCCTGGGTCAACCCATCTGGAAGGTGTTGGGCGGGGTGCGCAGCGAGATTCCGGTGGGCATCAGCCTGGGCATCGAGCCCAGCCTCGAAGCCACGCTGGAGAAGGTAGGTAAGGGGCTGGCCGATGGCTATAAGCGCATCAAGCTCAAGATTAAACCCGGTTGGGATATAAAGCTGGCCCTGGCAGTGCGTGAAGCCTACCCCGAGGCCAACCTTACCGTGGATGCCAATTCAGCCTATAGTCTCAACCATATCTCCACTTTCAAGGCGCTGGATGCCGCCGGGCTGGACTATATTGAACAACCCCTGGCTTTCGACGACATCGTGGATCATGCCAAGTTGCAGGCAACCATCTCCACCTCCATCTGCCTCGACGAGTCCATCACCTCCCCCGAAGACACCCGCAAGGCCCTGGAATTGGGCGCTGGAAGAGTGATTAACCTCAAGCCAGGGCGGGTGGGGGGCATTCTGGCCAGCCGTAAGGTACACGACATTACCCACAGCTACGGCCTGCCAGTCTGGATGGGCGGGATGCTGGAAGCAGGCATTGGCCGTGCCGCAAACATCCATGTCGCCACCCTGCCCATGTTCATCAAGCCCGGTGACACCAGCAGCGCCAGCCGCTACTGGAACGAAGACATCATCGAACAACCGCTCGAGTCCACCGGAGGCATGATGCCCGTACCTCAAGGCCCCGGCCTGGGTGTGACCCTCAAGCGCGACTTTATTCAGAACCTGACCGAGAAATCGGCTTACATCTCCGCCAACAGTGAATAGCCGATATCTGGCGTTTATAGCGCATGAACATCGTCATCCGCGAACTACATGAACCCGAGGAGATCGCCGAGATTCCCCGGCTCGAGCAGGCCATCTGGAACGACCCCAGCGACACCATTCGCAGCGGAACCCTGATGGCCCTGGTACACGAAGGGGCTTTGCTGGCCGGGGCCTATCTGGGCGAATCGAGTGCCACCTCTTCCTCCCTACAGGCAATTGGGGGGCCTGCTGGGCAGCTGGTGGGTTTCGTTTTTGGCTTCCCCACCAACCGGCCCACCGAGCATCACTCACACATGGCCGGGGTGGTGCCGGAGTATCAGAGCAGCCGCATTGGCCTGTTGCTCAAGTTCTACCAGCGCGACTGGGCCTTGAGCAAGGGCTACGAGCGGGTGGTCTGGACTTTTGATCCGATGCGGGGTCTCAATGCCCATTTCAACCTGCGCAAGCTAGGTGCAACCTTCCACCAGTACATTCCCAATTGCTATGGAACCATGGGCGGCATCAACGCCGGCTCACCCTCCGACCGGGCCTATGCGGTCTGGGATTTGCGCTCCCAGCAGGTGTTCAGCCGTATTTATGCACCCCCGCCCACAGTACAGGTAGAGGGTCTTCCGCAGGCCAACCACGTCGAGAAGCAAGTGCCCATTAGGGCAAATCTGAATTTGTCAGATAAACAAATCCTGCTACAAATCCCCGAAGACTGGGGTCAGATTTTGCTGACCGACACCCACCTTGCCAACCAATGGCGGATGCACAGCCGCGAACTGTTCGGATATTACTTCGCTCAGGGCTACCACGCCGTAGACTTCGTGCGCGGCCCAAACCGTTACCTGCTGGAGAAAAGATAGGGCAAAGCGCTTTAGGACTCTACCCCTATCCCCTGTCTTGGAGGAACCCCCTGAATCTCAATCCGGAAATTTGGACAGCCGATGTCGTGTATGCCGGTTTCGGCACACCCATGCTCAGGGGTGGCCTGGTGGTGGTGGGCGGGTACGTGACTGCAGTGGGCCCCTTGGCAGAGTTGCAGCAGAGCTATCCCGATGCGCCGCTGGTTCACAAAGGCAAAGCGCTTGCCCCGCCGGTGGTGAACGCCCACACCCATCTGGATTTGTCCACGGTTTCCTACTTTCGGGGGGGCTACACCGACTTCATCAAGCATGTAATTGACCATGGTTCAAAGCGTACCGTGGAGGCGGCTGCACAGGGCCTAAGCGAGCTTCGGGCGCTGGGGGTCGGTGGCTTTGGGGACATCGTGTACAAACCGGAGGTTGTGGAGTGGCTGATAGAACACAGCCCACTACCTGGGGTGGTTTATCTGGAAGTGATCAACCGCAACCCCGATCATGCCGAGTCGGTAGCGAAAAAAGTGGCAGAGCAGCTGGCGGATTGGCGCCAGCAAAACAGCCAAATCAGGGTCGGCATCTCGCCCCACACGCCCTACAACGTGAGTGCAGAGCTGCTAAAGAAACTGGTCGAGATAGCCAAACTCGAGGGCTTTCCGTTGCAAATACACGTGGCCGAAAGCCCCGAAGAAACCGAATTGATGACCAAAGGTACCGGGGCGTTGCAGGAAATCCCCTTGCAGTACGGGTTTCCTGCCTACCAGGATCTGCCCGGCACCACCCCCGTGCGCTACCTGGCCGAACTGGGCGTTTTGGGACCGCATCTGACCCTGATACACGGGGTGCAGGTAGACGAAGAAGAGGTTCAGATGCTGGGCCAGTCGGGCACCCCGGTGGTCTCGTGTCCACGCAGCAACGAAGGATTGGCCTGCGGTTGGTTGCCCTGGAACTTCTATCTCAAGCACCGGCTCGAGGTGGCGCTGGGAACCGATTCGCGGGGCAGCAGCCCCGACCTGGACGTGCGAAACGAGGCGCTTTTCTTGTGGGAACGGGTAGACCCCAGGGTCCTGGTGCGAGCTGCCACCCGCAATGGCTACCGGGTGCTGGAGCTGGAAGTGCCACGCATCACGCGCGGAACACCGGTTTCCCAAGTACAATCCTGGTAGTCAGTGCCCTGGAGCACTGGGATTCTCTATGCAGATTGGCGCTCTCATCCTCTACAGCGCTTTCGTGGGCGCCCTCACCGGGGTTTTTGCCGCCGGATTCGTGTTTCTGCTGGGATTGATTGAGCGCTATTTGTTGGGCGAAACCCTGGGCTACCTCCCCCCTGGTCTGCCGGGTGAAGGCGGTCTATCGCAGATTTTTCGCGGGCCCAATTTCTGGTGGTTGGCGCTGTTGTTGCCAGTTGTTTTTGCCGCCTCGAGCTACCTGGGCTCGGGGCGGGGCTTGGGCTGGTTGCTGGCGGCCTACCGGGCAGGCCGCCCAGTGCAGGCCATCGAGTATTTTCGGGGCATCATCGGTTCGCTGGTACAGCTCGGCGCAGGTTCTCCATTGGGGCGTGAAGGGCCCATGGCGGCCTTGGGGCTATGGGTGGGCAGTGCGCTGGGCCGGCGTATCCCGCTGGGAGAATCGGGTAGGTTTTTGCCCTTTGCCGGTATGGCCGCAGGTTTCGCTTCTGCCTTTCATGCACCGATGGCTGGGGCATTGCTGGCCAGTGAGATTGTCTACCGGGGGCTGGCCCTCGAGGTTGGTGCGCTGGCACCTGCCCTGATCGGGGCGCTGGCCGGGTTTACCGTCTACGGGCTCTTCCACGGCTACGGGCCACTGCTCGAGCTCACTCCGGGGCCTTTGCAGTGGCCCCAGCTTCTTTTTGGTGTGGCTATCGGATTGGTGTGTGCCGGTGTGGGCACCCTCTGGCTCGAGGCCGAGCGGTTTTTGCAGCGTTTGTTGAGGCGACTCGCCTTTGGGGTGCGCCATGCGCTGTTCGGCTTGGTGCTGGCCGTGGTCTTGCTGCTGATGCCCGAAGCCATCGGCAATGGACTGCCCTGGGTACAACTGGGCACCTCCCCCATCCTCACCCTGCCATTCCTGGGAGTGCTGTTCCTGGTGCAGTTGGCTTTACTAATTCTGGGCGGAGGTGTACGGGCTTATGGCGGTCAGCTGACCCCCGCCATCGCCCTGGGTGGCCTGAGCGGGCTGATCCTGGCGCAGCTTCTGGGCCAGGTTCTTCCCTCCATCGCGCCCGCCCCCGAAACCGCCGCCCTGGTCGGCATGGCTTCGCTGCTGGCTGGTATTGCCCGCGCCCCATTTGCCGCCGTGGTGTTGGCGGGCGAAATTGGCGGTTATAGCCTGCTACCCCTGACCCTTATTGCCGCTTTTACGGCTTATACCTTCACCAGCCCACGCGGTAGTTTCGAGGTTGGGGAGATCAACCAAGATAAGGATGGGCCAGAGGAGCCTCCGCCTGAAACCGCTCCGCAAACTTCACTCCAGCCTCGCCCCCCAGCCTCGAGCGATTCGCCCTAAAAGCTTCCAGGCTGTACTCCCATCGGTAGAAGTCGTGGTAAAAACCAAACACCTGGTCGGCCACCGCCTGGCCTTCCTCGCCCACATCTACATAAACTGCGGGTCGGGGAATATCACTGCGGTAGTAGTGCAACAACCGCACCGGTTTGCGGTGTGACTCCCCTACCAGCTTGGGAATCCGGCAAAACTTGAGCGCCGAGAGCGTGGCCCAGTAGGAAGCTCGGTGATCGGGGTGCACATCATGGGGGTTCCAGGTCACCACCACATCCGGCTCCCAGGCAGCGACCACCTGGGCAATAGCCAGTGCCTCTTCCCGGCCCCCGGTCAGGCTCGAGTCGAGAAAGTTGAGAAACTGAGGCTCCGCACCAATCATCCGAGCCACTGTGTGCCCATGCTCCTGGCGGATCTGGGCTACTTCTTCGGGCGTCCTATCGCCAAACTGGCTGGCCAGCTCGCCCCTGGTCAGCCAGAGGATCTTGGCCACATCGCCCCGCAACACATGCTTGGCCAGGGTGCCGGATACGCCTATTTCGTCGTCGGGATGGGGAAAGACCGCAAGTAAACGCACCCCCAAAGTATATCGCCCCTGCTCCTGGTGGGCCGCTGGGTCAAGCAACGATGGCCATATCTGCCGCGCTCTGTTCAGTGACAAACATACTTTGGAACCTCATAGAATAGAGATGCTATGGGTTACCGAATCGAAACCGACACCATGGGCCAGATGCAGGTTGAAGAGAGCCGCTACTGGGGTGCCCAAACCCAGCGTTCGATCCAGAATTTCCCGATTGGGCAAGAGCGCTTCAAGATGCCCCGCTCCATCATCCGAGCCATGGGTATCCTGAAAAAAGGGGCGGCCCTGGCCAATGCCGATCTGGGCGAACTACCTCGCGACAAGGCCGACCTTATCGTCCGGGCCGCCGACGCGGTAATTGCGGGCACACTTGATGATCACTTCCCGCTGGTGGTCTTCCAGACCGGCTCAGGTACCCAGAGCAACATGAATGCCAACGAGGTCATCTCTAACCGCGCCATTGAGCTGGCCGGTGGCGTGCTGGGCTCTAAAAAACCCATTCACCCCAACGATGATGTAAACCGTGGCCAGTCTTCCAACGATACTTTCCCCACGGCCATGCACATCGCGGTGGTGGAGGAGCTACACCGCCATCTGTACCCCAGGGTGGAGGTGTTGCGCAATACCCTGGCAAGCAAGGCCGAACAGTACAAGGATCTGGTGAAGGTAGGGCGTACCCACCTTCAAGACGCCACCCCCATCACGCTGGGACAAGAAATTGGCGGCTGGGTGGCTCAGATAGACTACTGCCTGGACGAAGTTCGCCATGCCGAAAAGGGCTTGTACGAGCTAGCCATTGGCGGAACCGCGGTCGGAACCGGCCTGAACGCCCACCCCAAATTTGGTGAGCTGGCAGCGGCGCATTTCGCCAAGGAAACCGGGTTCCCCTTTGTTTCGGCAGCCAACAAGTTCGCGGCTCTCTCGGCCCACGATGCCCTGGTAACCACCAGTGCCAGCCTGCGGACGCTGGCCGGCGCACTGATGAAGATGGCCAACGATGTGCGCTGGCTGGCCTCCGGCCCCCGCAACGGCATCGGCGAGATCAACATTCCCGAAAACGAACCTGGCAGTTCCATCATGCCGGGAAAGGTCAACCCCACCCAGTCCGAAGCCCTCACGATGGTAGCGGTGCAGGTGTTTGGCAACGATGCGGCAGTGGCTTTTGCCGGTTCTCAGGGCAATTTCCAGCTCAACGTGTTCAAACCGGTGATGGTTTATAACGTCCTGACCAGCATCCAGCTGCTGGGCGACGCTTGCGTGGCCTTCAACGACAACTGTGCAGCGGGTATCGAGCCCAACCTCAAGGTGATCAATGAGTACCTCTCGAGCAACCTGATGCAAGTCACTGCCCTCAACCGCCACATCGGCTACGACAAAGCCGCTGCTATCGCCAAGAAAGCCCACAAAGAGGGCCTGACCTTGAAAGAAGCCGCCTTGGGTCTGGGCTTCTTGACGGAAGAGGAGTTTAACAAGTGGGTGGTTCCGCTCGAGATGACCCATCCCGGCTAGGCGGGTAGCGGGAGGCATAGGCAAAAAACCAGACCCTCAATTCGTCTGCGCCTGGTCGGGCTTATGTGGGTCACTCCGAAAGGCCAAGCACACGTTGCACCGCCGGGTAGTCCGACAGGTCAACCTCGCGCAGTTGCGGGGCAAGCTGGCGGGCGCGGTCAAAACTCGAGCCCCCAAGACTGATGGGATCGCCTTGCTGGGTACTAAAAATCAAAATCACCTTCGCGTCGGTGAGG
>JBBIUP010000115.1:0-7718 GCA_037440185.1 Meiothermus sp. | reverse complement strand
TGTGTTTGGCTGGAGCCATCTTTGCCTTATGGCGCACCAGCCATGCTTTCTGGAGGTCGTTCTGGTTCATGACTGGGGTCTGGGCACTGGTCAACGCGGCGATTGCCTATGGGGGCTGGCTGGGGACCGAACCCCATCCGGCCAGCCTCCGCCAGCTCCTCTGGATTAATGCCGGGTTGGACATCTTGTATATGGCTGTTGGTTTGGGTTTGTGGATGCGCCCCAGCTCGATGCTCAAGGGTTTTGGCCTAGCTATCGCAATTCAGGGCTTGTTCTTATTTTTATTTGACCTGTTCCATGCCCTACAAATCTGAACGTAACTTAGACAAATATTGTACTCATCTTATACAAGTAAACTTACTTCTGTACAAGGGTAGGTGCAGGGTTGTAGGGGGCGGAGCCAAGAGCGTGACAAAAACAGTCAAACTCGAGACCGTTCTACAACCACAATGCTGCGAACCTATCTGCAGGGCCAAAAACCCTGGCTGTAACGGAGGCAAACCATGAAGAAGTTACTTGCTCTACTGGTTGTATTGGCTATCGGCTTAGGCTTCGCGCAAAGCAACAATGCGATGGTGCGCGTAGCTCACCTCTCGCCGGACGCCCCCGCCGTGGATGTCTGGGTTAATGGCGCTCGAGCCCTGCAAAACGTGCCCTTCAAGGCCGTTAGCAACTACCTCTCGCTGCCCGCCGGAGAAATTACAGTCTGGGTGGTGCCTACCGGTGCTACCACCCCTCGGGTGATTGATGCCAAGGCCACCATTGTGGCCGGAAAGATGTACACCATTGCGGCCACCGGCCTCCTCAATGCGACTGGCAACCAACCCAAGCTGGGCCCCACCATCATCGAAGATGTGCTGCCCACCCTGGCTGCTGGTCAGGCCGGTATCCGCGTAGTGCATACCTCGCCCACCGCCCCTGCTGTAGACGTGGCGATTCGTGGCGGTGCAGTGGTAGTGCCCAACCTGGCCTTCCCCAAAGCCTCGGGCTACCTGACCGTGCCTGCAGCCTCGTACAACTTTGATGTGCGTGCTGCCGGAACTACCACCGTGGCGCTGCCGCTCAACAATGTGGTCTTGGAGGCGGGCAAGATATACACCGTTTTCGCTGTTGGCGGCACCGCTGCCCAACCCCTCAGCGTAGTGGTAGCCGTAGACAGGTAGGTTTCGTCTCGATCCAGGCAAGCCTTGTCGGCGTTGTACGGGGTGGCCCCATCATGGGCCACCCGGTTTTTTGCTGTTTTTGGATCACTGTTTTGTTTGCTGCTTCGCTGTTCATACGCCGAGCCTCACAGTATGATGACGTCGCAAGAGTACAAAACTGGATGCGCCTGGCAGGCTACGCGGGTGTCTCCCGGCTTTGGACAGTACGAAAGGAGTGTTGATGTGAAAAAGTGGCTCGTTTTGGTGGCACTGGCTTTGATGGGGTTTTCCTTGGCCCAGGGCAACACCGCTTTCGTCCGTTTTGCCCATCTAGTACCCGATGCGCCGGCAGTTGACATCCTCTCGGGCGGAAAAAAGGTTTTTGAGGTCCAGACCTTTAAGGACGTAACCTATTATGAAGAAGTTCCAGCAGGCAGCCTGACCCTTACGGTGCAAACCACTGGGCAAAACCCGGCCAAAGTAGCAGACGTAACCATTCGCTTACAGGCCGGCAAGCGCTACACCGTGATGGCTTTGGGCACCGCGTCTTCCCTCAAGACCCGCTTGGTAGAAGACCGGGTGGCCCCCGCCGAAGGGGTGGCAAAGGTTCGTATTGTCCATGCTTCGCCGGATGCGCCAGCAGTGGATGTGGCACTGAAGGGCGGGCCGGTGTTGTTCCGCAACCTGGCTTTCAACCAGCTCTCGGGCTACGGCATTGTTCCGGCGGCGGCCTATAACCTCGAGGTGCGCCCTACCGGCACGACCACAGTAGCCCTGCCACTCGAAGGAGTAGCCTTTGAGGCCGGCAAGGTCTACAGTGTGTTTGCGGTGGGCTTGCTGGCTGGAGAAACCCTCGAGGTGGTGGTGGTCGAAGATAGCTTTGGCGGCCCATAGATCGAATGCTAGAGGATGGTGGGCTTCGGCCCACCTTTTTGTATGCCTTAGCCAAGTCTGAACCCATCCACAGCCGCACGATAGGAACCATGCGAGCATGGATTGCTGTGGTTGTTGTACTGCTGGGGTTGGGACTGGCCCAAAGTGCGCGTTGGCCCGGTCAGCCTGAGTATCGGGCCATTGCGGGGGCCGCTACAGCGGCAGGGGCAACGCTGGATAGAAGCTATATCCTGGTCTATCCAGCCCAGGGTACACCCCAGGGAACCCTTGTATTGGTGCCGGGTTTCCTGGGTGGAGCCACCAACTTTGAGGCCCTGGCACGGCGGTTGGTGCTGGCGGCGCCGGGTTGGGCGGTATGGGCCTGGGATCGGCGGGCCAATGGGCTCGAGGACCGACAGGGGTTTTCCTCTCCCGACCCCTGGGCTTACTACCAGAACTATCGGCTGCCCGACTTTCCCTTCCTCAAGGACTGGGGGCTGAAGGTACACCTAGATGACCTCGAGCGGGTGGTGGACCAGGCCCGCCAGAGCGGCCCGGTAGTACTGGCCGGACACTCGTTGGGGGCCAGCCTGGCGGCGCTATTCGCCCTGTATCGCCCGGAAAAAATCGGCGGTCTGATTTTGCTCGACGGCGCACCCCGCCTGATTCCCCTCACCCGTGAGCAGTATTTTGGCGGCACCGAGGGGGGTTTCGGGCGCCTGGCCGGGCTGGATGAACTCTTAGAAGGCAAGGCCCCACCCTATATCAACGCTTTCGGGCTGAACCCGGTGGGGTTTGCCCAAGCCGAGGCCCAGGCCTTCATGACCGCGCAAAACCCCCAGGCCGATGCCCCTGTGGGCTGGGCCTCCTTCCGCAGCAGCCGCCTGGTGGCAGCCCTCTACCGGGTGGATGATCGCTACGCCCTATCGCCCATTTTCTCGGTCTCGGTGGGGCAGTCCACCGGGCGCGAGGGGATCAGCCTCTTAAGTTTTTTTGTTGGCAGCGTGGTGTACACCATCCGTGGCCCGCGGGGGGGCCGGGTGGAATGGCTCGACAGCGGCGAGGCCACCGACCCGCTGGAATTCATCACGTCTTACGCCAACCTGGTTACTGGCTTCTCGGAGTGGTTTTTTCCCTACCGCCTCTCGCTCGATATCTCGGCCTATGACATCGCCATGCCCGAACTCAAGCCGCGCTCGGTACCGTATCCGGTCTTGGCCTTGGGTGCGGGGCGAGGTTTGCTGCCGCAAATGGGCAATTTTCGCAGCTTGGGGGAGGTATTCCCCAACTCCAACCTGGACATTCGAATCCTGCCCAACCTGACCCACCTGGACATCCTCACCAGCCGCAATGGGGATGCCGTTGGCCCCATCGCGCAGTACCTGCGGGGGGTCAGGGCTCGGTGAGTGCTCCCATGACCCTGTGGATTCTGGGCGACCAGCTCAATCATGCTGCGGTACAGCAGCTTTCTCCAAAACGGGTGTTGCTGATCGAAGCCTACGAACTGGGGCGCACCCCGCCCATGCACCCCCAGAAGCTGGTGCTGTTCTTTAGTGCCATGCGCCACTTTGCCAAAGAGCTGCGCGAGGTCGGTTGGGAGGTCGTCTACCTGCAGGCCGAGACCCTGGAGCAAGCCCTGGAGCAGTTCTTCGAGGGGTATCCGGGCGAAACCCTGGCCCAGATGCGGCCTGCTGACGATGGCTTTGCTGAGCGGGTACAGGGCATGGTTGAGCGGAAGGGGGGCCGCTACCGGCTCTTGCCCAACCCGCTCTGGCTTTTGCAGCCGGAGGAGTTTGACCGCTGGGCCGGTACGCGCAAAACCTACCGGTTGGAGTATTTCTATCGCTTTATGCGCCAGCGCACCGGCTACCTGATGCACGGAGGCCAGCCGGTAGGAGGGGCCTGGAACTACGATGCGGAGAACCGCAAAGCCCCCCCGCCGGGTTACCGACCTCCACCGCCGTTGCGGTTTGACCCTGATGCGCTTACCCAAGCTGCCATGGAGACCGTTCGAGAAAGATTTAGGGGCCACTTTGGCGCGCTGGAGGGTTTCGACTGGCCGGTCACACGAGATCAGGCTCTGCAAGCCTTGGAGGATTTCGTGGTGCACCGACTGGCCCAGTTTGGCCCCTACCAGGATGCCTTGATGGAGCAAAGCTGGAGCATGAACCACTCCTTGCTTTCACCTGCCATCAACCTGGGTTTGCTGCATCCGACCGAGGTGGTGGAGCGGGTGCTGGCCGAGTACGAAAAAGGCGGCCTTCCGCTGGCGAGCGTCGAAGGCTTTGTACGGCAGATGATCGGCTGGCGTGAGTACATCTACCATGTCTACCGCCGCGAGATGCCGGGGTTGGGCCAGGCCAACCAGCTGGGAGCCCACTGGCCGGTACCCCCGCTTTTTTGGGGTGCAACCACCCAGATGCGCTGCCTCTCGACGGTTATAGGACGGGTGGAACAACGCGGCTATGCCCACCACATCGAGCGGCTGATGGTGCTGGCCAACTTTGCCCTGCTGTATGGCATCCAGCCCCAGCAACTTAACGCCTGGTTTATTGCAGCGTTTGTGGATTCTGCCGACTGGGTGATGGTGCCCAACGTGTTGGGCATGGGGGTGTTTGCTTCAGCGGTACTCTCCTCCAAGCCCTACGCGGCCAGCGGGAAGTACATCGCCCGCATGGGAAACCACTGCAAACACTGCACCTTCAAGGTCGAGCAGACCGTGGGGGAGCAAGCCTGTCCCTTCAACAGCCTGTACTGGGATTTCATGGCAGGGCAGCGCGAACGCCTCGAGGCCAACCCTCGCCTGGGGGTGCTGTACAAGACCTGGGACAAACGCAATCCAAAAGAGCAAGCTGCGATTCGCCACCAGGCCCAGCAATTGCGCCAGCGCATTGCCCAGGGTGAAGTTTGAATGATAATCGGCTCAAGAGTGGATCAACCCAACGTTACTTGTAAATACCCGTGCGCTGGCCATTGGGAGCCAATGCTTGTGTGGGTGGAGAGTTGCCACGTGACGCAAGCACTGGTTTTGGCGTTACTTGAGCAAGCCATGTAAATAACGTTCCAATGTGCACTTTTCTCGAGTACACTCGCAAAGTACGGTTTTGGTCAAAGCAGGATGGGTGTTTGTTGCTAGAAAACCACGGTGGGAAATGGCCGGTGTTTTTCAAACTTCCCAGTTGCTTTTTGACCCAGTAAGCCCTGTTCTGTTCCGTACAGCCGCGGGTTTTCCTGGGTAAACTGGACTTATATTTATGCGCAGGGGGATTGATTTTTGTCGCAGATGATGGCCTGGTTGAGACTGCGCCAGCTCGAGCTGTTGGCGGGTCTGGTCACCCTTCTGCTCTACGCGCTGCTCTTTCCCGAGCTATATCGAACTTTTGGCAACAACCTGTTAATGCTGGCGCTGCCAGGGCTGGTGCTATTGAGCTGGGGCCTGGGCTTGTGGGGGGCGGCGCTGGTGGGTTTGCTCAACATTCCAGTGCAGGTGTTGTTGCTCAATCTCGGAGGAGCCCAGTGGGATGCAGGGCTCCGCGAGATTGTGCACCTGATGACTGGAACCGGGCTGGCGGCCTGTCTGGCGATGGGGCTGTTTCGCTTTCAGTACGACCGCCGCTGGGCCGCCGAAGCTGCGATGAAGAAAAGCCAGGCCCAGGCCGAGGACCGCAACCTCGAGCTCGCCCTCTTCTCCAAGGTGCGCGATGGGCTGGCCCGCGACCTCGAGCCCCAGTCCCTGATGCGTGGGGTGGTGGACACCCTGCAAGAACACCCCCGCTTTGACAGCGTGGCCGCCTACAGACCCGAGGGCGATCAACTATGGCTGGTCTGGTTGGGGGGTCGGCAAACCTTGCCTGAGCATTTTGGCCCGTCCCACGAAATTGTTTTTCGGGCGGCCCGCTCTGCTGAAACTGTGGTTCTCTACAGTACCGAAGAGCGTAGCAGGGCCGGCCTGGTAGGGGAGCGCAGCCTGATTGCCGTGCCGTTGCTGGTGAAGGGCAGTGTGCAGGGGGTGTTGGTAGCCAGTGGCAGTATGCTCGACCTCGAGCAGCGCGATGTGGGTTTTCTGGAAGGGGTCGCGGGGCAGCTCAGCCTGGCTATAGACCGGGCCCGGGTCTACGATGCCCTGCGCGAACAGGAAGCCCTCTACCGCACCCTCCTGGAAACCCTGCCCGACTCGGTAGCCCTCTACGATGGTTCCAAGGTGCTCTATCTCAACCCGGTGGGACTGCGTGGACTGGGATACACTCGGCTGGACGAAGTGGTTGGACAGCCCCTGACCCAATTCGTTCACCCCGCGTCGCTGCCCCGGGTGGCCGAGCGTATTCAGCGCATCATGGGGGGGGAGTCCGATAGCGTGGAAGAGATTCGCCTGTTGGCCCGAGATGGGCGCGAGCTCGAGGTCGAAGCCCTGGGCGTGCTGGTGCAGATTGCGGGGAACAAACAGGTCATGATTTCCATCCGCGATGTGGGCGAACGCAAGCGTCAGCAAGCCCGCATCGAGTATCTGGCCTACCACGACCCCCTCACCGACCTTCCCAACCGCCGCAAGCTATGGGCGGTGGCCGAAACGGTCTTTGTAGCCGATCGCCGCAAGCGTGAAACCCCGGCCCTGATCTACCTCGACCTGGATAATTTCAAGGTGGTCAACGACACCCTGGGCCATCAGGTAGGCGATGAGCTGCTGCGCCAGATTGCCCTGCGTATCAAGGAGGTCTTGCGCCAAGGCGACCTGCTGGCCCGTATGGGCGGGGATGAGTTTGCGGTGCTGCTGGCTTCGGCAGACCGCATCTCCGCTACCGCCGCTGCCCGCCGGGTGAATGGGGTGTTCGATACCTCCTTTACCCTGGGCGACCAGGCCATCCATGCCCAGGCCAGTCTGGGGGTGGCCCTCTACCCCGAACACGGCCAGACCCTCGACGAGCTGGCCCGCGCTGCCGATGTGGCCATGTACCAGGCCAAGCAAGCCCGCACCGGTATTGCCATCTACGATCCAGCCCAAGACATCAACTCCCTCGAGCGCCTCGAGACCGTGCAGCAATTGCGCAAGACCATCCAGGAGGGTTGCTTCCTGATTCAGTACCAACCCATTCTGAGCATTCCGGATCGGGTGGTGAGCAAGTGGGAAGCCCTGGTGCGTTGGGAGCACCCCACCCGGGGTCTCCTACGCCCCAACGAATTTGTCCCCTTAGCCGAAGAGTCTGGCCTGATCGGCGAACTCGACCTGGCGGTGCTCAAACAGGCCGTGCAGGATCAGCGGCGGCTGGGCGGAGAGCTGACCATCAATTTCTCTGCCGTCACGCTGGCCCATCCCAACTGGGTACGCGAGGTGGTGCGCTCGTTGGTAGACGAGACCCTACAACCCAGCATGCTGTGGCTCGAGATCACCGAGTCGGCCCTGTTGCCCGAGCGGCAAAAATGGTTGGGTGGGCTGGTGGCTCTGCGCGGGCTGGGGGTACGGGTGGCCCTCGACGACTTTGGCATGGGCTATTCCTCGCTGGCCCACCTCAAGCAAGTGCCAGTAGACCTGATCAAGATTGACAAGAGCTTTGTAAGCGATATTGGTAGCAATCGTGCCTCCGAAGATATCCTGCGGGCCATGTTGCAACTGGCCAACGCTTTCGGCCTCAAGACCCTGGCCGAGGGGGTGGAAAACCGGGCCCAGCTCGAGTGGCTGGCCCGCCACGGCTGCCACTTTGCCCAGGG
>JBBIUP010000114.1:0-7803 GCA_037440185.1 Meiothermus sp. | reverse complement strand
TACCTCGAGCGCGAACAACCAGTACTGCTGTACTGCCGCAGCGGCAACCGCTCACAAGAAGCCCTCAAAAAACTGCAAAGCCTGGGCCATCCCAAGGTCTGGCACCTCGAGGGCGGCCTCAAAGCCTGGTGCGACGCCGGCATCCCCTGCGATAGCCCTGTTTGACACCGCGAGACGCTACAAATCAAGGAGAACCATGCTAACCGTACCCTACAAAGACATCAGCCCCCAAGAGGCCCTGAAGCTGCTCGAGCAGAACACCCTTTTTGTGGATGTGCGCGAGCCCGAGGAGTTTGCCCAGGTGCGCATCGAGGGGGCTCCGCTGATTCCGCTGTCCGAGTTCGCCGGGCGCTCTGGCGAAATCCCCAAGGATCAGCCGGTGGTGCTGTATTGCCGCAGTGGCAACCGCAGCGCACAGGCCGCAGGCTGGCTCTCGGCCAAGGGCTATACCAACCTGCTCAACCTGGACGGGGGCATCATGGCCTGGTATCAGGCCGGGCTGTCGCTGGACACCCAACCCCTGGAAGTGACCTACCACGACACCGCCTTTACCGAGCTCACCCCGCACGAAGCCCAAACCTGGGTACAAGCGGGAGCCCATGTGGTGGATGTGCGCGAACCCTACGAGTACGCTATGGGGCACGTGCCAGGAGCCGTCAACATTCCCTTGGGTCGTTTCACCGCCGAGGTTGGCAAGCTGCCCAAAGACCGCAAGCTGGTGGTGGTCTGCGCCTCGGGAGGCCGTTCGTCCCAGGCAGCCGAATACCTGGTCGGGCACGGGTTTGACCGTGAAAACGTGGGCAACCTGGAAGGCGGCACCTATGGCTGGATGAGCGCGGGGTTTGAGGTGGAACGTTGATCGGCTGGCTCAAAAACCTGCTGGGCGGTGGGGCGGCGGTAGGCCGCCTCAGCCCTGCTGAAGCCCAAGAGAAAATCAAGGCAGGCGCACTTATTCTCGATGTGCGCACCCCCTTGGAGCGCAAGGAAGCCAAAATTCCTGGCTCTCAGGCCATATCGCTGGATAAGCTGGCCTCGGAATGGGAAAAGCTACCCAAGAACAAAGAAATTATCTGTCAGTGCCGCAGCGGCAACCGCAGTGCCAGCGCGGCGCGTTTCCTGGCCAGCAAGGGCTACAAGGTCTACAATCTGGTGGGGGGTATTGAAGCCTGGAAGCGGCACAAGCTCCCGGTGAAGTGATGCAGGACGTTTTCCCCAATGAGCTTTCCCTCTGGCTGCAGCGTGGTGCGCTGTTGCTCGACGTGCGCGAGCCGGGAGAGTTCGAGAGTGCCCATATTCCAGATTCGCGCAATCTGCCGCTGGGGCGATTGCTCGACCAGCTTGCCACCCTACCAAGCCCCATCGTGACCATCTGCACCACCGGCAGTCGGGCCGGATTGGCCGCCGAGGTACTCGAGTACGAAGGCTTTGAGGTAGGCAAGCTGGTGGGGGGTATTCAGGGGTATGCGGCTCAGGGCTATCCGCTCCATCGAGAGCCGCAGGCTTTCAGGCCCGAGGAGGCCCCATGCTCCTAGCCTGGATCGGTGCAATCCTGATAGGTCTGGCCCTGGGCATGCTGGGCTCGGGAGGCTCGATCCTGACTGTTCCCATCCTGGTCTACCTGGTGGGCGAGCCAGACAAGCTGGCCATTGCCGAGTCGCTGGCCATTGTGGGTCTAATTGCCCTGGTAGGGGCGATTCCTTACGGTCTAAAGCGCCAAATTGATTGGGTCAATGTGGTCTGGTTCGGGCTTCCTGGCATGGTCGGCACCTATCTGGGCGCCTATCTATCCAAGTGGGTTCCGGGGGCCTGGCAACTGGGACTGTTTGCAGTGGTGATGCTCCTGGCCGCCTACCTGATGTTTCGCCCACAACAGCAAGTAGCCCAGCCCCAAAAACGTTCCCATCTTAAAATTATTCTGGATGGCCTTGTGGTGGGCGTCCTGACCGGGCTGGTAGGCGTGGGTGGAGGGTTTCTGATTGTACCGGCCCTGGTTTTGCTGGGTGGGCTGCCCATGCACCTAGCGGTGGGCACCAGCCTGCTGGTGGTGGCAATGAAGTCCGCCAGCGGTTTTTACAAATACCTGCACCTGCTGCCCGAACAAGGCTACAACGTGCACTGGGACATTGTGCTGCTCTTCGCAGCGCTGGGAATTGTGGGGAGCTTGTTTGGGGGACGCCTCGCGGCCTCCATTCCACAGCTGACCCTAAGGCGGGGCTTTGCTGGGTTTCTAGTCGTGATGGGAATTTTTATTTTGTGGCAAAACCTGCCCAAGGTGCTACACGGGTAAGTTACGGTCAAAGCGCTCACCCTATTGAATTGGTTTGAACACAACACGCCCAGTTTGGGCGTTACTTTTTGTTTAGGGTGTCCATTTTGTAACGCTGTTTGTCAAAAACCTCCCGGTAAACGTGAATCTGTAAAATATGCGATGTGTAACGCATATTTAAGACTTTTGTCTCTACAAAAAGCGTCGTGGTTGTACTAAGTTGAAATTGTTGATAATGCCACATGGCTAGGAGGTCAACATGAGAATCGCTTTACGAACCCTACTACTGGTTGGCCTGGCGGTCGCTACGCTGGCCTGCGATGGAAGCACTCCGCCCCCAGCGGGTAGCGGGGGTTGGGTCGAGGGGGTGATCAAAGATGCATCCACCCAGAACCCCATTGCCAGCGCCACCGTAAGCGTAAACGGTAGCACATACTCTGTTTTTACAGACGGGGAGGGAAAATACAAGCTCGAGCGCCCTGCTGGAACCTATACCCTGAGCATCGCAAAAACCAGCTACCACAGTACGTCTTACTCCAGTGTAGTGGTTCGTGCTAGCGAAACCACTGTCCTGGATGCTGTTTTGTTCATCGAAAGCACCCGTACCGGCGACGGCATCGCTGCTGGAATCATCAAAAACGCTTTCACCGGCAATGCCGAGGAAAACGTGCAGCTCAACTTCCGCAGCGGCCTCAATACCCGCCAGGGTACCCTCGTCAAAAACGTCACCACCAACGCCAGCGGCAACTACACGGTCACCCTGCCTACCGGATACTACACCGCAGAAGCCACGAAATCGGGCTTTGTTACCGCATATTTCAACTTAATTTCCATTGGAGGCATCACCACTGGCAACCAAAACTTCAGCATCACCCCAGTGGTAGCAGGGGATGCCTACCGCATCGTATTGACCTGGGCCGAGACGCCCGCCGACCTAGACTCGCACCTGACCGGCCCCAATACCACCGGAGGACGGTTCCATGTCTGGTACAACAACAAAAATTACAGCGGCGGAAGCACCAACGCCAAACTGGATGTGGATGACACCACCAGCTATGGGCCTGAAACCATTACCCTGGCCAATCCTGTAGCAAACGAAATCTACCGGTATTCTGTTCACAACTATACCGACCGCTCCGACTCCATGAACACCCGGCTCTCCAACGTTTCGCGCGCAAAAGTTACCCTCTACAGGGGTTCAACCCTGCTGCGCGAATTTACCGTGCCTCCAGGGCAGACCGGAACCATCTGGACGGTGTTCGAGTTGGAAAACAACGCCATCCGCTTGGTGAACAGAGTCACCTACACCAACACCGACGGTTCATTGGTTCAGTGAGCTTCCTGCCGCTTGACTCCCCCTGTACAGGGGGAGGTTTTTTTACTCTGGATAGCCTGCCAGAGCCAGATCGTCTTTGAGTGCCTCGACATCTACTCGGCCCGCATACAGGTTAACCACCTTTCCTTCCCCATCCAATACAAATGTCCAGGGATGTCCTAAAGTCTTGAAACGGTTGGCAACAGCAAGGGGTGTATCACCACCCGGTTGAGCCAGCAAAGGCACAAAGGTTGGATAGGTCTTCATGTAGTCCAGTACTACCTGGGCAGTGTCGCGAGGTTCGCGGCTGATGACCACAAAGGGTACCTTGTACTCCTGGGCTAGCTTATGGAGTTTGGGGAATTCAGCCCTACAGATGGGGCACCAACTGGCCCAAAAGGTAATTACAACCGGCTTGCCTTTAAAGCTGGCCAGGGTATAGACCCTGCCGGATGCATCACGCAGCCGAAAATCTGGAGCCATCTGGCCTGGTGAAGCTGCCAGCCCCATTGCAAGCAGGACGAGGGTTGCCAACCAGCGGTTCATGTTTCCTCCCAGTTCAAGTCAAGCTTTGAACACTCGAGCGTATACCTATAGAGGGTATCCAGGTGCTTTAAATTAAAAAGTAATATTCTTGAAAATACAAGAGGTTAAGCCACTATGTTGGAAAGCCGTTAAGAGCTATAAACCCGTCAAGAAATCAGTCACAGACAGTTGAAAAATAAAGCTTTTGGCCAGACCAGGCAGTCCTGAACGCAGCAAGTAGTGTATATGCCCTCAGGCGTTTTGGGCTTGGTGGCAAGAGCCGGTAAAGGGTAATGGGAGATATATCCAAAAGAAATATGCAGAAAAAAGGGTAGAAAAAACCAGTCTGGCAAGGACTCGAAAACGCTTCAGGCGGAAAGAAGTGTATAGAGAGCCATTGACGCAAATACCCCAGGGCAGTATAAATATGGAGGTAATCGAAAACTCGAGAAGCATTATGAGAACCATGATTCGACTGACTGTTCTGGTGCTGGTCTGGCCCTTACTAATGGTCAAAGCCCAGGGTATTGACTTTGATCGCTGGTATCCCTATACCCAGGCCAGCCAGTATGCCCAGTCGTATGGACGCATCCTGATGGTTTATTTCTGGGGCGAAACCTGCCCCTACTGCGACCAGATGAACACCTTCGTTTTTTCCGATGCGGCGGTCTCGAGAACCCTTGAACGCCGCTTTGTGGTAGCCAGCGTGGACAGTCAGAGCTCCGAGGGTCGGGCCTTGAGTTCACAGATGCGGGCATTTGGTACCCCCAGTTTGGTCTTTTTCGTACCCCAGGGGGGTACGTGGAAAGAAGTGGGACGGCTGTTTGGCAGCCGTACCCGAGCGCAGTTTCTGAAAGAGCTTCAGCAAATCTGTGCGAAAGCAGGAGGTGAAGGTTGTGGATAGAAGAAAGTTTTTGAAAGCCTCAGCAGGGGCCGTAGCCGGTGCCGTGTTGGCCTCCCAGCTTACTTCGGCGCTGGCTCAGGGTGCCCTCGAGGGCGAAGACCTTGCCAACCTCGAAAAGGGTTTGCGACAGGTCTTGGGCAAGGGCTTCAGGGATCTAACCGTTTCTCAGCAGGTCAAACTGGTCGCTCCAACCATCGCTGAGTCGGGGGCCAATGTACCCGTAGAGATTGAAGCCGGCCTACCAGCCGATCAGGTCAAGGCCATTCATTGCTTTAGCGACAAAAACGCCAATCCCCTGCTCTTCACGGTAATTCTCAGCGGGGTCTTGCCCTACTACGCTACCCGCGTGCGGGTTGCCGAAACGGCCCCGGTACGGGCAGTGGTCGAGACCAAAGACGGTAAGTTCTTACTGGCTTCACAGTCGGTGCGGGTCACGGTGGGTGGCTGCGGTTAAGGAGGATCACGATGGCGATCAATATTTTGGTGCGTTTTAATCCGGCCAGGCCCAAAGCCGGTGAAGATGTTCGGGTACAGATCGTGGCACAACACCCCATGGAGCCCGGTACCCGTCGGGATGCCAGCGGCAAGGTATTGCCTGCCGATCACATCAGCGAGCTCAGTGTTACGATGGATGGGCAGCTTATCGCCCAGGTCAAACCAGGCCCTGGCACCAGCGCCAACCCGCTGTTCGCCTTCAAGATGAAGGCCAGCAAGGCCGGGCGAGTCAAGGTCACCTGCAAAGACCTGAACGGTCAAACTGGCGAGAGAACCGCAGATCTGACCCTGGCCTAGGAGGTGCTGATGGGTCGCTTCTGGCGTTTGGTAGGGGCGGCTGTTCTGGCCCTTTTTAGCCTGTTGGTACTGGCTCAGGAAGAAGACGATCCGGCCAAGGAGGCCGAAAAGCAAAAGAAGCAGCTCCTGGAGCAGAGTGGGGGCATTTTGCCCAGCGATCTGTTTGTCGCGCAAGGTGAGCAGCTATTCAAGGCCAAGCGCGGCCCCAGGAATGCTTCCCTCGAGGCCTGCGACTTTGGCCGGGGGTCGGGGAAGCTCGAGGGGGTGGTGGGGCGGCTGCCCCGCTACTTCTTCGACACCCGCCGGGTAGAAGACCTCGACTCGCGCATCCGCAGTTGCATGGTGCGCTTGCAAGGCTTCCGGCCAGAGGAAATCCGGCGCAGTGAGGTGGTAGCAATTGCCTTCTACCTATCCTCGCTTTCCAATGAACAGCCCATCAATGTACGGCCCCTAATGCCTCAGGAAAGGCAGCTCTACGCGCTCGGCGAACAGCTTTTCTGGGTGCGGGCTGGGCCGCGTGATATGGGCTGTGCAACCTGCCACGTCACCTATGTGGGCCGACGAGCGGGGGTGCTGCCTTACTCCGATGTGGTGGCTGGTAGGGTCGCCAAGCACTGGCCGGCCTTCCGCTACTCAAATGACCAGGCCTGGACGATGGCCGACCGCATCCGGGCTTGCTACGCCAACCTCAGCATGCCCGCCCCCGACTTCTACTCCGACCCCATCATCGCTCTAAGCCTCTACATGGCCGTGCAGGCCAATGGGGCCAAGATGGATCTGCCAGGGTTCTTGCGCTAGGAGGCCTGCCATGAAGTATGCTCCTTTTTTCCTGCTTGTTGCGCTCTTGTTGGGCATGGTCAGCGGGCAGACCAACCAGGCTGGTCTAAGTGAAGAACTCAAGAAGCTGATCCAGGCAGGAGGTACGAACTACTCTAATGTCTTGCTGAGGCAGGCATCCGACCAAGCCCTCTGCACGGCTTATAGAAATCGCCTGCCTGCTGAAGTGCTGGGGTCTTTCCTGGAAGAGCAGCGCAGAAACATCAAATACCCTGCCGATAGCAAGCTGATGGGGGATTGGAAACAAGGTGAGCCCATCTTCAACACCCTAGCCAGGGGCAACTGCTTCTCCTGTCACGTAGGTTCCCCGCTCAACATCGGCGGCAATGTAGGGCCAAACCTGGAGAAGTACGGCCAGCGCGGTACTTCTGAGGCTGTTCAGAAGTACACCTACGAGGTGATCTACAACACCTGGGCCTACTTCCCCTGCACGGTGATGTACCGCTTCGGACACGGGGGCCTGCTCAAGCCGGAGGAGATCGCCCACGTAGTAGCCTACCTGCTCGACCCAGCCTCGGACTTCAACACCAAACCCGCCCTGAGACGATGAGCAAGAGTCCGTAGCCCATAGTCAGTAGGCCATAGACATTCACTGCTGCATCCACCACTTGATGGGGGAAAGGGGGTTTTTACGACCAGGCGCGAACTTGTACAGCTTTTGCTGGCCCTGGGCATGGTCTCCCCAAAAGCCTTTGCCCAAGCCATGGAACGCCCTGAGGCGCTCTACGACCTGCCTCCTTTTGGCAATGTCACTCTGCTCTTTAACACCGACATGCACGCCCAATTGCGGCCTCATTACTTCATGGAGCCGCCCAACCTGCTGGCAGCCAAAGCCCTGGAAGGCAAACCCGGCTACCTCAGCGGCGAGGCTTTCCTGCGCTACTACGGCATCCGACGGGGCAGCCTGGAAGCCTATGCTTTTTCCTCAGTAGACTTCGCGGCCCTGGCCCAGCGGTTTGGGCCGATGGGGGGTGGGGCCTATATCGGCGCACTCATCAAGCAGCAAAAAGCCCAGGCTGGAGCAGAGCGCACCCTGGTGCTGGACGGTGGCGATACCTGGACCAACTCCGGCATCTCGCTGCGCACCCAGGGACAGGTGATGGTGGACTGGATGAACCGGGTGGGCTTCGACCACATGGTCTTCCACTGGGAGTACACCCTGGG
>JBBIUP010000113.1:0-7879 GCA_037440185.1 Meiothermus sp. | reverse complement strand
GACCTACCAGGAGGCTCACCAGCTCTCAATTCACCATCGCGCCGACATTTTGCGAAGCGAGCGGTGTGGCTGCTTTTACTGCCTGCGCATTTTCCTTCCTTCCGAGATCGAAGAATGGGTTGACGACGGTCAAACCGCACTCTGCCCGTACTGCGGAATTGATTCCGTGCTGGGCTCGGCATCGGGAATTGAAGTAAGCCAGGATTTTTTGGGCCAGATGCGGGAGCGGTATTTTTAGCGCAGCGCCTTTAGCGCCAGCTTGATGAGTTCTTGGGTGCCGGCCTCGGGGTTTTTCTGGGCAATTTCGGCCACCACGCTACGCACCTGGCCTTCGCGGAAGCCCAACGTGACCAGAGCAAGTTCAGCCTCCTGGGTGTTGGAGGTGCGCACCAGGGCCCCACCTTCGCCCATCAGGTGGGCCGGAACCTTGCCACGCAGCTCGAGCGCAATTCGTTCCGCTAACTTTTTGCCGACCCCCTGGGCAGCCGTCAACAAGCGCAAATCGCCCTCGGCCAGCGCCCGCGCCAGCAGCGCGGGTGTTTGCGAAGAAAGCAGGTTGAGGGCAACCCTGGGCCCCACCCCCGAAACCGAGAGTAGGAGTTCAAATAGTTCCAAACTGCGCTCGTCAGCAAAACCAAAAAGCGATAGGTCATCCTCACGGACAATCAGCCTGGTGTACAGGGTGGCCTCTTGCCCTTCGGTCAGCTCAGCGAGCGTAGAGGCTGGGCAGCCTGCCTCGAGGCCCACGCCGCTCACCAATACGACCGCAGTGTTCAAACCCTTTTTAAGTACCGTTCCTTTGAGGTAACGAATCACATGAACAGTTTACTTTCCGCCGTACCTGGGTGGTCGCTTCTCGTAGAAGGCTTGCACTCCCTCTTTATGGTCTTCGGTGCGGCCCGCGACCTCTTGCAGCAGGGCCTCGTACTCCAGCATCTCTTCCAGCGTCGCGCTAGCACTGCGCCGCAAGGCCCGCTTAATCAGGCCAAAGGTCTTGGTCGGCCCCTGGGCCAGCTCGGCTGCAAGCTGCGCTACGGCACTATCAAAAGATTCCGCCGACACCACCTGATTAACCAGGCCCATCGCCAGGGCCTCCTCGGCCTTGATACGCCTGGACAAGGCTTCCAGCTCAAAAGCCTTGGCGTGCCCCACGATGCGGGGTAGGTGGTAGTTCATGCCCGCATCGGGAATCAACCCGATCTTGCTGAAACCCGTGGCGAACACCGCGTCAGCAGCGGCGATGCGTAGATCGCAAGCCAGCGCCAGCGACATGCCCGCCCCAGCAGCAGCCCCATGAATGGCAGCAATGACCGGCTTTTCCAAATTGACGATGTTCTCGACCGCCGCCTGGTAGTTGCGCAGATGGGACTTGTAAGAGAGGGTCTTGCCCTCAAACTCGCGCAAATCCTGCCCAGAGCAAAAACCCCGCCCAGCGCCTCGTAAAACCACCACCCGAACTTCGGGCTGGGCAGCTTCTTTGCCAAAAGCCTTGCTAAGCTCGCGCAGCATCTCGGTGGTAAAGGCATTAATAGCCTCGGGCCGGTTCATGGTGAGCGTCAGAATGCCCTCCTGAAGTTCGCTCAACAGCACACTCATGCTTCCTCCATGCTCATTCTAAGCCCTAGACAAGCTCCTTCTACCTTCCTTTCCACTCCGGCCTCCGCTTCTCCACAAAGGCCGTAGTGCCCTCCGCCTTGTCCTCACTGCCAAAGGCAATTAGAAAGTTGCTGCGCTCGAGGCCCAATCCGTTTTCCAGGCTTAAGTCCTGGGCGCGGTTCACCGCATCTTTGGCCAGCCGGGTCGCCAGGGGGGCGCGGCCCGCGATGGTTTGGGCCAGGTCGAGGGCTTCTTCCAGGAAAAGCTCCACCGGAACCACCTTGTTGACCAGCCCATGTCGGAGGGCTTCCCAGGCCGAGAGTACCCGCCCCCCCAGCACCATTTCCATCGCCAGGTATTTGCCCACCTGCCGGGTCAGTCGCTGGGTGCCACCTCCGCCGGGGATGATCCCCAGATTGATTTCCGGCTGGGCGAACTTGGCGGTATCGGAAGCCACAATCAGGTCGCAGATCATCGCCAGCTCACAACCACCCCCATAGGCAAAGCCCGAGACTGCCGCAATCAAGGGTTTGCGAACCTTGCGTAACACCTCGTACTGGTCGGCCCGCAGACCCTTCATCAGCTCGGCCAGGGTGGTTTGTTGAAACTCGGCAATATCGGCCCCTGCCGCAAAAGCCCGTGCATTACCGGTGATGACCATCGCGCCAATCTGGGGGTCTTGCTCGAGCTCGCTAATGGCGGCTGCCAACTCGCTCAAGGTTGCGGTATTGAGGGCGTTGAGTTGCTTGGGGCGGTTGAGCCTAACCAGCCCCACCCGCCCGTGGGTTTCGACCAGAATATTCTCGTACATACAACTCCCCTGTTTCCCAACAGGCAACATTAAATCATGTGCCGCCGCACTACTTCAGCCGCTCAGGCGGGAAGCGCTCATTCTCCCAACAGTCAATGAAGGCGGTGCCCGCCGCCAACTTCGCGCTATGGGGAACCCCGGCAGGGATGTGGTAGTAGTCGCCTTTACCAAAGACCTTCTTCGCCCCACCGATCATGAACTCGACCTCACCCTCCAGCACCACCCCCCACTGGCCGTCGTGGGCGTGCTCGGGCACCAGCGTTTCCTCGGTGACCTGAGCAAACCCGATCTGTCCTTTATGCCCCGAGAGTACCGCCATGTCCATACCTGGCCATATTTCCACCTGCTTGAAGGCTTTGAACCATTCAGGGAAGACATTCATGTTTACACCTCAAACAACAGCCTAAAGCCGAAGCCCCAAAGCCGAAAGCCCCTGTGTTGTGTGGCAAACCTGGTCTCGAGGGTGATTTTAGCTTTTTGACTGGGTGTGTTAGCATTTTCACGTTTATGGCTTTGATTGTCCAAAAATATGGCGGAACCAGCGTGGGTGACCTGGAGCGTATTCGCAAAGTGGCCCAGCGCATTGAACACTACCGCGAAAAGGGTCACCAGATCGCGGTGGTGGTCTCGGCGATGGGCCGCATGACCGACGAACTGATTGCCCTGGCCAAGCGGGTCAACAAGCGCCCACCACAGCGCGAGTTGGACATGCTCACCACCATTGGTGAGCAGCAGTCGGTAGCGCTGCTTTCGATGCAACTCAACGCGATGGGCATTCCCGCGCGGGGATTCACCCAGAACCAGATTGGCATCACGACCGATGGGCGCTTTGGCGATGCCCGAATTTTGCGGGTCGAGCCCGCGCTTATCCAGCAGTCACTGGATAGAGGAGAGGTGGCAGTGGTGGCTGGCTTCATGGGTACCACCCCACACGGTGAGCTGACCACCTTGGGGCGGGGCGGCTCCGACACCACTGCCGTTGCAATCGCGGCAGCGTTGGGGGCGCACGAGTGCGAAGTCTTCACCGATACCGATGGGGTCTACACCACCGACCCTCACGCAATTCCCGAGGCCCAGAAACTGCCCAAGATCGGCTACGACCAGATGCTGGAAATGGCGGCTTTGGGGGCCAGGGTTTTGCACCCCCGTTCGGTCTACTACGGCAAGCGCTATGGAGTAAAAATTCATGTGCGCAGCAGCTTTTCTTATAACCCCGGCACCATAGTTACGGAGGATGGTATGGAACTGGATCGCCCAGTGACGGGTGTGGCGCTAGATGACGAAATAGCCCAGATTGGCCTGGTGGGAATCCCGGATCGGCCTGGCATTGCGGCCCAGGTTTTTGAGGCACTGGGGCGTAAAGGCGTGGCGGTGGACATGATTATTCAGGGGGTTCCTGGTCACGAAGCCAGCCGTACCCAGATGGCCTTCACGGTCAACCAGGACTTTGCTGAAGATGCCATGGAGGCCTTGGAACCCGTACTGGCCGAAATTGGCGGGGAAGCCCAATTGCGGCGTGATATTTGCAAGATTTCGATTGTGGGGGTCGCGCTGGCCTCGACACCGGGTATTCCCGCTCGGATGTTCCAGGCGCTCTCCGGAGTTGGGGCCAACATAGACATGATTGCTACCAGCGAGGTGCGGATTTCCGCCATCATTCCCTTGCAATCCGCTGAGGCCGCTCTTCGTGCTGTGCACGTTGCTTTTGAGCTGGATAAGCCGGTAGTTTGAGAAGGGGCAGTGGTGAGGGGGAGAAGCAGACTGTCATAGCCGCCCCTTTGCCTTCGGTCTTTTCTCCCCCTCCAGGAGTTCCCATGAGCGAAGCCCAAGGCTATACCGGCAAGCAGTACCTGACCTGGCAGGACATCACCAACCTGGTTTCCAGGCTCCTGGGCCAGGTAAACCCCAACGACTTCGACTGCATTCTGGCGGTCACGCGGGGCGGGATGATCCCGGCCTGTCTGGTTTCGGAAGCTACCGACCAGCGAAACATCCTGACCGCAGCAGTGATGTTTTATACCGATGTGGGCGAGACCATCAAAGACCCGGTTTTTCTCCAGTTTCCCTCGGATAGCCTGCTCTACGGCAAACGGGTACTGATTGTGGACGATGTGTGGGACTCGGGCAAAACCGCCGTAGCGGTACGGGAGCGCATCAAGATGGCTGGAGGGTATCCTCAGGTAGCGGTTTTGCACTACAAGCCCCTAAAAAGCCAGTTCCCCGGTGACGCCCCCGACTACTACGCTACCGAGACCGATGCCTGGATTGTGTATCCCTGGGATCCGGTGCAGGGCTGGACGACGCTGGGGCAAGCCCCCAAGCAGGCCTGATCTGATCAAATCGCAACTCGCTGCCCCAAAAACTTCCTGTAGGCTTCTGCGGCAGCCTCGAGCCCGCTCTAGTGCGTTTTGTTGAGAGGCTGGAAGGTCTCGATTTGAACCTTCATCACTTTCTCCGGTGTATGCTTTCACAACCCAACCAAGTTACCCATCTACCATTTCCGATGCCCGACCGATGGCAACTAGTTTTTTCAGCCACGCATTCGGCGAAGGTCTGTAACCACCAACTCGTAGCACTGCTGACTGATACTAGATTCAATGCCTAAAAACTCTACTGCATCCTCAATTGTCGATAAGGTCTTATGAATGAACTCTTGGGCAATACCTTCTGCAAGGAACTTTATCACTTCAATCTCCAAATCAACTTTGCTGTCGCCGTTAATGTATAAGCGCACACAGGTTTCGGAGTCCTCATCCCCACTAAAACGAGGATGGGCAGGAAAACGACTTGTAGTAGTCTCACTGAACAACCTAACTGGTCGAGACCCTCTCTGTTTGATTCCCATCGGCAAGAACCTCACCTATGACTATCCGATAACGTCTTCAAGAAGGCAATAAGTGCTTTTTTCTCAGTTACAGTTAGACCCAGAGGTTTTCTTAGTGAAGCCTTAACGTCTCCACCTCTATCGTAAAAATCCACTACGGCTTCTAGCGTGGGTAAACTCCCGTCGTGCATATACGGGGCGGTTTCATTTACATTTACAAGAGAGGCTGTTCTAAACTTAAACATGTTCTCAGTTCCTCCGATGATGTCTCCGATACCTCTGTCAACAGTTACACTCTCTTCCACATGCCCTCCAACGTGAATGGTTTGATAAATAATTCGCCTTCGATAAAGTCCAATGTCATGAAACAGATTGTCAGTAAAATTCGGGGGCTTGTGACACCTCACACAACCAGCCTTACCGAAAAAAATTGCCATTCCATCTTTTTCTAAACCGGAAAACCCGATCTTGTTTCTATTATATAAATCGAATCTGGTCTGCTTAGTAGTTATTGTTGCGATAAATGCCTCCAGGGCTTGCTTAAGAAAGTCAATTTCGTTACGAGAGGGATTCAATACTTTCCAAATTTTGAAGAAACCCGCCGTGTTGGGATTTTTATTGATTGAGGATCTAACTAGGTTGATGTTGGTATTTAATTCCACTCGACTAAAAAGTGGCCCATTTAACTGATCTTCGATAGACTTTGCTCTTCCATCCCAGAAAAAAGATCTGTATCGGTTCACGTTGAGAAGAGATGGCGTGTTCCTACTTAAGAAATTACTCCCTACCAAAGCTCGCTCCAGTCCATCTTGGTAATGCAAGTCGGGTTTGTGACAGGAAGCGCAAGAAATCTTGCCAGTTTGAGACAGTGATTTGTCATTGAAAAAAAGATACCCTATATCTGCTAGTTTGATGGAAATTTTTGCCTGATTTACAGGTGCAGGTAGAGGGGCGTTTTCCTGGTAAGGCAATAGTACCAGGGACATAACGATCATTGTCCTGACAAAGGCTGACACACTTACCCCCTGAGGCGTGCCGTCGAGGACATAGATCGTAGAGACCTCAACGGCAGCTGGGTCAAATAAAAAATGGTGGTAGGTTTACATACAGCACCGCCCGCTGAGTAGACTCAGCGGGCGCAAAAAAGTCAACCCTCAAAGAGTTCGGCGTTTATTTTTTGGCTATCGGCCTACTTGATCAGCCCGAGTTGCAGCACCGCGTCGCGCTCCTCGGCCAGCTCCCTGGCGGTGGCGTCCATCTTGCCCCGGCTGAACTCGTTGATGTCCAGGCCCTGCACGATCTCGAAGTCGCCGCCCTTGCAGACGCAGGGGTAGCTATACACCAGTCCCTCGGGGATGCCATAGGAGCCGTCGGAGGGGAAGGCCATGCTCACCCAGTCGCCCGCCGGGGTGCCCAGGGCCCAGTCGCGCATGTGGTCAATGGCCGCGCTGGCCGCCGAGGCCGCCGAGGAAGCGCCTCTGGCCTCGATGATCTCCGCACCCCGTTTCGCAACTTTGGGGATGTAGCTACCCGCGTACCAGTCGTGGTCGCCCACCAATTCATAAGCCGATTTTCCGCCCACTTCGCAGTGGTAGAGGTCGGGATACTGCGTGACCGAGTGGTTGCCCCAGATGGTCATCTTCTTGATGTCCGTGACCGGCACCTTCAGGCGGGCGGCGAGCTGGGAGATGGCCCGGTTGTGGTCGAGGCGGGTCATGGCGTGGATCTGGCGGGGGGAGAGGCCCGGAGCGTTCTTGTAGGCGATCAGGGCGTTGGTGTTGGCGGGGTTGCCCACCACCAGCACCTTCACGCTCTTCTTGGCGCTGTCCGAGAGGGCCTTGCCCTGGGCGGTGAAGATGGCCCCGTTGGCGGCCAGCAGGTCGGCGCGCTCCATGCCCTGCTTGCGCGGCATCGCGCCCACCAGCAGGGCGTAGTCGGCGTCGCCGAAGGCCAGGTTGGGGTCGTCGGTGGGGACAATGCCTGCCAGGGTGGGGAAGGCACAGTCTTCCAACTCCATAATCACCCCATTGAGGGCCTTCAAGGCAGGGGTAATTTCCAAAAGCTGCAAAATTACTGGCTGATCTTTGCCAAGCATTTCGCCTGAAGCAATACGAAACAGCAGGCTGTAGCCAATCTGACCGGCAGCGCCAGTCACCGCGACACGAACAGGGGATTTCATCCAGAAGCTCCTTTCGCTGGGCTTTAGCCCATATCTACCGTCCACGATAATAACTTGTCGAAAGCCGAATGTGGAAGGACAAAGGTCGGAAGGTAGGTACACCAGGGAAGGGAACGCAGCTTTTTTGGAGGTCTACGCAGTACCCTTCCCGGCCCCAGACCTCATCCGGTGAGGGAGACGACGGGTTGCTCTTTTGATGGGATGAGCCTGGTTCATCCCCAATGGAAGCCTCCAAGATCACGGCTGGACACCCGGCCCTAGACCCTTGGCGCGCTGCTGACGTAGCATTACGCATATGACTGTTAGCCGTTATTACGATGTCAAACGCGATGAGCGGGGTAAGCGTTATATCGAACCCTTTGTGGTCGGATCACTGTTGTTGGGTTTGCCTCTCTTGAACAAAGGAACAGCCTTTACCCATGAGGAGCGAAAAGCACTCAAACTCGAGGGCTTGCTGCCACCCCACGTC
>JBBIUP010000112.1:0-8098 GCA_037440185.1 Meiothermus sp. | reverse complement strand
TGGAGTTCGAGGATTTATGCATGGGATTCTTAGAGGTAAGCGACTTCGCCTGAGGCGCGTTCGAGGGTCTCTTTCATCACTTTTGGGGTCAGCCATAGACAGAAATGTTATTACAGCTTTGCGTGTACCAACTGCTGCGTGTAGGGGTGCTGGGGATCTTCCAGAATTTGGTCTGTCAAGCCCTGCTCAACCACGCTGCCGTCCTTCATCACCATCACCCGGTCGGCCAGGGTGCGGATCACGCCAAGGTCATGAGAGACGATCAGCATGGTAACGCCCAAATCGTATTGCAGACGCTTGAGGGTGTCCAGCACCAGGGCCTGCACCGACACATCGAGGCCGGTGGTGGGTTCGTCAAGCAAAAGCAGCGTAGGCTCGAGCGCGATGGCCTTTGCAAGCTGCACCCGCTGCTGCATCCCGCCCGAGAGTTTGAGCGGCGGGTCGTCCATGCGTCCGGTGGGAAACTCCGAGACCTCGAGCGATTCCTTGGCGGCCCGCCGAAGGGTGCCAAAGTTGCGCTCACCCGCCAGAATCAGGCGCTCGGCCACGTTGCCCGAGGAGGTATTCTTCATTCGCAGCCCCAGGTGCGGGTTCTGGTAGACGATGCCGATATGCTTGACGCGCACCTGGCGGGTCTGGAAGCGGTCGAGGGTGAAGAGGTTGCGCTGCGGGTGCTCGGGAATCTCGAGGTAATACTCGCCGGCATCCGCAGCATCTTGCAGGTTCAAGAGCCGCAGCACGGTGGACTTGCCCGAGCCGGACTCGCCCACAATGCCCAGCACCTCGCCGGGGTAGGCGGTGAGCGAAACGTCACGCAGCGCGACTACATTGCCGTAGGTTTTCCGCAGGCCTGTGGCTTGCACCACCGGCTTTTGGGAAAGGAGTTGGGGAGGCTCGAGGGTAAAGGTTTGCATGGTTGTCCTTGTGTGTGGTCGCAAACTCTTCGAGTTCGACCCCTCACCCTAGCCCTCTCGCACAGGGGGAGAGGGGAGTGTGGCGATCCGGCTTTCACTGACCTCTGACCTCTGACCTCTGCCCTCTGTCTTCAAAAATCCTTCGATATAGAACGCGCCCTCGTCGTCGAAATACGTTGCTCCAATCTCCACTTTTTCCGCTGCCTTGCGGGCATAGTCGGAGTCGGAGAGCTGGTATTTGGACAGGCCGCCCTCGAGGGGAATCTCGGTCATGAACTTGTTCCGCACGCCGGTCTTCTCGTCGGCCCAGTCGCGCTGATCCTCGACCTCGAAGGGCACATCGGTGAACTCGATGGGGCGCACGTCGGTGAAGGGGGGAACCGCATAGAGGCGCTTCTCGCGGCCTGCGGAGAGCAGGGTCAGGTGCTCGGCCTGGTGCAGCTTGGGGGTGTCCCAGCGGGGGATGGGGCTGGGTGCCATCAGGTAGCGACCATTCACCAGCACCGGGTAATCGGCCCCGTGGGTGTTGCTGCGGTAGCGCACCAGGGCTTCGTAGATGCCCAGCCACATCAGGGCGTACTCGGCATCGGCGTGGAGTTCGCGGGTCTTAGCGAAGCTCGGCTCGATGCGGGTCATCGGCTCGGGGTAGGGGACTTGGAGCACCAGAACCTGATTGCGGCCCAGGATTTCCTCGGGGATGCGGTGGCGGCTCTGGAGCAGGGTGGCCTCGAGCGCGTCGGTCGTCGTCTTCACGCCCGCCATCCGGGCGATGAAGCGGCGCAGGTTGACAGCGTTCACCGAGTCGTCGTCGCCCTGGTCAATCACCTTCACAGTGTCCTGCGGTCCTACCAGCGCCAGGGTGGCTTGCAGCCCGCCGGTGCCCCAGCCCCTGGCCATCGGAACCTCACGGCTGGCATACGGGACTTGATACCCCGGAATCGCAACTGCCTTGAGAATCTTGCGCCGCAGCTCGCGCTTGGCGAAGGCATCCAGGAAGGCGTAAGAGTAGTCCTGGCGTGGGTTGGCGAGTTCAGCCAGCGTACTCACCTGATCACCTCTTCTTTTGCTCCCTCTACCGCAGGGAGAGGGCTGGGGTGAGGGGCAGTTGATTTCTCACGAGCCTTCCGCAGCGCATCCAAGTCCGAACCAAAAGTTACATAGTGGGGCAGTTTGTAGTGGATGCAGAAGCCACTGGACTCGACTGGCTCGGTGTGCGAGAGCACGAACTCCTCGGTGTGGGCAGGGTGCGGCTCGGGCAAATCCATCGCGGCATCCAGCATCGAGGCCGCGATCAGCTTGACCTCGTTCCAGCCCAGCGTGGCCGCGAAGCCCAGCTCGAGTGCAGGCTTCCCGTCCGCCCCTTGCTTGAACTTGGTGACGACCTCGGCCTGTGAGTAGCGCACCCTTCCCGCGCTGAACACCGCGCCCGTAACCGGGTGCTTAATCTGTACCTCGGCATAGGCCAGCCGCACCTCGTTGACGGTAGGGTGAATCCCCCCATACCCGCGCATGTTGGCGTACCCAAGCGCCAGAATCCCGCCCGTATCTGCCCGGCTTATCGCCTGCAAACGGTGCGCCCTGGGAGCGGGGAACATCACGGGTTCGCGGGTCAAATCGGGAATTTCTGCCGAGGGTGTGGTGTCGGGCTTAAGTGGATTCATCAGCCCAGTCTCGCGGTGCCAGTTTGCGACATAGGGGACAAGATTGGGGGAAGAAACAGGAAGCTCTTGAGGGTTCCCTGTTCCCTGTCTCCTGTTCCCCGTTCCCTCTTCTTTTGCCTCGGGCCTGATACGAGTACCCTCCGCTCCGCTCCGCCCAATTCCCGCCTCGAGCTTTTCCAGGTGCAGCACCCTATGGCTGTAGTCCAGCGTCGGCCCGAGTATCTGCCCTCCGGGTATGTCTTTGAACGCGGCGGAGATGCGGCGGACGGTGAGCATGGAGGACTCGTCAATCGGCTCGGCGTAGGCGACTCGAGGCTGGGTGGAGCGGTAGGCGCGGAGAAGCAGCACCGCTTCGTAGAGTTCGCCGCCGGTCTGGGCCAGGGCCAGCGCGGCGAGTTCGGGGGCGTAGAGCGAGCCCTCGCCCATGATGCGATCGAGGAGGTAGGGAACGGTGGCCTCGAGCTGCCCCACGAACCCTGCGTTGTAATGCCCGTTCAGCAGGCGGTACAGCGCCTCGGCGTTTTGGATGGCTTGCTCACCGCCCCTGGCTGCGACATAAGCCATTCAGATCACCTCCACTTTGGTGCTGCGAGGGATGGCGATTACCTGCTCCCCCTCACCCCGGCCCTCTCCCACTAGGCGAGAGGGAGGTAAAATCAGTACATCCCAACCTAGCGGGAAAGAAACTCGCTCGTCGCGGAGTTGCCAGAAACGTTCGGGCAGGTTCACCTGAATCTCGTTGAAATCTTTGATGCCGGGGCCGCGTAGGTGGAGCTTGGGGCCTTGGTTGAACTCGGCAACCACGACGATGGACGCGGCGTGGTCGGGGTAGAGCAGCGTGCCGACGGAGGCTCGAGAGATGGTCTCGAGCGCCCCTTCGTCCATCACCGGAAAGAACAGGTACGCGGTCTTCTCCGGCGACTCGAGGCGTGCGCCGAGTCGGGCGAAGGTTTGACGTAGTGCTGGGTCGGTGGTGAAAAAGCTGGTTTCCAAGTCCAAAAGGGCTTTGCCCACTGCTTCCAAGCCATTGTCACCTCGAGCGTCAAAATCCTGGATTTCTCCAGGCCGACTCAGCGCCCACATCAGCGCCGTGAACACGGCGTGGTCTTGGGTTTCTTGGGGGGATAGGGTGGGAGTGTTCATGTTGCTTCTTTATTCAGCTATCGACCATTGATCATCAGCAACTTCAAAACGTCTCCATCTCTACTCGAGTCTCCTCGACCAACCTCTTTAACTCCAGGTCGGCCGCCTCGAGCTTTTCTGCCTGTTGGCCGATAAAGGTGTGGATGATACCGGCCTCGAGGTCGGCCTGCAACGCCGCGTCGAGAATGGCAACGGCGAGTGACTGCTCGAGGTCGCGCCCCAAGCAAACCGCGTAACCTTCAACATTCCCCAGCCTCACCCACGACTCCGAGACCAGCACCTCGCCCAGGTGAAACCGGGTGCCTTTGGAGGTGTCCGTAGAGGGCAACATCACCAGCCCAGTACGGTTCTCGAGGACGGTTAACTCGTGCGCCTCGAGGGTCGGTAGCAGCCCCTCGGTAAACGCCTTGACTTCAAGGGCATCGGCTCGAGTCAACACGCTCAGCCAGCGCTCCTGACCTTCGACCTTCGACCTTTGTCCTTCAACCGTCATGCTAATCTCTCCCGGATTTTCCCGCTCAAATAGTCCACCAAGAAAACTGAGAGCAAAATCACGATGATGATGGTAGAGGCCGACTTAAAGTCAAAGCCCCGGATGGACTCGGTGACGTAAAGGCCAATACCGCCCGCACCCACCAAACCCAACACCGTCGCAGAACGCACGTTGGACTCGAAGCGGTAGAGGGTCATGGAGATTACCGTGGGCACTACTTGCGGCCAGACTCCGTGGGTAAAGACCTGGAACCCGCTGGCCCCGCTGGCCCGCACCGCCTCCAACTGTCCAGGGTCAATCACCTCGATGCCCTCGGAGATTAGCTTGGCCAGCACCCCAGTGGTTCCCACTGCCAGCGCCAGGATGCCGGGGAACGGCCCCAGCCCCACCGCTGCCACAAAAATCAGGGCCAGCACGAACTCGTTCAGCCCGCGAAACACATCCAGCACCCGTCGGGTCGCGTGGTAGAGCAGTGGGTGGGGCGTAGTGTTGCGCGAGGCCAGAATGGAGAGCGGAACCGCCGCGATAAAGGCCAGCGCCGTGCCCCAGACCGCCATCTTGATGGTGATGACCATCTCGGCGAGGTACTCGGGCAGGCGGGTCAGGTCGGGCGGGAAGAAGCCCGAGTTGGGGCGTTCAGGTGTACCAACGATGAACAACCAGCTTCGCTCGAGGCCCTGCCACAACCGCTGCGGGCTGATCTCAGTTCCAAAACTAGCCCAGACCAGGACGGCCAAAAGCCCGACCCACAAGAGTCGGTTCCAGAGTTGCCGGGTTTTGACCACAGCAGGAGGTTCAATGTTGATCTTGGGAAGGGTCATAGGTTTGTTTCTGGAGAGAAGCCCCGAGGGGCTCGAGGCTTCTCACTCTGTGGCTCAGCGGGGGCAGGTGCTCTGGCGGAAGCGGTTGACCTGGCGGAACTGCTGGTAGTCAGCGGGGGAGGCAGCGACCCAACGCTTGAGTCCAGTGGACTCGAAGAACTCCTTGTCGTTGAATGACAGCAGAGCCTTTTTAATTTCAGCCTTGAGGCTGGCGGGCAGGTCTTTACGCACCGCGATTGGCGAGGAGGGAATCATGTCGGACTTAAACAGGACATTAAACTCGTCCTCGAGCTTTTTGATGACCCCCTTGTCGGTGGCCGAGATCACACCCAAGTCAAAGGTCGCGCCCACCTCGATGCTCCCGTTGGAGACTCCCAGGATCACGTTCTCGTGGGTGCCTGCGAAGAAGGTGCGGCTGAAATACTGGGTCGGCTCGATGTTGAGCCTGGTGCAGAATGAGAACATCGGCACCCGAAAGCCACTAGTGGAGCTGGGGTCTACAAAGGCGAAGGGCCTGCCCCTGGCATCGGCCAAGGTGCGGATGGGGCCGCCCTTCTTGGAGATGATCAGGCTGAAGTAGCCCACCCCGCCGGTCACCGAGTCTTCCTTCACTACCGCTTCGGCTCCGGCCTGGTCTTCGGCATCGAGGTAGGAGCTAGGCCCGTAGGCGGCGATGTCTACCTGCTTGTTCTGCATGGCGATCACCACCGCAGCGTAGTCGGCCCCGTTGCGGAAGTTGACCTTGATGCCCAGGTTCTTCTCGAGGTGGGCGATCACCGGCCTGAAGCGGTTGGTGGCATCGCGGCTGGTCTCGGTGGGGACGGTGGCGAAGGTAATCTCGCGGGGCCAGCCGGTCTTGTCTACAGCCTGTGCCAGGGCCGCGCTGCTCAGCACGGCGGCCATCAATCCTAGAATGTGCGTTTTCATCTGCTTTCCTCCTTGGCGACTAGAATCTATGAGCGGTTTGTCAGGTCTCGATGAGTTGGGGGTTTACGCGGGGCTGAAGCGCGGCGTGGCAACCTCGGGGACATAGCCCTCGAGGTGCTCATCGTAGTAGAGCGACCTCGAGACTTCCTCGCTTAATCCTGCCGCCGTGCCGTCAAAAACCAACCGCCCCTTCTTGAGCGCGATCACCCGGTCGGCGTACTCGCGCACTGTGTTTAGATGGTGCAGGTTGCAGATCACCGCGATACCGTCCTGGGCATTGATGTCGTGCAAAATCTCCATCACCTGCTCCGAGCTTTTGGGGTCGAGGGCCGAGATTGGCTCGTCGGCCAGAATGAGTTTTGGCTGCTGGGCGAGGGCTCGCGCGATCCCCACCCGTTGCTGCTGCCCGCCCGACAGGGTGTCGGCGCGTTGCCAGGCGTGGTCGGCCATCCCGACACGCTCGAGTAAACCCATTGCCAGTTCGCGGTCGGATTTAGAGTAGAGCTTGAGCGTGGAGGCCAGCGGGTTAAGGGTGCCCAGCCGACCGATCAGCACGTTCTCGAGGGCGGTCAACCGCCGCACCAGGTTGAACTGCTGGAACACCATCCCAATCTGCCTCCGGGCCTGCCGCACGGTGGCCTCTGGAGCCTGGCTGATCTGCGTCTCGCCGATGAATATTATTCCCTCGCTAGGCCGCACCAGCCCGTTGATGACCCGCATCAGCGTGGACTTGCCCGCTCCGGAGGGGCCGATCATGGCCGTAAATTGATTGGTATTGAAGTTCAGGCTGATGCCAAAGAGTGCTTGTGTCCCATTGGGGTAGCGCTGGGTGACCTTTTCGACACGAATAAACGGCTGACTCACCAGATGAGCCTATGAACAGGTCGTCAATCGGTTGTCAGGCAGAGGCTGACAAAGGGACTGAAAATTACTTATCCCATGCTGACAAGCGCCCCGTAGATTCGTTCCACCATGATCACAACCGCAGCCCCCCAACCCGCCCAAACCCAGCCCACCTTGAGCCACCCGATTCTCGGGGCGGCCATGCCCATCGAACTTCTGCCCACCTACCGCGACTGGCTGATGGAACAGGGCGGACGTGACCTGGAGATCCAAGACGGCTTCAGACCAGAGGTGCTAGACGGCGCTTGGAAGCCCCTGGTCGCCAGGGCCAAAGAGGCCCTGCAGGGCTACAGCGGCCGCATGGGTATCCACGGCCCCTTTGATGGTCTGTGGATGGCCTCTGCCGACCCCTTCGTGCGGCGCATGATCGCCGAGCGGTACACCCGCGCACTCGAGTTCGCTGCCGACCTTGGGGCGACCCACATGGTCATCCACAGCCCCTTCCTCTTCTTCGGCCATCCACAGGTCGTACATACTCCCACCAACGGCTTACAACAGCAAATAGAGTACGTACACAACACGCTACAGACCGTACTTCCCCTCGCACGTAACCTGGGCCTAACCCTGGTGATTGAAAACATCCGTGATACCAACGCTACTCCCCTGCGTACGCTGGTGCAGTCCTTCGACTGCGAACATGTCCGTATGAGCCTCGATGTGGGCCACGCCCATCTAATGCAACAGATGGGTGGTCCTACGCCAGACCAATGGGTACACGAGGCCGGCCACCTGCTGGGTCACATTCACCTCCAAGACAACGATGGTTTTCTAGACCGCCACTGGAACCCAGGCCAGGGTGGCATCAACTGGCGGGCTTTGTTCCGTGCCCTGGCAAAGATTGAGGCCAAACCCCGGCTAATCCTCGAGGTGCGTGGGCACGAGGTTGCGCCCTCAGCAGCATGGCTGGTGCAGCAAGGTTTGGTGATTTAGCTCAATACCCCAACCTGACCCTGCCTCACCTCAGTTTGCCTTACGACGAACCCTGGGGCTGGATGCAGCCGACCCGCCACGCCCTGGGGGCACTGCTTTTGGAGCAAGGCCGGGTGGCCGAAGCCGAACAGGTCTACCGCGATGATTTGGGTCTGAACAGCACCCTGAGCCGGGCCTCGCAGCATCCCGACAACGTTTGGAGCTTGCACGGTTATGTCGAATGCCTGCACAAGCTGCACAAACACCACGAGGCCATGCAGATGGAACAACGCCTCGAGCAGGCCAAAGCCTGGGCTGATGTCCCCA
>JBBIUP010000111.1:0-8156 GCA_037440185.1 Meiothermus sp. | reverse complement strand
ATTTGTTGCTTTGCACCAGGGAGTCTCTGAGCTTTTGTGCATCGGCCCTGGAAAGTGGGTCGGTGGTGGGTTGTTGGCCGCAAGCCGCGAGTAGGCCCACCAACCCCACGGAGAGTACGCTGAGCAAAGGACGTGATTGGTGCATGGTTTCTCCTTGGGACTGTGCCCACCAAAATGATAGTAGTATCACTCTAATCCATACAACCCACCGAGATGAAATCTATCGCGGTTCCCACCATCACGCTGCACACCATGCAGCATGTACCCAGTACAACCCAAACCGTTGTACTGGAGCAGTTCCCGCGAATGTCCCATACGGCGGAGTGTTTGCGGGAACTGCTCTGGGTATTCGTGGGAACCGCTCTGACTGCAAACGCTACTGAATCCGGATGATCTGGGCGATGGACGGCACGCCCAGGTTGTCGAGGAGGAAGAGCAGATAGAAGCCTGGAGGGGCGGCGTTGCGCGAATGGCTGGCCCCGCCAAACCTGGGCTGGCTGCGGAAATCGGTGCTGATGGTGAGGATATTGCCGCTGCCGGTAAAGGTAGGTTCCAAAAAGCGCTGGTTCTGGTCGAAGCCGTGGGTGGGAGCACCCAGAGCGATGAGCGATACCTTCTGAATGCTACGGCCCGATTCGGGGTGGGCCCAGGTGAGGGTGAAGTTGCTGTCGTAGGCCACGGTGGGATAGGGGGGAGTGCCCGTTGGGCTGAGAGAGGTGCTCTGGATGATGGGGCGTGGAGCCAGTGAACCATCCGATTTGAACAAATAAGGGGGATAGTAGATCTCGTGGTTCTTTTTGTTGATGCGCTCCCCTCGAGCAGGTCCAGACAGGCCGCTTAGGCTACCGTAAACGGCTGGCTCGAGCTGATCGCAAGTTCCACAGCCCCCACCGCCGGCCGTGAGCACGGTGCCATCGGGCAAGAGCATGGCGGTGGAGTGGTAGATGCGTTCTACTTGCGAGCGAGCCCCCAGGATAAAGCTCCCGGTTCCGCTGCCTCCGGCTGGGGACGGGGGCGTCCAGATTTCGCTGGTTTGTACCGCTAGGTCGAGGTTCCACAGGGTGTCTGGATTGACCGTGTTGGCCCACTGGCTCGTATTGAGGTTTCCGTTCTCGCCCCCGCTTTGCTGCCCCCCGTGGACGAACACCCTTCCGTCGGGCAAGAGCACAGTGTCGGCGTGGGTACGGCGGTAGACCATGCTGGGGCCGGCAGCTATGACCGCACTGGCGGCATTGAGCGGAACGGTCAGGATATAGGTGGTGTTCGCCGAACCGCTCTGACCCAGCTGAACGTTGCCGCTGCCATCGCGGAAAGCATAACCACCCCCCACCACCAATATGCTGCCGGGGCGGAACATCACCGAGCTACCGTAAACGCGCTGCCCATCGCGGCGCAGCAGTCCCCCGAAACTATCGGTAGTGGCGTTAATGTTCAAAATAGCCGTATCCTGCGAGGCACCCGCCAGCAAAACCCGCCCATCGGGAACCACGTGCCACCAGGGGTAGTAGTGTTCAAAACTGTTGACCGCAGAAGCATTGGAATTGAGCATCCGCAGGGTGCCGTTGCTGGGGTTGTAGACCTCGAAGGCGTTGTTGTAGCCGGTATTGCCGGGACGCATGGTGCCGGTGGCTTCGCGGATGCCCCGGATGCCTGCCGTGGTAGTGTTGGGCGGCGAAGCCGGGTTGGGCACACCGTGCTCGAGGCCATTTGGACAGGTTCCGCTGGGGGTACGGCAGAGGTTCTGACCGGCTCGGCTGGGGTCGCCTGCCGAGGTTTCTAAGTTGCCGTTGGGGGCATTGTTGGCGCTGTCGCGGTAGCTGGGCT
The DNA here is from genome assembly GCA_037440185.1 of Meiothermus sp. Classification (GTDB taxonomy): domain Bacteria; phylum Deinococcota; class Deinococci; order Deinococcales; family Thermaceae; genus Meiothermus. The sequence goes on along the minus strand of JBBIUP010000111.1, from coordinate 6,332 downwards.
GCGGCTGGGCAGTGCCGCCGGTTATGAGCAAGTCCCCGTTGGGCAGTTTGGTGACAGTGGGATACCAGCGGTCGCGCCACATGTTGGGGGTATTGGGGCCAGGGCCGCTTTCCCACTGCTTGGCTACGGGGTCGAAGATGTTGAGGCGGATGCTGCCCCACTCCAGGCCGGTGTTGCCCCCGGCGGTGAAGAAGCGGCCATCGGTGAGTACGGTGTAGCCCGCACAAAACAGGTCGGTGCCTTTGGGTTGTCCTGTAGCACCCAGGCTGCTGCGGTTGCCAAAGCTGGCATCTTCAAAGTCGTTGCTGGCGGGATCCCAAAGCGTTACCAGGCTGCCGTCTTCGGGGCCAAGGGTTGCACTGTCGCGGGGGGTGGTGTTGTGAACATCGGTGCGCTCGCGGTACTTGCCCACATCGTCGGAGGCGTACCAGGCAATCACCTTGCCCGTGGGCAGGAGGGCAGCATAGGTGGGTACCAGAGGCCACTGGGTTCGCACCGGGCCAAAGCAGCCACGTTGGCTGACCTGTTGGGTGAGGGTATTGCAAGGGGCCGGAACCGGCACTGGATTGGATTCGGTGCCAGCACTGGTGCCGGTTCCATTGACCGCACGGACGCGGTAGGTATAGGTGAGCGGGTTGCTGACGGTGCTGTCGAGGTAGAACAGATTCTGAATGTTTGAAGCTACCGTGCTATAGCCACCATCGGCCAGGCGACGCTCGAGGGTGTAGCTGCTGACCGGGCCACCAGAAGCAGGGGCTTGCCACTGAATACGAACCGCAGTGGGAGAGTTGGCCCAGGACAGCACATTTTGTGGGTTACCTGGTGCCGAAGGCGAACCAGAAGGGGTGGTGACAGGGGACGAAGCCGTATATTGGCTGTTTCCAGCGGAGTTCTCGGCCCGTATTTGGTAGGTGTAGGTGGTGCTGGGGCTGGGGCTGTTGTCGGTAAAGTTTGTGGTGAAAACCGTGGTCAGGTTGCTAAAACTACCTGAAGCGCCAACCCTCCGCTGGATGCGGTAGCTGGCAACCGCGCCGCCGGAAGTGGGGGCCTGCCAGGTCAGGTTAATGCTGGTTGGACCAGTGGGGGTAGCCGATACGTTTTGGGGTGCGCCGGGGGGCTGGGTGGGTTGGGCCAGGGTAGTGACATTGGCACGTTCCAGCCAGTCGCTCTTTCCGCCCGTTCCCATAGCCCGGATGCGGTAGGAGTAGGTGGTGCTGAACGCCACGGTGGTATCGGTAAAAGTCGTGGCGTCTGCGCCAGGAGTGGCTACTGGGGCATAGGTGCCATCGCTTCCTGTCTTGCGTTCAATTTCGTAGCTGGTTGCACGTTCCGAGGCACTCCAGGTCAGTACCACCGCCGGGGTGGCATTGGGGGTCGTGCTCAAAGAACTGGGAGTCGTGGGTGGTGGGGCTGGCGGGTTGCAGGCCACCAGTGCGGCCAGCCCCAGCGCCAGAGCAAACAGCCGACCCACTTTCTTCCCAAACCCCCCGCCAACCAATTCAACCCCTGCCATAAGAGCCATATCTAGTACTCCAATGGTACATTTGCGGAGCCCGGTTTTATACGCGAGGCCACTCGATTACCGTAATTGGGTCGTAAAGCAAAATATCGTTTGCTCGTGAGGATTTCCGAGCCTAACGTTATGCCTGTCGGGTGGGTCTAGCCAGTAGATAACGCAACTTGTGAACAAAAAATAAACCCAGGCCAGATCGGCCTGGGTTAGGTAGAGGGAAAAAGCATCACTGAATGCGCAGGATACGGGCTACCGAGGGAACACCCCTGTCGTCTATCAGGAAGAGCATGTAGAAGCCGGGAGGGGCAATGTTGCGGGCGCCGCCTGGGGTAGGCGAGTTGTACTGCCCGTCGTAAGGAGCCTTGAGGGTCAGGCTGAGGCCGTTGCGCTGGGCTATGTCCAGGCTCAAGAAGCGTTGGTTCTGGTTGAAGGCGTGGGTCGGCACGCCCAGGGCGACAAATGTCACCTTGCTGATGAAACGAGCGCTATCTGGATGGTTCCAGCTAACGGTGAACTGGCTGTTGTAGCTGATGGTCAGGTAATCGTCGGGGCTGCTGGCGGTGTTGCTGAAGCCAGTAATGATGGGCCGAGGAGCTAGACTACCGTCGGGTTGGAAGAGGTAGGAGGGGTAGTAGATTTCGTGGTTCCTCTGGTTGATCATCGCTTCTTGGCCGAACCAGCGGCCATAGTAACCGCCATCCTGCCAGCTTGTTTCAAAGTTTCCACTACAAAGGCCGCAACCCCCTCCGCCCAGGGTCAGGACGGTGGCGTCGGGCAAAAGCAGGGCGGCTGAATGGTAGATTCGGGGTTTTTGCGCCCTTGGCCCCAGCACGAATCTGCCAGTACCGCCATTTTCGGGGCCGGGTGACCAGAGTTCGCTCTGATTGACCGCCAGATCAATGTTGAACACGGTTGCGGGGTTGACCGTCTTGGGCCACCATTCCCGCGACTGCTGGGGGGTCATGGGGGTGGGCGGGATGGATCCTGGGTTCTCGCCACCGTCTTGCTGTCCACCATTCACAAAAACCTTCCCATCCGCCAACAGCGTCGCGTCGAGATGGGTACGGCTGTATTGCATGTTGGGTCCCTGCTTCATCATGGGGGGTGTTGAAGAACTGGGGCTCAGCTCGAGGTGCAGACTGGTTTTGCCGTTGCGCGTGTTGTTGAGGGCGAAAATCTGTAACTCCCCACTATCGTAGACATCTGCGGCGTAGCCGCCCCCGATGACCAGTGCTTTGCCCGGCTCGTACATGACCGATGTGCCATAAACTCGGTGGGCATCGTAGGGGATGCCGCGGCTGGTGGATTCCCATATGCCCTTCCACTGGCCCTGCGCCCAGTCCAGCAAGCCTTTTTGCTTGCCAGCTCCAGACAAGAAAGCCAGACCATTGGGTGCGATGTGCCACCAGGGGTAGTAGTGCTCAAAGGACTGCACATCGGCGGCAGTGGCCTCGAGCATCCGCAGACTTCCGCCGTCGGGACTGTATATCTCGAAGGCATTGTTGAAGGCGGTCTGGCGGGCGTTGCGGGTTCTGATGCCGGTGGAAAGGCCCGGCGCATTGGCGATGGAACTGAAGGTTTTGCCCAGGGCAAGACCCTCGGGGCAGCGGCCCGAGGGGGTACGGCAAGGGTTGTTTGGGCTGCTGGTAGAGCCTTCGACAAACTCCGGGTCGGGTTCAGCAGTTCCTCCAGTAATCATCACCTCGCCGTTGGGCAGCTTGGTGACGGTGGGGTACCAGCGGTCGCGCCACATATCGGGCGTGGTGGGCCCAGGGCCGGGCGTCCAGGTATTGGTTTTGGGGTCAAAAAGATTGGTGCGCAGGCTACCCCATTCCAGACCCCGGTTACCCCCAGCGGTGAAAAAGCGCCCATCGCTGAGCACGGTAAAACCGGCGCAAAAGAGGTCGGTTCCTCTGGGTTGACCACTTACACTTCGACCGTTTTGTTGGCTGCCGTTGCCGAAGCTGGCGTCCTCGAAGCTGCTGCTGTCGGGGTTCCACAACACCGCCATGGTGCCGTCTTCCTGGGCGGGTGGGTCGTTGCGGCGGTCGCCCTGGTGGACATCGGTTCGCTCGCGGTAGCGCCCGATGTCGTCGGAGGCGTACCAGGCAATTACCTTTCCGTTGGGCAACAAGGCCACATAGGTGGCAACCAGCGGCCAGTTGGACACCACCGGCCCAAAGCAGCCGATTGTAGGGGCATCGGCGGGGTTGCTTTCGCAGCGTGCCGGAACCGGCAGTGGGTTGGACTCGACCCAGGCGCTCTGGCCGCCAGCGGTTCTGGTGCGCACCCGGTAGGTGAAGGTGCGGCCACCGCTGACGATGCTGGTGTCGCTGTGGCTGCTACTGCTCACTCCGCTGGCCAGTGGCTGATAGCCCTGGCTGCCCTCCTTGCGCTCGATCTCGAAGCTGGGGTTGGTGAGACTGTCCGGGGCTTTCCAGGAGAGTTTGACGTGGGTGGGAGAAACCGCATGTGCAATTACGTTGCGAGGAGGCTCGAGCGTGGCGGGCGGCTGGGTTGTGGACTGAGGGCATCCAGTGATGAGCAAGGCAAACGCCACGCCAAGGCCACCTACTTTCAAAGAATGTATTTTCATGTGCGCTGTCCTCCTGGTTTGCTGACCCAGATGGTCTTGAGAAACGGTACGAACCACCTCGGTACTGCGGGAAAGCACCCGTCTCCCAGGGCGAGGGTAGCCTCAGGATATGCGTACTTTTGTCCTTTACGAGGTTTTTTTGTGAACTATGTCGTTATCCTGATATCTCCTGTGCTGGACAAGCAAAAGACCGTGTCGTTATGGGCTCAACCTCGTAACATATATGACTTTAACATGCCAAGTAATGCTGCCCGCAGGTGGATCCTTACCTGGCGCGGTTGGGGAGCCAACAACGCATGTCAGTTTATGATTGGGCAATGTGAGGAGCAACCATGAAGACAGCCTTTATCGGACTTGGGGCAATGGGCTACCCGATGGCCGGACACCTGGCCAAAAAATACGAGACTCTGGTCTGGAATCGTAGCTTTGCCAGGGCCGAAGCCCATGCAAAAGAGTTCGGCTCGAGGGCCGTGGAACTCCCCGAGGTGGCCGAGGCCGAGATTCTGTTCACCTGTCTGCCCACCTCCCTCGAGGTGGACGAAATCGCCCACAAGCTGCTGCCCTACCTACGCTCCAGTACGCTCTGGGTAGATCACACCTCGGGTGAGCCCGAGCTGGCCAGGAAGACCGCCGAGATGCTCCAGGAGAAAGGCGTTTCCTACCTGGACGCCTGCTTGTCGGGTGGCGTGGCCGGTGCTGTTCAGGCCAGGGCTACCGTGATGGCAGGGGGTACTGAGGCCGATTTTGCCAGGGCCAGGCCCGTGATGGAAGCCTATGCTGCCAAAATCGTGCATGTGGGGCCGCTGGGGTCGGGGCATGCGGTCAAGGCTGTGAATAATGCCTTGCTGGCGGTCAACCTGTGGGCGCTGAGCGAGGGTATGGTGGCGCTGGTTGAGCAGGGGGTAGATGCCAGACTGGCCCTCGAGGTGATCAACGCTTCTTCGGGACGCTCGAACGTGAGTGAGAATTTGTTTGGTCAACGCGTGATTTCACGCCAGTTCCCCAACACCTTTGCCCTGGGTCTTTTGGCCAAGGATATGGGCATTTGTGTAAAGGTACTCGAGGCCGCCGGGACGCCCGCACCGATGCTGCGCCAGCTGCGCGAGTTCTTCGAGATCGCCAGGCGCGAAGTGGGTTCTGCCGAGGTAGACCACACCGCAGTAGCCCAGCTACTGGAGAAGTGGGCAGGCGTCGAGATCAGGTGACACCGACTGTTTGGGGAAGGGTATTTCGCGTCAGGAGTCGAAGCAGTCATTGGTATCAGTCCGATTAATTTGCGTGTATCCGCAACATCAAGAATGGGTCAGAAGCCTGGAATGAGAACCAGCCCCGGGGAAAAGTGGAACATTCTCAGATTGAACCCAGTATTGCATCATAAAATAAAGCATGGAACAGGCCAAAAATGGTGGGTGGCTCAGACCGTTGGGTCTGGGCTTGGCCGTGATGGTGTTGTTGAGCATGGGTTTTGTGCTGGGTCGGCTGTCGGCACTACCGGGGGGCGGTGGCGTCTTGCAGGCCCAGCGGGGGGTCAAGCTTGAGCCAGTTCAATTCGATCGGCAGCAGCCACTCCTGCCTGCGCCCGACCCCCACGAGCTAATTCCGCTTCAGCCAGGGCCGGGCCAGGGCCCAGGTCAGGGGCCCGGCCAGCCGCAGCCCGGGCAGGGGCAGGGCGAGTGCCCCATCCTGATCTACCAGGATGGCCAGTTGTACCGCTTTGACCTGCCCGGACAACCCATGCCAGGGCCTGGGGGCCCGTTGCCGGGGCCCGGGATGCCGGGGGGCTCACCGGAGCTGATCCCGCTCGATCCCAATACCCCCTCCCTACCCAGCCCACCCACCCCTGCTCCTGCACCCGCACCCCCCGAGAACAATCCCGATCAGAACATTTGAACCTGTCAACCCCCTTGCATCTCGTCTTAAGAGAGGTTGTTATGAATGAAACGCAAAAACCCTCCCTCGAGCCCCAAGCCGTCATGGATGCTGCTGCCAAGTTGCGCATCCTTTTGCTGGAAGTCAAGAAGGTGATTGTCGGGCAGGATTTGATGTTGGAGCGCATGGTGGTAGCGTTGCTGGCACGGGGCCATGTCTTGATCGAGGGGGTGCCGGGGTTGGCCAAAACCCTGGCGATCAAAACCACTGCCGAAGCCATAGGGGCCAGCTTCAAGCGTATCCAGTTCACCCCCGATCTGGTGCCCGCCGATCTAGTAGGCACCCGCATCTACA
>JBBIUP010000110.1:0-8159 GCA_037440185.1 Meiothermus sp. | reverse complement strand
CTGCTGCACCTGCTGTTGAAGAAAAGACCGAGTTTGATGTGGTACTGAAGGATGCGGGTGCACAAAAGCTCAACGTCATCAAGGAACTTCGTGCCATCACCGGCCTGGGCTTGAAGGAAGCCAAGGATCTAGCCGAGGCTGGCGGCAACGTCAAGGAAGCCGTCTCCAAAGACGAAGCCGAGAAGATCAAGAAGCAACTCGAAGATGCAGGTGCCAAGGTCGAGCTCAAGTAAACTCAACCTGTGCAGACCCCCAGGCTGGTAGCCTGGGGGTTATGTGTTTTCAAGCACGGGCAGTAGAGGTGTGGATCGCCTGGCCGAAACAGTTTGTGCGGGGCACACAGACTCGCATCAATCCTGGGGTATCGGCTGACTTTTGACCAGCGCATAAGCGTAGCCGTCGGTGAGGGCTTTCAGCGAGGCCTCGAGGTTGTTCTGGCTGGCCCCTACCGTGCTCCAGCGCTCGCCCGCACGGTGCATCTCGATCATCACCCGCACCCCGGAGGCCGTGCCGGCCTCCTGGCCCGATAGAATGCGCACCTTATAGTCGGAAAGCTCGATCTCGGCAATCTCGGGGTAGAACGACTCAATGGCCCTGCGGAAGGCCTTGTCCAGGGCTGAGACCGGCCCGTGTTGGCTTTCGGCGGCGGTGTGCTGAAGGGTCTCGCCCACCTTGACCCGCACGGTGGCCTCGGCCCAGGTAGGGGTCTCGGGATTGGCGTCGTTGACATGGACAAAGACTGTAAAGCCCTCCACGCTAAAGGGCATCTGCCCACCGCGCAAGCTGTGGGCCAACAGGTAGAAGCTGGCCTCGGCTCCCTCGAAGGCGTAGCCGGCGTGCTCGAGCTGCTTGACCTCGTCCAGCAAGACCCCGGCCAGCTCCTTGGGCACATTGACGCCCGACTCGGAAAGCTTGGCCAGCAAATTCGAGCGGCCCGACAGGTCGGAAACCAGCACCCGGCGATGGTTGCCCACCGCCTCAGGCGGGATGTGCTCGTAGGTGCGGGGGTCTTTGAGCACCGCCGAGACGTGGATGCCGCCCTTGTGAGCAAAAGCCGCATCGCCCACGTAGGGTGCACGGATATTGGGGGCCAGGTTGGCCCGCTCGTCCACAAAGTGTGAAACCTCACGCAGTTCGGTGAGTTTTTTGGGACTGAGCCCCTTGAGCTGCAGGCCGTACTTCAGCATCAGGTTGGGGATGGCGCTGGTCAGGTTGAGGTTGCCGCAGCGCTCACCGTAGCCGTTGATGGTGCCCTGCACATGGGTGGCCCCGGCCCGCAGCGCAGCCAGGGCATTGGCTACCGCCAGCTCCGCGTCGTTATGGGGGTGAATCCCAATGGTCAGGCCGGGAAAAGCCCGGCGCACCGCCTGGGTGATCTCGAAGACCTCCTCCGGCAGGCTGCCCCCGTTGGTGTCGCACAGACACAGCGTATCGGCCCCGCCCCGCACGGCAGCCTCGAGGGTTTGCATGGCATAGGCTTTATTGGCTTTATAACCATCAAAGAAATGCTCCGCATCGTGAATGACCCGCCGGCCCTGGCCCACCAGGTAGCGGTAGGTCTCCTCGATCATGCGAAGGTTTTCCTCCAGGGAGACCTCGAGCGCGTGGGTTACGTGGAAGTCCCAGCTCTTGGCCACCACCGTGACCACTGGTGTGGCAGCCTCCAGCATGGCCTGCACCGAGGGGTCGTCCTCAGGCCGCACCCCTTTGCGCCGGGTGGAGCCAAAAGCACAGAGCTGGCTACCCCCCAGGTCAACCCCCTTCATGCGGGCAAAAAACTCGGCATCCTTGGGGTTGGAGCCGGGCCAGCCCCCCTCGATGAGGGGAATCCCGAAAGCTGCCAGGCGTCTGGCGATGGCAACCTTATCGTCCGAGGAAAGGTTCACTGCTTCGCCCTGGGTGCCGTCGCGGAGGGTGGTGTCGAGGATTTCGATCATGATTACTTGCCCAAACCTGAGCGCTGTACTTCCTCAAGCGACCTCGGATGCCGTGCCGACTGCCCAGCAGCCAGCTTGTTGGCCGCATCCAGGTAGGCCCGCGCCGAGGCCTCGATGATGTCGGGCGAAATCCCGTGCCCGGTGGCCATTACCTCGCCCAGCTTGAGCTTGACCGTCACCTCGCCCAAGGCCTCGGTGCTCCCGGTGACCGACTCCACCCGGTACAGCTCGAGCTCGGGCTTGAAGCCGATGGCTTCCGACAGGGCCTTGTACACCGCGTCCACAGGCCCATCCCCGATGGCGGTGGTGGTGATCACGCCCTTGGGGGTCTCGAGGCTCACTGTAGCGGTGGGGAGCATCCCGTAACCCGAGAAAAATTGAAGTTTTTCGAGCGTAAACAGGTGCGGCGTAGACACTGCCTCACTCTCTACCAGCGCCCGCAGTTCCTCGGTCTCGATGGGGCCCTTGCGCTCGACGATCTCGCGGAAGCGTGAGAATACCGTACCAATCTGCGAATCATCTAACTTGTAGCCCAGGTCAGCCAGGGCCTTCTTGACCGCTGCCCGCCCAGAGTGCTTGCCCAGCACCAGCACGGCAGCCTGGCGGCCCACCAGCTCAGCGTTCATGATCTCGTAGGTCTCTTTGTTTTTGATCACACCGTCTTGGTGGATACCTGACTCGTGGGCAAAAGCATTGTCGCCCACAATGGCCTTGTTAGACTGCACCACCATGCCGGTATAACGCTCCACCATCCGGCTCATGCGGTAAAGTTCACGGGTATTGATGCGGGTGTGGGCCTTGTAATGGTCACGGCGCACATAGATGGCCATCACCACTTCCTCCAAAGCGGTGTTCCCTGCCCGCTCTCCGATCCCATTGATGGTGCATTCGATCTGGGTGGCTCCGTTCTCGACGGCAGCCAGACTATTGGCCGTGGCCATGCCCAGATCGTCGTGACAGTGAGCCGAAATATGCACGGCCCGCCCGCGCACCACATCCTTGTAGATACGCCCGATCAAGGCTCCATATTCCTGGGGGGTGCCATAGCCGGTGGTGTCGGGAATATTGATGGTGGTTGCACCTGCCGCAATGGCGGCATCGTAGAGTTTCATGACGAAGTCGAAGTCGGCCCGCATCACGTCTTGGGCACTAAATTCCACATCGTCGGTAAACTGCCGCGCATAGCGCACCATCTCCTCCGAGAGCTCGAGGATCTGCTCGGGGGTTTTCTTGAGCATGTACTCCAGGTGCACCTTGGAGGCGCTGGTGAACACGTGGATGCGCCGCTTCTCGGCTTTCTCCAAGGCCGCCGCCGCCCGCTCGATGTCGAGCTTGTGGGTTCTCGCCAGCCCGCAGATCACCGGCCCCCGCACCTCGGCGGCGATGCGCGACACGCACTCGAACTCACTGGCCCCGTTGACCGGGAACCCCGCCTCGATGATGTCTACATTCAGCCGGGCCAGCCCGTGGGCGATCTCGAGCTTTTGTTGCAAGGAAAGGGCTACCCCTGGGCTTTGCTCGCCATCCCGCAGCGTGGTATCGAAGATTCGGATATGTCGCATACAACCTCCGGTTGTGCCGATAGCCAATGGCTGCTTGCCTATTGCAAAAGCCTGTTTCGGCTATCGGCCATTGGCTATCAGCTATTGACCTCTTCCTTGGAGAAGCGTGACTTCAAGAAAGGCATCATGCTCCGCAATTGCGGGCCCACCTGCTCGATGGGATGATCCTTCCAGTAGTTGCGGTTGGCGTTGAGGGTAGGTTGGTTCACCACGTTCTCCAGCATCCACTCCCTGGCAAACTCCCCCTGCTGAATCTGGCGCAATACCTCGCGCATGCGGGCCTTGGTCTCCTCACGGTTGACCACCATTGGGCCACGGGTATAGTCACCGTACTCGGCAGTATTGGAGATGCTGTAGCGCATACCGGCAAATCCCGACTCATAGATCAGGTCTACTATCAGCTTAACCTCATGCAAGCATTCGAAGTAGGCCATCTCGGGGGGGTACCCAGCCTCCGTCAGCGTTTCAAACCCAGCAGCAATCAGTTGAGTCAACCCCCCGCACAGCACGGTCTGTTCCCCAAACAGGTCCGTCTCGGTCTCGTCCTTGAAGGTAGTGGCAATGGTGCCTGCACGGGTTCCGCCGTTGGCCTTGGCATAGGCCAACGCGGTCGGGAAGGCCGAGCCGGAAGCATCCTGGTAGACGGCTACCAACGACGGCACGCCCGAGCCTTTTTCGTACTCCGAGCGCACCAGGTGCCCGGGGCCTTTGGGCGCTACCATGAACACATCCAGGTCGTGACGCGGTTTGATCTGACCAAAGTGGATGTTGAAGCCGTGGGCAAAGGCAATCGCGGCCCCCTCCCTGAGGTTGGGCTCGACCTCGGCTTTGTACACCCCACCCTGGGTTTCATCTGGCAACAAGATCATCACCACATCGGCTTTCTTTACCGCGTCTGCTACCGGCAGTACTTCCAGTCCTGCTTTTTTGGCTTTCTCTTCGTTACGGCTGCCCAGCCTGAGTCCTACCACCACCCTGATACCCGAGTCGCGCAGGTTCATGGCATGGGCGTGGCCCTGTGAACCAAAGCCTAGAATGGCAACGGTCTTGTCCTTGATGAAGCCGATATCTGCGTCCTGATCGTAGTAAATCTTCATTCTTTCCTCCAGTCAAGGGTCTAGGGTCTAGAGTCTGGGGTCAAAAAAAGGGGGTTGCAATCAACACTGGACTCAGGACACTCGACGTTCCCCACCCACAAAAAGATGGGCATACGCCCATCCACTAAACCACCTTCTTCTCCCGTACCTTGAGTACCTGCTCACCCCTGGACATCCCTACAGCACCCGAGCGCATGACCTCCAACAGCCCATAAGGCCGCATGGCCTCCACAAAGGTGGTGATCTTGTGGGAGTCGCCGGTGAGTTCGAAGATGATGGATTTCTTGGCCACATCCACGATCCGGGCGCGGAAAGCCTCGGCAATATCCTTGATCTCGAGCCTTTCCTCCATCCCGGCGATACTCACCTTGACCAGCGCAAGTTCGCGCTCGACATGAGGTTCAGAGTGGTCGGTTACTTTAATAACCTCAATCAATCGGTTGAGCTGCTTCTCAACCTGCTCTAAAACCGCATCGTCACCTGAAACCACCAGTGAAATCCGTGAAAGCCCTTCCTGGTGGGTGCGCCCCACCGCTAGCGATTCGATGTTGAAGCCCCGCCGGGCGATCAGGCCCGAAATGCGTTGCAGAACGCCGGGGTTGTCTTGGACGAGCACAGAAACCAAGTGTCTCATAGGAAATCTCCGATTTCGCTAATATTGCGGATAGCCGATAGCTAATGGCTGGGAACGGGTGGATTTTGGTGATCAGCTGTGGACTATAGGCTCTAGCCCGCCACTGTCTCCCTAGGGTTCTCGATAATCATGTCCTCCGCGGCACCCCCGGAAGGAATCATGGGGAACACCCCTTCTTCGTGGTAGACCCTTGCCTCCAAGAGCACCGGGCCTGGATGGCTCAACACTTCCTTAACGGTCTCGTGGAGTTTGGTCTTGTCGGTAAGGGTGATACCCTTGATGCCATAGGCTTCGGCCAGCTTGGCAAAGTCGGGGTTGGAGTCGGCTAGGTACACTTCGCTGTAACGCTTGGCATGGAACAGGTCTTGCCACTGCCGCACCATGCCCAAAAAACCGTTGTTGAGAATTACGATCTTGACATTCAGGTTGTGCTTTTTGAGGGTGGCCAACTCTTGCAAGGTCATCTGAAAGCTGCCATCACCATCGAAATCAATGACGGTTTCGTTGGGACGGGCCAGTGCCGCTCCAATCGCAAAGGGCAAACCCACCCCCATGGTTCCCAGGCCACCGGAGTTGATCCACGAACGCGGCGCGTCGAACTTGTAGAACTGGGCAGCAAACATCTGGTGCTGCCCCACCCCCGAAGTCACCACCGCCTTACCCTGGGTGGCTTCCCAGAAAGCCTGGATCACTTCCTGGCTTTGCAGGTGGGGCTTGGGTTTCCAGGCAAAGGGGTGTTTGCTCTTCCACTCTTCTAGTTGCCCCCACCACTTGGCAATACTCAGCTTCTGGGCTCCCTTGGTCATCTCTGCCGCCACCCATTTGGCGTCGCCCACCACCGGAATGGCGGTCTTGACCAGCTTGCCAATCTCGGCAGGGTCAATATCCACATGGATAATGGTGTGGGCATTAGGGGCAAAACGCGAAACCTTGCCGGTCACCCGGTCGTCAAAGCGCAGACCTATGGCCAGAATGGTATCGGCATGATGGATGCCCCGGTTGGCTGCCACCGAGCCGTGCATCCCCGGCATCCCCAGGCACTGCGGATGGGTTCCAGGAAAAGCCCCCAGCCCCATTAAGGTTGGAATCACCGGGATGCCCGATTTTTCGGCAAAAGCTATGATCTCGGAGGCCGCGTTTTGCGCCCCTCCCCCTACCATCAAGATTGGCTTTTCGGCTTTTTGCAGGGCTTCCAGCGCCCGCTCAATCTGGCGGGGATGCCCTTTGAAGGTGGGTTTGTAGCCTGGCAGATCCACTTCCACATCGAAGGTGCCGCCAAACTCGGCTTGTTGAACATCTTTGGGAAAATCAATCAGCACCGGGCCAGGCCGCCCAGTGGAGGCAATATAGAAGGCCTCAGCGATCACCCGTGGGATATCGTTGACGTTGCGTACCTGTATGTTGTGCTTGGTCACCGGCTGGGTAATGCCCACCACATCCGCTTCCTGGAAGGCATCAGTGCCAATGAGGGCCTGGGGGACGTTGCCAGTGAGGGCCACCACCGGCGTGGAATCCATCAGGGCATCCTGCAATCCCGTGACCAGGTTCAAAGCCCCCGGCCCCGAGGTGGCCATACAGACCCCCACCCGGCCCGAGGCCCGTGCATAAGCAGTAGCCGCGTGCACCCCCCCTTGCTCGTGTCGCACCAATACGTGGCGGATGGGTGAGTCGTAGAGGGCATCGTAAGTGGGCATGATGGTGCCCCCGGGATGCCCGAAGATGATGTCCACACCCTGCTTTTCCAGGGCTTTTAGTATGGCGGCGGCTCCATTCATGGTCTCTCCCGTTCTTCAAAAAACCGCCCCCCGGCTATTCGGGGGGCTTTAGGATGCGCTTCTGAGCTCTTAGCTACACCAGATCCCCCGTGGGCCTAATAATTACTAGGCCTACGACGACTAGGGTTAGGCTGCTGAGCAGAACCATCTTGTGCAAGAGCTTACAGGTGTTTGGTATACCGTGTCAAGACAGAGGTTCTTCTTTGCAGCAGACCCCATTCAGAGCAAGAGCCTGAAGCATGTCTGCTGGTCTCTTCTCGTTTTCGTGCAGCGGCAAAAAATAGCGAGAACCAGGATCGTCTATCAATCGCCAATTATGGTCAGCGTGTGCAACAAACCTCAACTATCCCTTTGAGACTGCGAAGGGGCTGAAGCAGTCCATTGGCCTGTACAGGAGAGTGAATGCTGGAGGCGAAATCAGCGCTCAGCAGGATGCTTGATATAGGTCTTGTTTTGTCCATGCAGCTTGTTCTGGATATCTGCTTTCCAAATCTCGTACGTCCCCTTCAACGCGAATACGCATCGGGGCGAAACACCATGAGGGGGGACACCACCTGTATTGTTATCCAGCTTCCCACGCTGGGAGGGTTTTGGGCTGCCAATACCAACCGCACCCAGGCCTCGTTGCCAAGACTCTCCACCTGAAAAACAAAAAAAATTTCGTCCAGCACAGCCTCTACTTGACCCGTCATCTGGTAACGCCCACCTCCCAAATGCTGGACGGTCTGGGTATTTTGGGTAGTGTCCCAGTGGGCTACCTGTCCATGAAGAATTAGAGGGGTTTCACTGCCCGCAAAGGGAACCAGGGTACGGTCAAAAGCGTAAAGGGGGCCAACCGGGGTAAGCACCTCGAGCAGAGGGCTGCCCAGCGGCTCCGGGCTTACCGGCCAGGTCTGGGCATACTGCGAAAAGCGCGCCCAGAAATATTCAGGGCTTTCCTCGAGCACAGTTCGGTTTGGACGGGTCTCCAAATTCATCAAAACCCATCATAAAGCCGAAAGCCGCCATAACCTATCGCGGTTCCCACCGTCACGCTGCACACCATGCAGCATGATGTACCCAGTACAACCCAAACCGTTGTGCTGGAGCAGTTCCCGCGAACAAGAGATTGAACCACAAGCAGAAATACTGAGATAAAGAGCATCCAGCCAGTA
>JBBIUP010000109.1:0-8279 GCA_037440185.1 Meiothermus sp. | reverse complement strand
AGCCCTACCGCAAGACCCTGGTGGGCAACCTGCCCTATGGGGTACGTAAGCGGGTAGAGGTCGCGCGGGCGCTGGCCCTCTCGCCCAAACTGCTCCTGCTTGACGAGCCCATGGCCGGCATGACCCTGGAGGAAAAAGAGGATATGGTGCGCTTCATCCTCGATATCCGGGCCGAGCGGGGCACCACCATCATCCTCATCGAGCACGACCTGGGGGTGGTGATGGACATCTCCGACCGGGTGTATGTGCTGGACTTTGGCCAGGTTATTGCCTCGGGTCTGCCCGAGGAGGTCAGCCAGAACCCGCGTGTACAGGAAGCCTATGTGGGGGTGGATCATGCGGCCTGAGTCGTTGAAGGCTGAAGGTCTAGGGTCGAAGGCCAAGTGTCCAGACCTTCGACTTTTGACCTTATCGCGGTTCCCACCATCACGCTGCACACCATGCAGCATGATGTACCCAGTACAACCCAAACCGTTGTACTGGGTATTTGTGGGAACCGCTCTGGACCGTAGACCAGCTGGAG
This sequence comes from Meiothermus sp., assembly GCA_037440185.1. GTDB lineage: Bacteria > Deinococcota > Deinococci > Deinococcales > Thermaceae > Meiothermus. Next base: position 7,756 of record JBBIUP010000109.1, on the reverse strand, counting down.
GCCGCCTGTGATGCCCACCGGCTACGAACTCAAGAAATACACCCTCCCGCAAATCCTCAAGATGCGGGCCGAGCAGACACCGCAGCGGGTTGCCATCCGCGAGAAAGATTTCGGTATCTGGAACGAGATTACCTACGCCCAGTACTACCACCATGTAACCCGCTTTGCTGCCGGGCTGCTCTCGCTGGGCTTCCAGAAAGGCGAGCGGCTGGCGGTGATTGCCGACAACATCCCGGAGTGGCTCTACGCTGAACTGGCAACCCAGTCGCTGGGTGGGATTTCGGTGGGGGTCTATCAATCCTCGCTACCGCCCGAGATCGCCTACGTGCTTTCCTATACCGAAGCTGCCTTTGTAGTGGCCGAAAACCAGGAACAAGTGGACAAGCTGTTGGAAATCCGCAGCGAAATCCCCAGTGTGCGCAAGGTGATCTACCAAGACCCCAAGGGCATGCGGATCTACGCCAACGACCCCTGGATCATGGGCTTTGACGCGGTGGAGAAGCTGGGTGAGGCGTATCTCCAACAGCACCCCAGGGCCGTGGAGGAGCGCATTGCTCTGGGCAAACCCGAGGATGTATGTCACCTCTCGCTTACTTCCGGCACTACTGGCCGCCCCAAGGCCGCTATGTTGATGTACCTCAACCTGCTGCACATGGGGGTCGCCTTGCAAGAGATGGATCCCCTCAAGCCCACCGACGACTACCTGTCGTTCCTGCCCTTCGCCTGGATCGGTGAACAGATGATGTCGGTGGGGATGGCCCTGGCAGGTGGGTTTGCGGTGAATATGCCCGAGTCGGTGGATACCGCGATGGCCGACCTTAAGGAGATCGGGCCGCACGTGATGTTCAGCCCGCCCAGGGTTTGGGAAGGTACGCAGAGCCAGATCTGGGTACGCATCTCCGAGACCTACGCCTTCAACCGCTGGGTCTACAACCAGATGCTCAAAATTGGCTACCGTGCTGCCGAGTACCGCATGCACGGCAAGCCGATGCCTCTGGGTCTGCGGTTGGCCTACTGGTTGGCCGACCAGATCATGTTCAAACCACTGCGTGATCAACTGGGTTTTCTACGCCTACGCCGGGCCTATACCGGCGGGGCTGCGCTGGGGCCAGATGTGTTTCGCTTCTACCACGCTATTGGCGTCAATCTCAAACAAATTTATGGTCAGACCGAGATTATCGGGATTGCCTTTGTGCACCGCGACGGCGACGTGCGGGCCGATACAGTGGGGGTTCCGATTCCAGGGGGCGAGGTCAAGATCAGTGAGCGCGGCGAGATTCTCTGCAAATCGGACGCGGTGGTGGCAGGCTACTGGCAAAACCCAGAAGCCACTGCCGAGACCTTTGAGGGCGGCTGGCTGCACACTGGCGATGCCGGCTATCTCACGCCCGAGGGCCATCTGGTGGTGATTGACCGGGTCTCGGATGTGATGCACACCAGCACCCAGCAGATGTTCAGCCCGCAGTTTATCGAGAACAAACTCAAGTTCAGCCCCTACATTAAAGAAGCGGTGGTTTTTGGCGATCAGAAACCCTACCTTACGGCTTTCATCAACGTAGATCCTCAGACCGTAGGCAAATGGGCCGAGGACAACCGGCTGGCCTACACCACCTATATTGACCTCTCACAAAAACCCCAGGTGGCCGATCTGATTCGCAAGGAGGTCAAGACCGTCAACGACGGGTTGCCCGAGCATCTGCGGATCAAGCGCTTTGTATTGCTATACAAATTGCTCGATGCCGACGACGACGAACTAACCCGTACTGGCAAGGTGCGCCGGAAGTTCATCATGCAACGCTACCAGCCCATTGTAGATGGGCTCTACGGCAACACCGACAAGGTACAGGTAGACACCGAGTTCAAATACCAGGATGGCACGGTGCAAAGAGTCTCGGTGGAGGTAGGGGTGCTCGAGGCCGACGGTAAGCCCGAACTGGTGGAGGTATAGTGTGATTGACTTTGTGCAAAACCTCATTTCCGGTGTGGCCGTGGGCTGTATCTATGCCCTGGCGGCGCTGGGGTTTGTGTTGGTCTATAAGTCTAGCCGGGTGATCAATTTTTCCAATGGGCAATTTATTGCCATTGGGGCTTTTCTGGCCTACGCGCTGGCGGTGTGGGCCAAGCTGCCGGTTTTGCTGGCAGCCTTGTTGGCGATGCTGCTTACAGCAGGGCTGGGTTTCCTGGTGGAACGGATTTTTTTGCGCAAGATGGTGGGTCAGCCGATTATCTCGGTCATCATGGTTACCATTGGACTGGCCAGCGTGTTAGACGGGTTGATGTATCTAACTCCGTTCGGCTCGGGCAACTTCACCTTTCCACAATTTCTGCCGCAAGGTGGCCTCAACCTGGGGGGCATCAGTGTTTCTTATCCGCAGTTGTTGGCGATTGGGTTTACCGCTATTTTCTTGGTGCTGTTTGGCTGGTTCTTCCAGCGCTCGGTGTTGGGAGTCTCGATGCGAGCGGTGGCCGATGACCAGATGGCCTCGATGAGCGTGGGGGTCTCGGTTCAGCACGTGTTTGCGCTGGCCTGGGCCGTGGCTGGTCTCACCGCAGCCGCTGCAGGCATCGTGGTGGGAGCGGTGTCTGGTTTGAACCAGGACGGTCTGATTGCAATTGGTCTGGCCGTTTTTCCAGCGGTAATTCTGGGAGGGTTGGACTCCGTTCCAGGAGCCGTAGTGGGGGGCATCATCATCGGTATTCTGCAATCTTTCTCTACCGCTTATCTGGATGGGATATTGGGCCAGGTGGGGTTGGTGGGTGGCGGTTCCCAGTACGTGATGCCCTTTGTGGTGTTGCTGGTGATGCTGTGGTTCAAGCCGCATGGGTTGTTTGGCACAGAGGAGATCGAGCGGGTATGAAGAAGCGTCAAGCGCCAAGTGTCAAGGGTCTAGTGCCGCGGTTGTTTGCCTTTGACTCTCGAGGTGCCGGAGGAAGCCGTGCATTGCCCGGCAACACCTGCTGCCGCACGGGAGGAAGCCGTGCATTGCCCGGCAACACCTGCTGCCGCACGGGAGGCATCTATGCGTAACCCCTGGGCCCAGACCGGCAACTACCGCACCTCCTACGTGCAGGACACTACCATCTTTGCCAACTACCGCGAGATCGCTTCGATTGTTTTGCTACTGGTAGCCCTGTGCATCCTGCCGCTGTTTTTGGAGCGCTCGCAGGTGCTGGTGCTCAACTTCATCCTGATTTATGCCATCGCGGTGCTGGGGCTTAACATCACCACCGGCTACGCGGGCCTGATTAGCGTGGGGCAGGCGGCTTTCATGGGGGTAGGGGCCTACACGGTGGCGCTGGCTGCACCCAACTTGCCTTTCTGGATCACCCTTCCGCTGGGGGGCTTCACCGCTGCCATTATTGGATTTATCGTAGGGATTCCCAGCCTACGGGTGAAACACCTCTATCTGGCCCTGGCTACGCTGGCCTTCCAGGAGATTTTTGTCTGGGTGGTGGGGCGCAGTCCGGCCCTGGCCCAGGGAGCTGCGATTCCGGTAGAGATGCGCAACTTTTTGGGCCTGGAGATTGGCTTTCGCAACCACAACTACTTCTGGTATTACGTTATTTTGTTTGTGCTGGTGTTGATGGTGATGGCCTGGCGCAACCTTTTGCGGGGCAAGTATGGCCGTGCCCTGATTGCGGTGCGCGACAACGACCGTGCTGCCGACGCGATGGGGATGGATCCCGGCCGTACCAAGCTGGTAGCTTTTGCACTAGGGGCATTTTACGGTGGGGTGGCCGGGGGGTTGTTGGCCTACATGCAGCGGGCGGTAGTGGTCGAAGAGTTTACCCTGGGCCGCTCGGTAGCGCTGCTGGCAATGGCGATTGTAGGCGGGTTGGGAACGGTGGTGGGTAGCTTGCTGGGCCCCGCCTTTATTGAGTTCTTGCGGCTTTATATGGAGCGGCTCTCGGAATGGATGAAATCCAGTGCATTCATTCAGAGCATCACGCCAGCGGGTGTGGATGTGGCCTCGGCCCTGCTGCCGCTCTCCTTTGGCTTGGTGATTGTGCTGTTTTTGATTTTCGAGCCAAGGGGGCTGTACAACTGGTGGCGTCTCTTGCGAAGCTACTTCCGAACGTGGCCTTTCAAGTACTAGGGGACATGGGAGAGCCTTTTTCCCCTCTCAAATAAGGCAACATCGCGTCAAGCGCGTTGCAATCAGAGTGAAGAAAACCGGATAGAGGAGGCAACATGAAGCAAGCAATGGTTTTAGCAACGATAGCATTCCTGGGATTGGCGATGGCCCAGGGGCGCACGGTCAACCTGCTGTGGTCGGGGGCCGTAACCGGGCCTACCTCGGACGTGGGGGGGCCTTATGGGACAGGCATCGAGGATTACTGCAGGTATGCCAACGAGCAAAGGTTGATCCCAAACATCACCCTGAACTGCACGGTGCGCGACGACCAGTACCTGAACCCCAATACCCAGCGCATCTTTGAAGAGGCGCTCGATCGGGCCAAGCCTGCCATGTATCTGGGCTATTCTACCGGGGCCATGCTGCAACTCAAGCCGCTCATCAACGAAGTGAAGATGCCGACCCTTCCGGCTTCAGCTCACATTGGCCTGATTGACCCGCCCAACAACCAGTACATGTTCTTGCCGGTGAGCAGCTACTCCGAGCAAGTGGTAGCGCTGATGGAGTACATCAACCGCACCGACAAGAATGCCAAGATTGCCCTGGTGGTTAACCCCAGTCCCTTTGGACGGGCGGTGGTAGACCATGCCCGCCGGGCAGCCCAGCGGTTGGGGCAAAGCATCGTGGATGTGCGGGAGGTGGGGGGTGGTAACCTGGACAATACCGCGCTGCTGCGGGCCTTGGACGCTGCTGGTGCCACCTACATCATCCACCAGAACGTGGCAGGGCCGGTAGCCAACATTCTCAAAGATGCCCAGCGTTTGGGCCTGAACCGCAAGATTCGTCAGATGGGGGCTGTTTATACGGGTGGTTCGGATCTGATTCGCTTGGCTGGGGATGCCGCCGAAGGCTTCTTGTGGGCCAGTAGTTATCACACCTTGGATGAGAACACTGCTGGCATTAACCTGCAAAAACAACTGGCCCAAAGGTACAACCGCAACGCCGATACCCTCAACTCCACCAACTACACGGCTGGGATGTTGGCTGCTGCCATCGCGGTAGAAGCCATGCGCCGGGCCGCTCAACGTTTTAATGGACGCATTGACAACGAGACTGTCTATCAGGCCCTGATTGGCATGAACGGCCCCAACGCCTTCAGACCCGGTTTTGCCGTCTCGACCAAAGCAGGAGTAGAGATTGACTTCACCCGCACCGAGCAAACCGGTGCTGAGGGTTTGCGGGTGTTAGAAGCCAAGGGCGGTAAGTTCGTTCCAGTAACCGATCCCTTCACCTCGGCACTGTTCCGTCAGGTGAGGAACCCCTAAAGGAGGCTAAAAGCTGAAGGTCGAAAGCCAAAGGCAGACCCTTGCTTTAAGCTTTTGACCTTCGGTTTTCCAAGAGGTGATATGCGCCCCGAAGACCTAGGTAACATCCTGCTGGAAGTCAACAACATAGAGGTGGTGTACAAGGACATCATCCAGGTGCTGCGGGGGGTCTCGCTCAAGGTACCGGAGGGCCAGGTGACCGCTCTGCTTGGCCCTAACGGGGCAGGGAAGACCACCACGCTGCGGGCTATTTCGGGGTTGCTGGTTCCCGAGGACGGCAAGGTGGTGTCGGGCTCGATTCACTACCGGGGCGACAACATTGCCAACAAGCTACCTGAGCAGATTGTGCTGAAGGGCATTGTGCAGGTTCCGGAGGGACGGCGGGTTTTTAAACACCTCACAGTGGAGGAAAACCTGCGCGTGGGATCGGCCACCCGGCGTGATGGGGCCAAGGTTAAGGAGGATCTCGAGCGCATCTACCATTACTTCCCCAAGCTGGGCATGATCAAGACCCGTTTGGCGGGCTACTGCTCGGGGGGTGAACAGCAGATGCTGGCCATTGGGCGGGCACTGTTGGCAAATCCACGGCTACTGCTACTGGATGAACCCAGCCTGGGGCTAGCCCCCATGCTGGTGCGGGAAATTTTTGACATCGTAGCCCAGATTAATGCCGAAGAAGGTGTTACGGTGCTGGTGGTGGAGCAGAATGCTCGAGTGGCGCTCTCGGTGGCCCACTATGGCTACATTATGGAGTCCGGGCGGATTGCCCTGGAAGGCACCAAGGAATACCTGGAAACCAACCCCGATGTGAAGGAGTTTTATCTGGGGGTTGCCAAATCGGGTGGGCGCAAGAGCTTCAAGGACGTAAAAAGTTATCGGCGTCGCAAGCGCTTCATGTGAGAGTGGTTCCCACGAATACCCAGTACAACGATTTGGGTTGTACTGGGTACATCATGCTGCATGGTGTGCAGCGTGATGGTGGGAACCGCGATGAGATGTGACTACGATTCGGAAGAGCGAGCATAGGCTCGCTCTTTTTTGCAACACAAGACAGCATGTGCGGGCCCGGTCTGAAGTACCATGGGGCCATGAGCGAGACCACACTGCCCACCAAAGAACAGGTGCTGGAGGCCCTCAAGGTTGTGCGCGACCCCGAGATTCCGGTGAATGTAGTGGACTTGGGGTTGGTTTACGACGCCGAAGTCAAGGAGGAGGGTATCGTAGACATCACCATGACCCTCACCTCCATCGGCTGCCCTGCGCAGGATATCGTCAAAGCCGACGCCGAGATTGCGGTGATGCGTCTGGAAGGGGTTAATGCAGTGAACGTAGATTTTATCTGGACACCGCCCTGGACGCCTGCCCGCATGACCGAGGACGGCAAGCGCCAGATGCGGATGTTTGGCTTTAATGTCTGATGGCAGGCCTTACATTCGGCTGGTGAACTCCCGCTTGACGTAGAGCGCGGGGTCGGTGGGGTTGGCACTGGCAACAATCAGTTTGTTGGCTTCTTCATCGTCAAGCTCGAACAATGCTGCGTACTCGGAGGGGGCGATCACGGCTTCCCTGAACTCGGTCACGCCGCGCTCGATCAGCCAGAGGGTGATGTCTTTGAGCGCCGCATCGCCCTCGGTGCCAAACCGCGGGCCGAAGGCATCCCGGCTTAGAACGCGGTGTTTGCCCTGGCGCACAAAGATGGCAAAGCGGGCATGGGCCCGCTGATCCTGCCAGTCGGTGAGGTAGATTGCCACGGCCTCGGGAAAGTCAACGCCCTTCAAGGCTTCCTTGAGGGCCCGAAGGGTTTCTCGGGGAGCGCCACGAAGGCCTACGAGTTCCATGTCCTTATTCTAAATAGCTCTACGGTATGTTTGTCACCGCACCCACTGGCGACAGCCGCTCTGATACGGAATTAGCCTGAACACTTTTGTATGCGAGCCTGAAGCGCTCAGGCCAATTCCTCTTTTTCTCCCGTTGGTCGGGGGATTACTTGTAGTTGACCAACTCCAGTGGTTACACAAGTAATCCCCTTAAGCCGGTATCACTTGGCCGTTCCAGAGGGCTTTCATGGTCTCGAGGTTAGCGCAATCAATCGAGCGGGGTGGTATCGCAATATACAGATGGAAGCCCAGTAAGGCTGTGTTCAGGGCAGCAAGAACGAGATCAGCTTGGTCTCCAGAAACTCCTCCATACCCCAGTGTCCGCCCTCGCGCCCCAGGCCCGAGTTCTTGTAGCCGCCAAAGGGCAGGTTGGAGCCCATCGCGCTGGGGACGGGGTCGTTCACCCCCACAATCCCGTACTCGAGGGCCTCGGCCACCCGGAAGGCCCGGGAGAGGTCGCGCGTCCACACATACGCGG
>JBBIUP010000108.1:2025-8317 GCA_037440185.1 Meiothermus sp. | reverse complement strand
CGGCAACGGGCTGGGTATCTGCACCGCGTTCATAGTCTCTTATGATAAAAGCCTACCGATCACTCCGCCAGAGGGCGGATACATGGTGAAAACCGCGATGGCATCAGGGGAAGGGATTTGGATTTGGCAAAAACCCTTCTCCTTTTGGGAGAAGGGCAGGGATGAGGGGTTTCGATCCTGTGATTTCGCAAAGTGTGTAAGCCACGGCTGTTTGCGCTGGATCGTAGGCCCCTACAGCCCACCTTCCCACTCAGCCCTAAAACGCTCGACGAACGCCACCATGTATGAGTGTCGCTCTGCGGCCAGTTTTCGCGCTGTAGCAGTATGCATTCGGTCTTTGAGCCAGAAGAGTTTTTCGTAGAAGTGCGTAAGGCTCGACGAGCCGCTGTTTTGATACTCGCTAAAGTTGCTGTGCAGCACGGGAATCTCGCCTGGGTCGTACAGTGCTCGCCCTTTAGAACCCCCATAGGCAAAACAGCGGGCAATCCCGATGGCCCCCATCGCATCCAACCGGTCGGCATCCTGCACCACCCGGCCTTCCAGGCTGGGCATCTCGTCGGCGACGCCCGCTCCTTTGAAGCTGATACCCCTACAGATTTCCAACACTTGTGCTACGACAGACCGGTCTACCTCGAGCTCACCGAGCAATGGCTGGATGGTGGGCTCGTGCAGGTATTTCCAGTCTTCCAGGTCGTGGCACAGCGCCGCCAGTTCCACCAGATACAAGTCGGCCCCTTCGGCCCTGGCAATATGGCCCGCCATCTGCCATACCCGCCAAACGTGCCACCAGTCGTGGCTGCCTTCCTGGCTGGACACCTGTTGAACTCTGGCCGCAAGAGCCTGGATGTGCTGTTGACGGGCGGTCGTCACCCAGCCATCCTATCGTGGGTTGCCGATTTTTACTGCTCATCTCTTCTAGGCGGGCGCTGTTTGTTGTTTGCGGTTGGCTCCCATTGTCCTGCCCCTGGCTTGGTCTACAATGGCTCCGATGGTGCGTTTTTCTGCCAGTGGGATTCGCCTCGATCAGGCCCTGGCCTTTGAAGCCAATACCTCCAGGGCCAAGGCCCAGGAATGGATCGAGGCGGGGCTGGTATGGGTGGGGGGCAAAGTGGTAACCAAAGCCTCCTACAAGCTCAAGGGGGAGACCGTCGAGGTCGAACCCCCTGCTCCAGTACCCACCTCGGTAGCGGCAGAGGACATTCCACTGCGGGTGCTCCACGAAGACGAAGACCTGATCGTGGTCAATAAACCGGCGGGTATGCTTACCCATCCGGCCCCAGGGGTATACTCGGGAACGCTGGTCAATGCCATCCTGGGGCGGTTTGGGCTGGACGTCTCGCTGGGCGAGAGCGAGGACGCCGACGACCTGGTGCGCTTAAAGGCTCCAAGACCCGAGCTGGTGCGCCCTGGAATTGTGCACCGGCTCGACAAGGATACCAGTGGGGTCATGGTGGTCGCACGTCACGAAGCAGCCCACCGCCGTCTGTCCGAAGCCTTCGCGGGGCGCAGTGTCTTCAAGCGCTACCTCGCCCTCACGGTGGGCGTCCCACCGGAAGGCACCCTTTCCGCGCCAATAGGCCGTCACCCCGTAGACCGCACCCGCATGCATGTGGGGGGGGTTGCGGCCAGGTATGCCCAGACCGATTTTGGGGTACTGGGTGTGGTGGAAAAACATGCCCTGGTCTCGGCCATCTTGCACACCGGGCGCACCCACCAGATTCGCGTACACCTCAAGCATCTACATGCCCCCATTCTGGGCGATGAGGTGTACGGTAAGGCCTCAGACCTAATTGCACGACAGGCCTTGCACGCTTACGAACTGCGGCTGCAACACCCCCGCAGTGGGAAATACCTGCACTTTTTGGCCCCCATCCCGGCCGATATAGAGCGGGCCTGGGTGCGGCTGGGGGGGGCATGGACAGCGGATTTGCGAACCGAAAGGCTCGAGGCCGACACAGTGGGGCCGTTTTGCTAGTGCCTGGTGCCCCTGGTCTGCGGACACTCGGCCTTAACATAATAGCCTCACATTTTATACCTAGTTTATACTCATAATACAGACTTGTTTTTTTGACTTACCCGGTATCCTCATGGCGACATCCTCTCCCCGTCCCGCAACCCAGGAGGCTCGGTTATGCCGCATCGCAAAGGTTGCTGGTCTGGCTTGTGGACATTACTCTTGCTGGGACTGCTTTCCTGTAGCACTCCCCCGCGTCAAGCGACCCCAGCAGCTTCAGCAGTAGGACTCAACGCTCAGTTCTTTACTAACTCCAACCTGAGCGGCCCCGCCCTGGCCCGCCTGGCAGTTTCCGCCAAGGTGCCCGGCCTGCGTCCGGGGCCCTTCTCGGCCCGCTACGAAGGCACGTTGCTGGCCCCCAAGGATGGCGAGTATACCCTGCACATGGTAGGCCAGGGCCAGGCCCGGCTTTTCCTGGACGGGCGGCTGGTCTCCAACGAGCTTCCCGTCAGCGTGCGGCTCCGCCTGCAGGCAGGCCAGCCGGTAGGGCTGCGTTTGGAGTACCAGGCCCCACCAGGAGCGGCCCGGCTGCGGCTGGACTGGGAGGGGCCCGGACTGGCAGCAGCAGACCCGTAGCTTCACCCTGCCCAGCGGCACCCTCTGGGCCGAGGCCTACGTCCAGGCCCAGGCCGGGCCGGCCCAGAGCTGTGAATTCGACGACCTCTCGCTTTTTGCCGGCAGCAAAAGCCCCCTGGAGGCTGCCCCCGAGCTAGATTTCAACCGGCTCAACAACCCCGACTTCGAGCAGGGCCTCACCGGCTGGACGCTGGCCACCGGCAGCGCCACCACCCCCGCCGAGGGGCGAAGCGGCCAGGCCCTGCTCTTCCAGCAGTGGAGCTGGGTCTACCAGATGGTGCCACTAAGCGGGTTACCTACAGCAGAGCGGCTGGTTTTGAAGAGGTTTGTGCTCAACCCCAACAACCAGGCCTGCAGCCTTGGCCTGCACGGGGGCACCGAGACCGCCATCACCTTCGACCAGCCGGTGCACTACCGGGCCCAGCGTGCAGGAGTACCTGGTGCAGGTGGGGGGCCAGACCGAGCTGATGGCCCAGGTGAACATCCGTGTTGGCCAGGTCTCCCCGAACGGCTTCGTCTTCTTCGAGCTGCCGATTTATGCGGTGGGCGAGGCTGGTAACCTCTTGAGCAACGTCTCAGGGGTCTTCTACGCCCGCTTTGCCGACCCCCGCATCCTCTCCATAAGCAACGAGATGGTGCGGGGCCGGGCCAGTATGACGGTGGCCCTCAACCTGGCCAACTTTGCCGACGGCACCACCCAGTTCGACCTGCGCCCCATCACCCTCTTTTCCGGCAACCCCCAGAACCCCTGCGGCTCCAATAACCAGTACGCCCCCTTCGGCGCCACCCTCTCGGGCTGCAGCCAGCTCACCGCCAGCTACACCGCCCCCGCGGGCCTGAACCTGGAGACTTACCCCTACACCCTGCCCGAGGACTACCAGAGCCGCACGAACCGCATCCTGATCGGTAAGAACCTGGACGAGGTCGGCCTCTACGACCAGAACCTGCGCGACGCCCTCGAGCCCAGCCTCGACCCCAACGGTCTGAGCCCGCAAAGCGGTGTAGGTGCCCAGAGCACCAGTGGCGAGATTGCCCGGCTGATTCTGGGCTTCATTCCCATTATCGGGGACAGCGTGGACCTGCTGGAGCAGCTCTACAACCGGGCCAGCGGAAGAGGAGTTGATCCAGTGATCGCCTTCCTGGCCGGGGCAGGTCTCGCGCTGGACGTGACCACTGGCGGGGTGGGGGATGTTACGGCCGGGGTCAAGGCCGCCTACCGCATCAGCCTGGCCATCAGCCGGCAGGGTGGGGCCTGGTGGCCCTGGTGATCCGCGAACAGTTCGTCCAGTTCACCCGCGGGCGGCTCTCGCCGCAGGCGCTGGTGGATGGCCTGCGGCAGCGGTTCGGCAAAATCGTAGGCCTGGCCAGGGCGCGGGGGTGTGGGGGGTTCTCGCTCAACAACCTCTGTTTGAAAGCTTACGACAAGGTATCTACCAGGGTTCAGGGTAACACCTCTGCTAATGAAGTCTTGCAGCAGATGGATGGCTTCATCGAAGAGGCCAGTCGGAGAGGTGTCCCTCCCCGAGAACATCTCGACACGCTGTCTCAGTTTGGCTCTTGCTTTGGCTATCGCAACAGGGGGCTGCAATCGCAATCTCTCTCGGTGCAGTCAACCAACGAGCGATGCGACCTGCTGGAGCTTCTGCGCTGGAGACGCCTGGCATTTGACCCAGATACGGGCAAGTGGCGTGCGGGCGAGGCCAACAGCGCCATTCGCTATGAACAGCAGTACGGGGGAACGTTGACAAGGTATGAGCAGCGCGGCTTTGACTTCCAGCAAGGAACCACCACCTTCGATGTGAAAGGGGCCGTTGACCCCAGCCAGGCCAAAGCCTTCGCCGCCAACTTCAACGCGAGGAGTTTTGTAACCAACATTTTGGATGAACTTGAAAGATCGCAAGTGAGTTTCGTCATCGTCGAGACGCCGTACATCCCGGAGGCGCAAAAGGCTGTGGTGGAGGCGCTGATAAACGAACTCCCGCCAGATCAGAGGAACCGTATCCGTATACTGCGAAAGTAAAGTAAACTAAATCCGCAACCGTATGGCCACTATTGTTCTGTATGAGCCCCTCAACAGTCCTAGTTGGTTTGGCGCAGGCGGCATGTACGAGGTGATTTGCGAATACGCCCTGGCCCACCCCAGCGTGCAGGCCCTCCCCGAGTTCGCCAAGGCCATTGAGGACTCGCTGTGGTATCGCGGAATAAGATTATACGAACACGGCGATGCGGCCATCAAAGCCTTCACCGAGGCTGTGGGCGACCTGGTGCGCTACATTGACTCCCCGGAGGGCAAGGCCCGTTGGGGTGAACGCCACCCGGTCATTCTGGAGGGGGTTCAGATGCTCTATGACCTGCTTCTCAACTACGATCCCGAGCGGTACAAGTGAGGCTTTCTGGAAGCGGGCATTTGGTTCGGCCTAGAGTTGAGGGACGCGCCGCGAACAACAGCGCCTTCTCGAGACTGGAGGAATCGAAAGGCTTGGTGCAGTGGCTTGTGCAGTCTCGGTGGGGTAGCTGGTGCGGGCCATTCGGGGCGGTAGTGGTAACCCGCGACGCAACCTACCCCGACGCCGTCGAGTATTGTCAAGCCATGCCGGTGCTCTCGGAAATCCAGTCCAGGTACTGCCTCGAGCCTACCTCGATGGTAAGGGCGATAATCTCGGGTACTTGGTAGGGATGCAGCGCTTTGATGCGGTCTTCCAGGGCCGGATAATGCTCCTGGCGGGTTTTGATTAACAGCAGTAGCTCTGTATTTTCCTGAACCTCGTCCTGCCAGCGATAGACCGAGGTGATATCTGGCAGCAGGTTGACACAAGCTGCCAAGCCCTCGTGGACAAGAACTTGGGCGATCTTCTTGCCGACCTCAGTGTTGGGCACCGTGCAAAGGATGATCAGATACATGCCATTAAGTTACAAGGAGTCAATTCCTTTGTAGAAGAGGGCTAGGCCGGTTCTCCGCACGCGGCCTCGTCGCAGAGGATCCAAACCTCGGAGGCGGTGATGTGGTTGGGGGGCACATCTTCGCCACGCAAGACTTTTTGCAAGGCTTGGCGTTTGCCCGCACCGATAGCTATGTACACCATCAGTTGGGTTTGTGAAAGAGCCTTTGGCGTGAGCGTGACCCGCTTGGGTGGGGGTTTGGGCGCATCGAAAATGGGGGCCACCAGGGTCTCGAAGTTCAGATCTCGGCCCGGGAAAAGGCTGGCGGTGTGGGCATCTTCCCCCAGACCCAGCACCACCACATCAAACGGCATCAGCTCCTGCACCACTGCTTCCATCTGCGCCGCAGCTACTTCCGGCCCCAGTTCGGCAGCAAAGCGGTGGAAGGTAATTTTGCTACGCCCGAGGGCTTGTAGGATGGCGCGTTCGTTGCGCTCGGGGTGATCGGGCGCCACGCAGCGCTCGTCGGAAACGATGAACTGTGCTCGGCTCCACAAAATATCGGCCCGGCCAAACAGCTCGTAGGCCCGCAGCGCGCTGGTTCCGCCCGCCAGCACCGCGCGCCCACCTGCCGAGAGCCGTTCGGTCAGAAGTTGGGTCAGAGCTTGGGCGACGGTTTCGGAGTCGGGGAAAGACCGTATGACGTAGTTCATGGTGTTAGATTCTCGAGTAAACCAACTTTATCAAGCCCACACAAGGTATTTTCACTCGAGTCAATCGTTAGCGGAACGAGCCATCCTCCGCAAACAACTGTTCATGCAC
>JBBIUP010000108.1:0-1925 GCA_037440185.1 Meiothermus sp. | reverse complement strand
CTCGAGTCAATCGTTAGCGGAACGAGCCATCCTCCGCAAACAACTGTTCATGCACAAACTTGTGCTTTTGGACTGCGGTACGTTCGAACTCGAGGTACTCCGCAAAGCTCATCTGACAGGGTGAATGAGGGAGATGCTACTGCGCACCGGGGTCGAGCATGGCATAAGTCAAGTATAACGGTCAGATCAGATGGGTCAGGCTGTAGCGGGTTCCTACAAACTGCGCCAACGCTGCTGGTCTTCCATCAGATAGTGCTGCCCCGAGGGGCCCTCCGACCCCACCGAGTAGAGTTCGGTGGGCTGTCGGTTGTTGAGTACAGGCTCCAAGAGCCGCCAAGCCCACTCCACCTCGTCGAACCGAATAAACAAACTGCGATCTCCCTTGAGGGCATCCAGAATGAGGGTAGCGTAGGCCGAGAGCTCATGAGGGGTGCTGTTGCCATTTCTGGGTGTGGATAGCACCACTGGGCGAGAAGCAAATTGCAAACCGGGGGTCTTGACCTGGACTTCCAGATGCATGGATTCGTTGGGTTGCAGTTCCAACACCACCCAGCCCGAACCGGGAGTAAAGGTAGTGTCGGTAAAAAGCTGGGTGGGGGGATCGCGGAACTGCACCGCGATGGTGGTGAGTTTCCTGGAGAGGGCCTTGCCGGTGCGCAAATAGAACGGTACCCCTTTCCAGCGCCAGTTGTCCAGGTAGAGCCGGAGGGCTGCAAAGGTTTCGGTGTTACTGGTGGGTATTCCGGCTTCTTGGAGGTAGCCCTGGTATTGACCACGCACAATATCGCCTGGACTCATAGGCCGTGCCGAGCGCAGTACCTTGTTTTTCTCGTTGCGCAGGAGGTCGGCCTCGAGGCGGGGCGGAGGCTCCAGGGCCGAGAACGTGAGGAGTTGCATCAGGTGGTTTTGCACCACGTCGCGCACTGCTCCCACCTTGTCATAGAAAGCCCCGCGCCCTTCGATGCCGATGGACTCGGCAGCGGTGATCTGAACCTGGGCAATGTGTTGGGCGTTCCAGAGCGGCTCGAGCCAACTGTTGGCAAAGCGAAAGACCAAAATGTTTTGCACGGTTCCCTTGCCCAGAAAGTGGTCAATGCGCAAAATCTGGCTCTCGTCCCAGTGCTGGGTAAGGCTGTGTTGCAACTCCATCGCACTCTGGAGGTTGTGGCCAAAAGGTTTCTCAATCACCAAGCGGCGAAAGCCTCCGCTCTCCCTGGCAAGTCCGGCGTGTCCCAGTCCGGTGGCCACTATCGGGAAGGCGTCGGGCGGCAGCGAAAGATAGAACAGGCTGGACTCTGCACTGTCTTTAGCCAAGGCTTGAAAGCTCTCCGGTGAGAAGTCAATGGCCCTATAGGTCAGGCGCGCCAGCAGACGCTCGAGGGGTTCGGGCTCGAGGTTGCCCTCGAATTCCTCGAGGCTCTTACGGACGTGTTCCGCAAACTCGGTTTCGCTCCAGGTTTTGCGTCCTACCCCCACGACGCGTAAATCGCCGGGCATGTAGTGGCAGAACTCGAGCTGATACAGCGCTGGGAACAGCTTGCGCGCGGCCAGGTCGCCGGTAGCCCCAAAAATGACCAGGTCAATCATGTTTGCTCCGTGAAAGCTGAGGGTTGGTCACCATACCTTGTCATATCAGCCGCCGGGCCATATTGCCGTCCATGCGCCGTGGGCCAATCATGGCGATTCCCATTCCGATGACAATACCGCAGATTGAATGGGCGTTGGTTTCCCTGCTTACGTATTGACCAAATTATTGGACTACTGGCAGAAGTTGCTAAAGGCCGAAGGTGGAGCCCAGACCTACAAGCCCTGAAAACTGGTTGTGCCCAAAACCGCTTTCACCAGAAATCTGATTCGCTATTTTTCACCCAGGCTGGTAAAAACCGCTCTCGTTTCGCTTAACTCAGAACTTGCACCTAAGTGGT
>JBBIUP010000107.1:0-8327 GCA_037440185.1 Meiothermus sp. | reverse complement strand
GCTGAGAGGAACCCCCCATCCACCGGAATTACGCTTCCATGCACGTAGCTGGCCAGGTCGGTTGCCAATACCAGCGCCATTCGAGCGACTTCATCGGGTTGGCCGGCTCGCCCAACCGGAAGGCGTTGTTGAAAATCGTAGCCAACCTTCAGCAAGCCCAGCTTCAACTGCAACAACTGTTTCGCAACGGTTTTGGTTCCTTCGGTGACGATGCCTCCAGGCAAGAGCGCATTCACCCGGAACCCGTGTCTAGCGTATTCCTTGGCAAGTGCTCTGGTAAGAGCAATTACCCCGGCTTTGCTCATGGCATAGTGGGCCAGGCCGTCCTTGAACGGCAGAATGGACTCGATGGTGCCAATGTTGATGATGATGCCACCGCGCTTCGAGCGCCGGGTAACCAGCTCCTGGCACATCCAAAAAACCGAGTCGAGGTTGATCTCCATCACCTTGCGATAGAAAGCCTCATCTACTTCCAAAACCGGTTTTTCGGGGTAGATGCCTGCGTTGTTGACCAGTATTTCGGGCTCGTTGCCGTCAAACGAGGCCCACAACCTGGTAATGGAGGGCTTATCGGACAAGTCTAGAACGTGGGTTTGGATGCTGGCAGAATAAGCCGACAGTTCTGCTGCCACCTCCACCAGCTTTGTGGCATTGACATCTACCAGGTGCAGGGTGGCACCAGCTTCGGCGTAACGTCTGGCGATGGCCTTGCCGATGCCTGCGGCAGCGCCGGTGATCAAGGCTTGTCTGCCACGCAGCGATAGGATTTGCTCGAGGGGCGGGTGGGTCATGTCAGGCTCCAGGTGTTTGTGGCAAGGCGCTGTGGCCATTGATGTAAACAGCGTGAATGGGGTGAGTTCCCCAGTAATAGAGCGGCCTTAGCGCATGGGGCGAATCCACTACCACGAAGTCGGCCCTGCTTCCGGGCTCGAGCCTGCCCAAATCCCCTCTCCCAAGGGCCAGAGCCGCGTGTTCGGTATGGGCAATCAGGGCTTCCTCGGCGGCCAGCCCGCCCAAACCGATGGTAAGTTGCATCCCCAGCCAGGGACTAAAAAGCGGGCTGCTGCCGGGATTGTGGTCGGTAGCAATGGCAACCCTGACCCCCGCATCCCACATGGCCCGAACGTTCGGGAACGGCTTGCGGAGGATGACTGCTGCGCCCGGTAGCACCGTCCCGATAGTGCCGCGCTGGGCCAAGGCCTCCCAGTCTTCTGGGGTGGACTGCTCCAGGTGGTCCGCCGACAGCGCCCCCAGCTCCGCCGCCAGCCGGGTGGCCCCGGTGTGGGCGATCTGCTCGGCGTGGAGCTTGATCTTGAGGCCGTGGGTGAGGGCGGCCTCGAGGATTTTCCGGGTTTCTTCCAGCGTGAACGCCCCCTGGTCGCAGAACACGTCTACTGCTTCGGCCAGGCCCGTTTGGGCCACCTCGGGCACGAGTTCGCGGGCGAACATCTCCACGTACTTCTGGCGCCCCCAGCCCTTGGGCACCACGTGGGCCAGCAGGGTGGGGGAGACGTGCTGGGACAGGGTTTCTTTGAGCTTTTGAATAACCCGCAGCATCTTGAGTTCGGCCGGGGGTTCAAGCCCATAGCCGCTCTTGATTTCCAGCGCGGTGACACCCACTGCCAAGAACTGCTCGGCGCGGGCTCGAGCTAGCGCATAAAGCTCCTCTTCAGAAGATGTGTCGGTAGCTCGTACAGTTGAATAAATTCCGCCGCCAGCCGCCAGAATCGCCTCGTAGCTCTCGCCTCGTGCCCGCTGCAAATACTCGCCCAGCCGGTCGCCGCCGTAGACCAGGTGGGTGTGGGCGTCCACGATGCCGGGAACCACCCCGCGCCCGCCCAGGTTGGTGTGGGGCCAGATGCGGTATTCGTCGGGAAGGTCGGCTTCCTTGCCCACCCAGGCGAAGCGCCCATCCCGCACGGCGAGGGCGGCGTTTTCCAGCCGCACCCTGGGTGTGTACAGCTCGGAGATGCCGGTGAATACCCGGTTCATAGATTGGCCTCGAGTTCGTCCCGCAGGGTAGGGTTTGGGTTGTCAGCGACGGCGCGCAAGGCCCGTTCGCGGAGTTCAGTTTCGCGCAGCCGGGGGGCCACGGCAGCAAGGGCGGCAACGGCGTCGGCGCGGTTGTTTCGGGGGAGTAGGCCCAGCAGGAAGTCCAGCGCCTCGGGGGTGGGTGAGCTTGCCAGTGCAGCGATGACGGCTTTGCGCGAGCGGGAATCGGTAAGTTTTTTCCACTCGCCTGTCGCGGTTCGTACGGCCTCCGGCAGTTTGGAAGCAGCCAGGGCGCATGCGACTTCCAGGCGAATAACGGCATCTTCATGCCCCAGCAGTTCCTGGACGAAAGGTACTGCTTCGGCGCGGGAGAGGTGCAGTAGACCGTCCAGGCAGGCCCCGATCACCCTGGGCTCAGCATCACCCAACAGCACCCGCAGCTTGAGCAGCGGCGCGCCCTGGGGGTAGCCCAGGCTGGCGACGGCCTGGGCGGCCCCGGCCCGCACGTTCCACGCCGGGTCGGCCAGCAGGCGCACCAGCTCGTCAACCGCGCGGTCATAGGACACACCCGGACAGTCTGACAGCGCCAGCGCCGAGAGGCTACGCAGCGAGGGGGCGCTGTCCTCCTGGCCGCCCCAGACCGGCTCCATCTGCATGCAGCGGCAGCCCAGCAGGTAGACCTCGGGGTCGTGCCAGCCCAGAGCTTGCAGGGCCTTGACCAGCGCTACCTTGCCCCAGCACTGGGGGTCGGCGTCGGTTCCCCCTTCCAGCAGCCGTTTGAAGGCCTGGGCCAGGTTGGGGCCTTGGTTGAAAAGCCCCCACTCCACCATCAGGTCGGCGGCCCTGGCAACAGCCGCGCCCTCGTCCCTGGCCAGCACGGATTCCAGCGCCTTGATCGCCGCCGGGGTGGGCTCGCCCCCGCGCAGCTCGGCGATCTGGGCCAGTTTTTGCTCGAGCCGCCTGGCCACCCTAGCGCTCCCAGCCCGCCAGATCCAGCCCGCGCTCCCGCGCGACTTTCTTCGCGGCGTCGTAGCCCGCGTGGGCGTGGCGCATCACCCCGGTGCCGGGGTCGTTGGTGAGCACGCGCTCCAGGCGGTAGGCGGCCTCCTCCGAGCCGTCCGCTACCGTCACCTGCCCGGCGTGCAGGCTGTAGCCCATCCCCACCCCGCCGCCGTGGTGCAGGCTCACCCAGGCTGCGCCCGAGACCGCGTTCAGGGCGAAGTTGAGGATGGGCCAGTCGGCCACCGCGTCGGAGCTGTCGAGCATGGCCTCGGTCTCGCGGTAGGGCGAGGCCACGCTCCCAGAGTCGAGGTGGTCGCGCCCGATCACGATAGGGGCTTCAACCTCCCCTCTGCGCACCATCTCGTTGAACATCAGGCCCGCCTGGTCGCGCTCACGGTAGCCCACCCAGCAGATGCGGGCGGGCAGGCCCTGGAACTTGAACTTCTTCACCCCCTCACCCAGCCAGCGGTGCAGCCCGGCGTCGTCGGGGAACAGTTTCAGCATGGCCCGGTCGGTCTTGTAGATGTCTTCGGGCTTGCCCGAGAGCGCCACCCAGCGGAACGGCCCGCGCCCCTCGCAGAACTGGTCGCGGATGAAGGCGGGCACGAAGCCGGGGTAGCTGAAGGCCTCGGCGAAGCCCCCCAGCCTGGCGAAGGCCCGCAGGTTGTTACCGTAGTCGAAGGCGATGGAGCCCCGTTTCTGCATGTCCACCATGGCGCGGCAGTGGGTGGCCATATCGTGCAGCACCCGCTTTCTATACCCATCGGGGTCGGCCTTGCGCAGTACGGCGGGGTCCTCGTCGGCTTTGAGGAGGGGGATATAGCCATACAGAGGGTCGTGGGCGCTGGTCTGGTCGGTGACCAGCTCGGGGGTGAAGCCCCGCCGCACCATCTCCGGCAGCACCTCGGCGGTGTTGCCCAGCAGGCCGATGGAAAGCGGCTGGCCTTTTTGTTTGGCTTCCTCTGCGAGCTTTAGCGCCTCGTCCAGGGTGTCGGCCCGTATGTCCAGATAGGCGGTGTCCAGGCGGCGCTGGATGCGCTCGGGGTCGATCTCCACGCAGATGGCCACGCCCCCGGCCAGGGTCACCGCCAGCGGCTGCGCCCCGCCCATCCCGCCCAGCCCGCCGGTGACGGTAATGGTTCCCTGCAAGCTGCCGCCGAAGTGCTTGCGGGCGGCAGCCGCAAAGGTCTCGTAGGTGCCCTGCAAGATGCCCTGGGTGCCGATGTAGATCCAGCTCCCGGCGGTCATCTGGCCGTACATCATCAGGCCCAGCTTGTCGAGGCGGTCGAACTCCTCCCAGGTAGCCCAGCCCGGCACCAGGTTGGAGTTGGCGAGGATGACCCTGGGGGCCAGCGGCTGCGTCCGAAACACCCCCACCGCCCGGCCCGACTGCACCAGCAGGGTCTCGTCGTTCTCCAGGCGCTCGAGCACGCCCAGGATGCGCTGCAAGTCCTGGGGGCTGCGGGCGGCCTTGCCACGCCCGCCGTAGACGATCAGCTCTTCGGGCTTTTCGGCCACCTCGGGGTCGAGGTTGTTGAGGAGCATCCGCTTGGCGGCTTCCTGAATCCAGCCCTTGGCGGTGCGGGTGTTGCCGGTGGGTGCTTTGTAGATGGTCATACGCGCTCTCCTTGGGGGGTGAAGGTGTCTTCCAGGAAATACCGGTCGCCGCGCATCAGGTACTCGACCCAGGTCACGGGCTGCTCCAGGGTGTAGGTGACGCGCTCGAGCCGCAGCCCCGGTGCGCCTTCGGGCTGGTCCAGCAGCGGGGCGATCTCGCCGCCGAGTGCGACGGCCTCGAGGCGCTGCCACACCTTGGTGAGCGGCAGGCCCAGCCGGTGGATCAGGAGGTCGTGGACCGACTCGGCGGTGAGGTCGTGGCCCAGGATTTCCCCGCACAGCTCGGCGTTCAGGTACCGTGCCTCGCGCTGCACCGGCTCGTCGTCCAGAAAGCGCAGGCGCTCGACGTAGACGGCCTTCCTCGCCCCCAGCTTCTCGGCTACGTGGCGGGGGGTGCGGCGCACCTCGGCGGCCAGCACCCGGGTTCTGGCGGCGGCCCCCTGGCTCTGGGCGAACTCGTAGAAGGGCCGCACCCGCAGCGAGCCCTGGCTGAAGCGGCGCTCGGAAGGGAAGCTGCCCCGCCCGCGCTGGCGCGAGAGGTAGCCCTCCTGCTCGAGTTCCTGCAAGGCCCGCCGGGCGGTCATGCGACTCACCCCAAAGTGTGCAGCCAGGGCGTTTTCCGAGATAGGGAAGGCGGGGTTGGGCTTGGCCACTTCCTGCAACACCGCTTCCTTGACACGAAGGTATTTCACGCTTATCCTCTAAGTTGTATATACAACCTGAACCCGGGTTTGGTCAAGGCTCGAGGTCAGGACTTGGGGTCAAATCGGGGGTCGAGAGGGACGAAAATGGTCGAACTGGACGTGGAGCTTTCGCTGGAGGACTTCCGCCGAGTGGTGCGTGGGGGCCAACCAATCCAGCTGTCGAAGGCGGCACAGGCTCGAGTGGCCGAGTGCCGAGCTTTCGTGGACGAACTGGTGCGGCGGGGCGAGCCGGTCTACGGGCTCAACACCGGCTTCGGCAAGCTCGCCACGGTGCGGGTGGCGGCGCAAGACCTCAGGCTCTTGCAGCGCAACCTGCTGCTATCCCACGCCATCGGGGTAGGGGAGCCCTTCCCAACGGAAGTGGTGCGCGGGATGCTCCTGTTGAGGATTCAGAGCCTTGCCCTAGGCTACTCCGGGGTACGCCCGGTGGTGCTGGACTACCTGGCCGAGTTCTTAAACCGAGGCCTGACCCCGGTCGTCCCCTCACAAGGCTCAGTGGGGGCCTCGGGCGACCTGGCCCCGCTGTCGCACATGTGTCTGCCGCTGTTGGGCGAGGGCGAGGTGGAGTACCGAGGCGCGGTGCGGCCCGCCGGCGAAGTGCTTCGCGAAGTGGGGCTGGAGCCGCTGGAGCTCGAGGCCAAGGAGGGCCTGGCCCTGATCAACGGAACGCAGGCCATGGCCGCCTTGTTGGCCCTGCTGCTGCTCGATACCGATATCCTCCTCAAGACTGCCGACATAGCGGCGGCTATGAGCGTGGAGGCCCTCAAGGGCAGCCACCGTCCTTTCGACGAGGCCGTGACCCGGCTGCGCCCGCATCCCGGCATGGCCGCCACCAGCGCCAATGTGCGGATGTTGCTACAAGACTCGGAGATCATGCGCTCGCACATAGACTGCGACAAGGTGCAAGATGCTTACTCGTTGCGGGCAGCTCCCCAGGTGCATGGGGCCAGCCGCGATGCCATCGCCCACGTGCGGGAGGTGGTGCTGCGGGAGATGCAGAGCGTGACCGATAACCCCCTCATTTTCCCCGATGAGGAGCGCACCATCTCCGCCGGCAACTTTCATGGCCAACCCCTGGCTCTGGCCGCCGATTATGCAGGTATTGCCGTTGCCGAGCTGGCCAATATCTCCGAGCGGCGCATCGAACAGATGCTCAACCCGGCCCTTTCGGGCCTGCCAGCGTTTCTGGCTGAGGGCAGCGGCCTCAACTCGGGTCTGATGATCAGCCAGTACACGGCTGCCGCGCTGGTGAGCGAGAACAAGGTGCTGGCCCACCCGGCCTCGGTGGACTCGATTCCCACCAGCGCCAACCAGGAAGACCACGTTTCGATGGGCACCATTGGCTGCCGCAAAGCCCGGGCCATCTTCGAGAACACCCTGTGGGTGTTGGCCATAGAACTCGCCTCGGCAGCCCAGGCTCTAGATTTTCATGCCCCACTAAGACCCGGCAAGGGGGTGGAGGCGGTCTACCGGCGGATTCGCCAGGAAGTGCCCCACCTCGATCGGGATCGCTATTTGAAGCCCGAACTCACCCGCATCTGCGAGCTGATCCGCTCGGGCGAGCTGGTGCAGGTCGCCGAGCTGGCGGTGGGGCGGCTGATCTGAACCTTTCGCCTCTCGCATCAGACCATGTTGCCCTCTCAATCCCCTTGACACCTGACCCGGTGCCCCCGACACTGAGCAGGCTGTGGTCGCTGAACCTGTCGCAAAAACCAAGTTCTATGCCGAGATGCTTCGCAGCCCCAGGGCCGTGCTGGCCCCGATGGCGGGCTACACCGACGCGCCCTTCCGGCGTCTGGCGCTGGAGCATGGGGCGGCCTGGACGGTCAGCGAGATGGTGCTGGCCAGGGGGTTGTTGGCCGGGGAACGCAAGTCCACCGAGCTGGGTGCACCCTATCCGGGTGAGCCAAATCTGGTCGTACAACTTTTTGGCGACGACCCGCAAGTGTTGTGCGATGCGGCGGCCAAGGCAGAAGCCATTTTCTCGCCGGTGGCGATAGACCTGAACATGGGTTGCCCCGCACCCAAGCTGGCCGGACGGGGCGGGGCTTGTTTGTTGCAAACCCCCGAGCGGGCTTTCGAGCTGGTGAGGGCTATGCGCCAGGGGACTGGGCTGGAAGTGAGCGCCAAGATTCGCCTGGGCTGGGACGAGAACCGGAGCCTGGAAGTTGCACAGGGTCTGGAGGCTGCCGGGGCCGCCCTGATTGCTGTTCACGGGCGCACCAGCCTTCAGCGCTACGAAGGATTGGCCGATTGGAACGCGATTGTAAAAGTTGTACAGGCGGTGAAAGTCCCGGTACTGGGCTGTGGTGACGTGCGCAGCATGCAGGAGTACCAAGCTCGGATAAGTACTGGGGTGGCGGGCGTGATGATTGGCCGGGGGGCGGTGGGGAATCCCTGGCTGTTTGGGCAAATCGGCTGGGTTGTGCAGGCACCGTCGGTCTCGGATCGGCGAAACACCGCACTGCGGCACGCCCAGCTCAATGTGCAGTGGTACGGCGAGTTGCATGGCATCCGCCAACTGCGCAAGGTGCTGTACCGATATTTCCCGGATAACCTCGAGCTTCACCCTCTGCTTAAGCAGGTGAGCACGCTGGGGGAACTGCGAGCAATATTAGGCAGGGTTCAGGGCTGAGCGGGTATACTCGAGCCAGCAACCTGCTCTTGGCCCCGAACAGCAGCGTGCGCCGCTCGGGGCTGTGAATGGAGGGCAGTGTAAAGGGGAGTGGGCGTGGCCACCAAGCCGAATTACAAGTTCCAGAAGCGCCAGCGTGAGCTGGAGAAACATAAGAAGAAGGCCGAGAAGGCCCAGCGCAAGGCCAAGGCCGCCGAGTCCGAGACAGCCGAGGAAGGTTCTCCCCAGACCGAGGCCGAGGAGAAAGATTAGAGCAGCGAACCCATCGCCAGGCTCAGGCCCAGCGCGGTAGTGGGTTTTTCGGCTGTCTCAGGTCGGGGAGAAGTACAACTTTCGGAGCCCTGTGCTGGCTGGCCCCCTTCAGTCCCTGCACCTCT
>JBBIUP010000106.1:0-8331 GCA_037440185.1 Meiothermus sp. | reverse complement strand
CCAAACGCAACAGCCTGCCCAAAGCCCACAAGCTGGTGCTGGGCGATTTGAGCAGTCTCGAGCTGGGGTAAAATCCGGTAATCGGCCAGGGGCAGTTTTCACAGGAAGCACCTGGCTTTCTACCCTCCACGCCTTGCATAATCCTTTTACAAGGCCAGGGTATACTCCAGACTGGAGGTAGATTATGTGGCCGTTTGGAAAGTCATTGTCTGCTCGAGTTCAGGATGCCATCAATCAGTGGCCCCCACTCCAGGGGCTGGGCCTCAATGTCCAGGAACAAGGAGGAAATGTTCGTATTACCGGCGCGGTTCCTCGCCAGCCTCACCTGTCTTTGTTGCAAGCTACAGTAGAGGGCGTCAAGGGGGTTAAGTCGGTGGATTTGGGCGGCGTAATCGTGGCCCAACAAGAAGTTTCCGATGCGGCCATCGCTGCCGAAGAGGAAGCCGTTCGCAAGGCCACCGAAGCCAGCAAGCTGGCTAAAAAAGTGCTGGCCACCCTGGAAGCCAACAATGAGCTGAAAGACGACCCCATCGCCGTGCTGCAAAAGGGCACTGGCGTGGTACTGCAAGGCGCGGTAGACAGCCAGCACGAGCTCAACCTGGCGGTTCAGCTCGCCCAACAGGCCGGGGCCACCGAGGTGGAGGCCAGCGGGCTGAAAGTGGTGGAGGGGGCCAAGGCCAAATTCGCCGCTGAGCAGGGCGGGGTCAACATTCCCGACGAATGGTACACGGTACAGGCTGGCGATACCCTCTCGGGCATTGCGCTGAAGTTTTATGGCAATGCTTCCAAAGATAGCTACATGAAGATTGCCAAGGCCAACAACATCGCCAACCCCGATCTGATTAGGGTGGGCCAGAAGCTACAAATTCCCCGCTAAAGCAGAAACTGTGCCAAGCCCCCGTCTGGGGGCTTTTTTGCTCCTATCCCGCAACCTATCGCCCCTCCCGATACCGTCGCAGGTTCTTGATGTCTTCCTGCACCAGATCGTCCCGCCAGGCCAGCGACTCGATATGGTGCCGCAATTCGTGCACCAGGGTTTCCCAGATTTCACCCTCCCAGTCAAAATGGGGATCCTCGGCTGCCAGTACAGCAAAAGAGCCGTAAAACAGAGCGATATGCCGCCCAATACCTGCGTAGCCCCCCAGCACAGAGGGGTAGCCGGGGTCGTGGTACTCACCCAAGCGCAGCAGTCCGGGTTCGTCGGGGTCGGGTTTGAGGTGTTCAAAAACATGAATACCCTGCAAACCCTGCTTGTACTCGGGTGGAATTTCTTCCCACAAGCGGTCAGCCATTTCTACAAACGACTCGTAGGTCATCGGACCCAGTGTGGCACAGACAGGTGAAGACAACCGTGAGGGCGAGATACGCTTAGGCCAATGAGCGGTCTCGAGCAAGCCGGGCTGGCGATCATGGCCTTGAGTCTGGTGGAAATTGCCCTGTGGAGCTACCTGCGTGGACGAGGCTCGCTGTCAGCGCGGATGTATCCCTTCCTGATGATGGCAGCGGTAGGGACAGGCTTGATGGGCGCTTTTCTGTATAGCTGGGGGTAGACCATAAGCCTGGAGACCCGGTCCAAGGCCCGAAAGGCCGAAAAACCTGTGAGAGCAGTACGAACTACGTCAAGGTGGATCCGTTAGATGGTTGGAGTGGAGCCACTTGACCCGTGTTTTTCGCAAACTCTGCTCTACAATCCATACATGGAGCCCCTCAAACTGGCCGGAATGGTGTTGTTGGCTATAAGTGCAATCGAAGTTGCAGCGTGGCGAATACTTGCACCGCGCAACCCCAATCTGAACAGGCTCTTTCCTGTACTGATGGCAAGTGCAGTGGGGAGCGCGGTGCTGGGACTGGTCTTGTTGATTATGGGCTAGATCTGCGGGCCTGGCTCAGTGCTCTGGTAACTTGATTGCTGGGATGGATCTAGCACCTCAAATGTCTGGGAGTTGCTTTGAGCACTTCATTTCGGGAACTTTGTCGTGTGTCCATTTTTAACTTACCAAACCACTCATACCGGCTTAAGGGGATTACTTGTGTAACCACTATCGCGTTTCCCACAATTACGCTGCACGCTGTGCAGCGTAATTTACCCAGTACAACCCAAACCGTTGTACTGGGTATTCGTGGGAACCGCTCTAGAGTTGGTCAACTACAAGTAATCCCCCGACCAACGGGAGAAAAAGAGGAATTAGCCTGAACGCTTCAGGCTCGAATACAGAAGTGTTCAGGCTAATTCCGTATCAGCCAGTATTGCACTTCTTTGTGATCGGGCTGGATCTTCTGAACCTCGCTGTAGTCCTGGACGGCCAATCGCACATTGCGCTTGCTGGACTGCTTCGGCCCCCCTGCGCGGTATGCATACGATAAAAGCTTGGCTGAGGAAATGCGCTTTTGGATGTTGAGCAAACCACCAATTAGTGGTACGCTGACCACGGTTATGGCCGGGAGGTGGTTTTTTAGGTAAGCCTGCGGGAGACGCAATACTCTCTCGTGGGCGGCCTGTGTGCCGCCCCTCGCTTTTTGGGTAGACTTGACGGGATTTTTTTGGAGGCTCAATGGACGTTAGTGCAGCACTGGACGAAATCGGCAAGGCCCCCACTTTAGAGAGCTTGCAGGGCCTCAAGGTGCAGTACCTGGGCAAAAATGGCCTGGTCACCCAGGAAATGAAAACCCTGGGCAAACTATCACCGGAGCAGCGCAAGGAAAAAGGCCGGGTCTTGAATGAGTGGAAACAAGCCCTGGAAGGAGCCTTGGAAGCACGCGAAACCCAGCTCAAGGAACAAGCCCTTCGGGCAAAGCTCGAGCAAGAAACCATAGACGTTTCGCTCCCTGGCTATGCTTTTCCTTCCGGTGGTCTGCACATCACCAGCCTGATTATCAATGAACTGCTGGGCATTTTTCGAGGCATGGGCTACAGCGTGGTGCAAGGCCCCGAAGTCGAGAGTGAGTTCTTCAACTTCGATGCCATCAACATGCCCGAGTGGCACCCAGCCCGCGATATGCAGGATACTTTTTGGGCCAGCCTGGGCAATCCTTCTGGCTCCTCACCGGTGGACGGGGAGGGAAAAGGTTTTACCATCCAGGGCCCTTTCGGCGAGGGTGTAAATAATCTAGGACAGGCGGTACTGCGCACCCACACCTCGGGGATGCAGATTCGCTACATGATCCAGCACACCCCACCCTTCAAAATTGTGGTGCCGGGACGGGTGTTCCGCTACGAGCAAACCGATGCCTCGCACGAGGCCATGTTCCATCAACTCGAGGGGCTGGTGGTGGGGCCAGACATCACCATGGCCGACCTCAAAGGAGCCATCACCGAGCTAGCCCGTGGGCTCTTTGGCAAGGAGGGCAAGGCCCGCTTCCAGCCCACCTACTTCCCCTTTGTGGAGCCCGGAGCGCAGTTTGCCATGTGGTGGCCCGAGCGGCAGAAGTGGCTCGAGCTCGGAGGTAGCGGCATGGTACACCCCTATCTGTTCAAGGCAGTGGACGACTACCGCGAAAAGCTGGGCCTGCCCAGGGCCTACGAAGGTATGACCGGCTGGGCCTTCGGGATGGGGGTCGAGCGACTGGCCTTGCTGCGCTATGGCATCCCGGATATTCGCTACTTCTACCAGAACCGGCTTTCGTTCTTGAAGCAATTCAAGCAATAGCCCCCAACCGAGGTACCGATGAAAATCGTTTATAGCTGGCTCAAGGAATTCCTGCCCGATGTGCCGAGCAGTGAGCGTTTAGAAGAACTGCTGGCCGGACTGGGCATCGAAACCGAATCTATTCAATCGCTCGCCATCCCCCACAGCAAAATTGTGTTCGCCAGGGTCTTGCATGTCGAAAACCTCGAGGGCCGGGAGGTGCGCAAGCTCGTCGTGGACATCGGGCAGGAGGTACAGATTGTCTCAGGCGCCCCCAACGCCCGAGCGGGTATGGGGGTGGTACTGGCCTTGCCGGGCACGGTACTACCAGATGGAACCGAACTGGGGTTGCGCAAGATCGCGGGAGTGGAGTCTTACGGAATGGCCCTTTCGCCGAAGGAACTGGCGGTGGGTGAATACGCCGGCGGCCTGATAGAGTTCGCACCCGATGCCCTACCTCCCGGCACACCTCTGGCCGAAGCCTGGGGCCCGGACGAGGTCATCGAGATCGAGATCACGCCCAACCGCCCAGACTGGCTCTCGGTTTACGGCGTCGCACGGGACTTGGCGGCCCTCGGTATGACCCTGATCCACCCCGACCCCAAACCCAAAACCACCCCCATCGCCCTGCCCTTCCAGGTTTGGCTCGAGGACACCCAGGGCTGCGACCGTTTCACCCTGTCCTATGCACGGGGTATCCGGGTGGGGCCTAGCCCGGTGTCGGTACAACGCCGCCTATACGCCGCGGGAATGCGCCCGATCTCCAATGTAGTGGACGCCACCAACTACACGATGCTCGAACTCGGCAATCCCATGCACGCCTACGATGCCCGCTACATCCGCGAAGGGCTGGTGGTGCGCCGGGCCAGGGCTGGCGAAAAGGTGGTCACTCTGGACGGACAAGAACGCACGGTGGACGAACGCGACCTGCTGATTACGGTCAAGGACGGCGACCTGACCCGCCCTGCCGGGCTGGCCGGGGTGATGGGTGGAGCCGACGATGAGATTCAGGACAGTACCACCCAAGTAGCCCTGGAAGTGGCCCATTTCGACCCGGTGATGGTACGCCGCACCGCCAAACGCCAGGGCCTCAAGACCGAGGCTTCCTACCGCTTCGAGCGCGGCGTAGACCCAGACGGGCAGATCCGGGCCGCCGACCGTTGCCTGGACTTGCTGCAAGCCTGGAGCGGAAGTGGGGTCGAAGTCAGCCATACCCGCATTGACCACAACCACACCCAGCCTGCCAAACCCATCGTGTTCCGCCCGGAATATACCTCCCGCCTGGTGGGAATGCCCTACGATGAGACCGAGCAGCTTGAAGTTTTGCGCCGCCTGGGGTGCACTGTCCAGCCCACCTTCCAGGAGGGGGCTTTCGAAGTAACGCCCCCCAGCCACCGGGTGGATTTGACCCTCGAGGAAGACCTGGTGGAAGAGGTGGCCCGCATCGTAGGGTACGACCAAATCCCCATCACCCTGCCCAGTTTCTTCCCCCATCCCGACAACCTCGGCGTGGATGAACCCTACGAAGCCCTGGAAAGGCTGAAGCAGGTCATGGCAGGGCTGGGCTTCCAGGAAGTGCTCAACTACTCTTGGTCGTCGCCAGAAGAATGCGCCCTGATGCACGCTCCCGCTCCTACAGTGTTCATGCAAAACCCGCAAACCGCAGACCGCACCGCCTTGCGCACCGCGCTCTATCCCAGCCTGCTCAAAAACCTGCAAACGGCCTTTGCCCAGGGGGAGAACGGGCCTTTTCTACTCTTCGAGATTGGCAACGTCTTTAATCAGACCGAGACCACCCACCTCTCGGCCCTGATCTGCGGCGATCCGGTTCCGGGGCTTTGGCAAAAGGGCCTGGGAGAGGGCTTCTTTGCCCTTAAGGGGCTCCTTGAAGCAGCCGCCCAGAACCTGGGTAGTAGGGTACGGGTCGAGCGAGAACTCCAGCCCTACCTGCACCCTGGCATCAGCGGGGCCGTTTACTGGAACGACCAGAAAGCCGGGCACATCGGCGCTCTGCACCCGGCCATTGCGGCGGCCCTCGAGCTTCCGGGCGGCATACAGGTATCAACCCGTCCCGAAGGGGATCGTCCCCAGGTGTTTTTATTCGAGCTGGCCCTTCCGCTCAGCAAAGGCCCCATTCTTTTCTCCGACATCGCCAAATACCCGGCTTCCATGCGCGACCTGGCGGTAGTGGTGCCCGAGAGCACCTCCTATGTCGAGGTAGAGCGGCTGATCCGCGCCCACGCCGGCGAACGGTTGGTAGGTTTGGAAATCTTCGATGTGTACCGGGGAAAGCCGCTCTTGGAAGGTGAAAAAAGCATGGCCTTCCACCTGACCTTCCGCCACCCCGAGCGCACCCTGACCGACCTCGAGACCGACGGCTTCATGCAAAGCATCATCGCCGCCCTCGAGCACACCGGATACACCATTCGTAAATGAGTTTGTGGGGGGCCCTCTCCCTTTCCAGGCGACCCGGCAATCGCTCTGGTTGAAATAGCCCGCCTCCGAGCCCATAGGCGGGTATACTTCGGATTGATGCTGAGCTGGCTCGATCTGATGGCCCTGTTTGTTCTGTCGGCAGCCCTGGCGCTGGGTATACGCCAAGGCGCTTCCTTCACTCTAGCCGCAGTCCCGGCGCTGGTGCTGTATGTGTTGCTGGCTCCCCTGGTAGCTCCTCTGGTTCCTGATTACGTTCTACCCTTGCTGGCCCTGGGCCTGGGCCTGGCCATGGCCTACCTTGCCCAGTTCGTCCCGCTCACCCAGCTAACCCCCGCTGTCGAGGGGGTAGTAGGCGGCATCGGAGGGTTGGTGTGGGGGCTGTTCCTAGCCTTTACCATCTGGGTTAGCTTCCCCAGCGAGTTTGTGGCCTCCACCGGAGCTTTGCGCTACCCCTCCGAGCAAATGCCCGCCGGTGTCAAGGATGGCATCGTAAGCAGTCCCTTCGCCCGCCCTTTGTTCGACTGGGCGTCTAGCAACCCTGTCCTCAAAGCGGCTTTGCTGCCCCAGGTACCCCATCAGCCCTAGTACGCCGTCAACTGATGTCGAGCAGGTTTCCAGTAAATGGCTTTTTGAGCGAACTGCGTCACAGATGTTGCCCGAACATTCACGAAGCGGGGGCATGACCCGAAAATGATCCGTTGACGCAGCACTAGAGCGATCTACTTTCTACCAAAATCTGCCGGGTTTTCCCCCCAGCTATCGGTCTGCCATTTGAGCAAAGGGTTGGGATAGGTCTCTAATCTTAGCCAGGTCTCGGCCTGGGCAATGCGCTCAAACAACTCGGCGTTTTGACCACTTGGAATCAGGTTGGTGCGGGCTTTGTTGGCTTTCACCCAGGAAATAGCATTCACCGAGTCGGAATAGATCGGCCAGGAGTAGCCCTTCTGTTGGCAAAGCATTAGGGCTTCGACAATTGCTAAAAATTCCCCCACATTGTTGGTTCCCTGGACAAATGGCCCCCGGTGGAAGATTTCCTCACCGGTAGCGGTATCTACACAGCGGTATTCCAACAGTCCCGGATTGCCACTACAAGCCGCGTCCACGCAGTAGCTGGGTATGACCGGCGGAGGTGCGTGCAAAAGCCTGCCCTGGCTGGCTTTCTTGCCTTTGTAGTCTTCGTATTTTCCGGCAAAAGCCTGTCTGGCCTCGCCCAGGCTTTCAAAAGCCTTGAACTCGGCCCCCACAAAACCCTTGACCTGTACCTCGGCTTCGGGCCAGGAAGAGAATATGCCGGTCTTTCGGCCCTTCCAGACCACGTAATGCTTGCTTTGATTCCTAGCCGCTCGAGCCATGCCTCAGGAGTCTACCGCAAAGGCCGCTCATACTGCGCTTTTGAGTCGGTCGAAATACTGCTTGCGAAACTTGGCCACCTTGGGGCCTACCACAAAAGCACAGTAGGGCTGGTAGGGGTTGCGCTTGAAGTATTCCTGGTGATAGTCCTCGGCGGGATAGAACCTGTCGAAAGCGGCTAGCTCCGTGACGATCGGATTTTCCCACACCCTGGCCTCGGTCAAAGCCTGCATGACCTCCCCGGCCACCGTTTTTTGTTCGGGAGAGTGATAGAAAATGACCGAGCGGTACTGCGGCCCTAGATCGTTTCCCTGGCGGTTGAGCGTGGTGGGGTCGTGAATGGTGAAGAAGACCTCGAGGATTTCCCGATACGAAATCACACTGGGGTCGAACGTCATCTGCACCACCTCGGCGTGGCCGGTCTGCTTGCCACACACTTCTTCGTAGGTAGGGTTGAGCACATGTCCTCCCGAATACCCCGAAACCACTTCCACCACGCCTTTTAGCTCGTCATAGACCGCCTCCAAGCACCAAAAACATCCACCGCCCAGGGTTGCGACTTCCAGGTTTTGGCTCATACTTTGCTATTTTGGCGGAACTTTAGAGGTGGGATGTAAGACAGATAACGGTCACAAAGCCAGCACCCTGGCAAGTTCGTACTTCTTACGGTTGATATCCTTGCGTTTCTCGATGGCTTCCTTGAAGGGCGTGAGGCGGATCTCGTCGTTCACCTCGCCTATCGCAACCCCACTGGCTCCGCTCAGCAGGGCTTCCACACAGGCAGCTCCCAGTCGGCTGGCCAACACGCGGTCTTTGGCAGTGGGGCTGCCACCGCGCTGGATGTGGCCCAGAATGGTTACTTTGCCTTCGATACCCGAGCATTGCTGCACATCGTTGGCCAGGGCCACCGCACCGCCCT
>JBBIUP010000105.1:0-8466 GCA_037440185.1 Meiothermus sp. | reverse complement strand
GACTGGTGAGTAGCAGGGCCTGGGTTCTTACACTGATGGCGCGCTCGAGCGCCGGCAAATCTACCTCCCAGCGGTCGGCAAGACGCATCGGCACCATCACGGGTTCTGCGTCTGCAATGCGGGTCTGAGGTATGTACACGTCAAAATAAGGCTCAAACATGACCACTTCGTCGCCGGGGCCGTAAAGCGATTCGGCCAGCGCATGCAAGGCCTCGGTGCCCCCTGCGGTAACCACCACGTCCTCGGGCGCGACCTTCAGGTCTTCGGCAATGGCCTCGCGCAGGCGCGGCAGGCCGATGGGCGGGGTGTACTGGTCTACGGTTCCGATGGCCCGCCGGGCGGCCTCGAGCAAAAAAGCCGGTGGCGGGTTGGACGGAAAGCCCTGCCCTAGATTGATGGCCCCATGTTGCGCGGCCAGGCGGCTCATCTGGGCGAAGACACTTTCTCTGGAAAGCTGGGTGCGGGGGTGGAGGGTTGCCATGGTCTACCTCGAGGCTGCCCATACAGACCCGCACTAGCGCACAGGCCGACAACCCTGGGCCAGCATCTTCCTGGTACGCTCGCTCATCAAAAAGGCTTCCTCGGCACTTCCCGACCCCTTGGTCCACCAGGAGGCCCGACCATCGGAATACTTCATCCCAGAGGCTGCTACCACTCGAAACAGCGGCCCATAGGTCTGGTTGTTGAACACCACCCCCACCCGGTCGAACTGGTTCTGGTAGACCGCCCGGATCTGAGCGCCCCCAGCGCAGCGATAGGTTCGCTGCACCAGATCGGCCGTCTGGGCCAGGGAATTGAGCGAAAAAAGCAGCAGCAAGATCGTCCAAGCACGCATAGTTTCTCCTGGTCAGGCCGTGAGCAGTTTCAAGTAGTCCTCGAGCTTCAGGCTAGCGCCCCCTACCAACCCACCATCAATGTTGGGCTGGGCAAAGAGTGCAGCGGCGTTGTCGGGCTTGACCGAGCCGCCGTAGAGGATGCGCATCTCGTCGGCGAAGCCCGCGCCGTAGCGAGCCATCAGCCAGCCGCGAATGGCGCGGTGCATGGCCTCGGCATCCTCGGGGGTAGCGGTCTTGCCGGTACCGATGGCCCAGACGGGCTCATAGGCAATGACCAGTTGTGCCGCCGAAGAGGGACTTACACCCCCCAGGCTTCCCTCTAACTGCCGTAAGGTGTGCTCAACATGGCTGCCCGCTTCGCGGATTTCGAGGGGCTCGCCCACACACAGAATGGGGATGATGCCATGCTCCATCAGACGCCTGGTTTTTTCGGCCACCAGCGGGTCGGATTCGGCGTGGTAGCCGCGCCGCTCGGAGTGGCCCACAATGGCGTACTTGCAGGCCAGATCGGCCAGCATCCTGGCAGAAACCTCGCCGGTGTAGGCGCCTTCGCTGTGGGCCGAAACATCCTGCGCACCCCAGTACACCCCGTAGCCCTCGAGGATCTCGGCAGCATAGGGCAGATGGGTAAACGGCACCAACAGGGCCGGTTCGGCCTGGGTCTGGGGCAGATTGGCGACGAGGTCTCGAAACCAGTTCCGGGCTTCGGAAGGGGTTTTGTACATTTTCCAGTTACCGGCTACCAGGCGCTTGCGCATACGTGCGACCATCATACCGATTTTGGTCATGGCCATGAGCTGGGTCTGCCCAGTCATGTGCTGCCTGCTCTGCCAGGTACGGTAGTGGTGGGGTATCTGTGTGATAAAAGTCGGGTAACCGGCCCCCCTACCAGATCACCTCGATGGAGAAGACCTCTGCGGCGGTTACACCCTGGCCGCCAGGGGCGTCTGCTCTACTTTCCTGGGTAGAGCTTGGAGACTCCACAAACGCGTTACCCAACCTGACGAAAATACAACCTACCGGCAAAAAACGGTAGACTTTTGTTGTGATGCCAAGCCAGATCAGCCCCAAGGAGCGCGAGTCCTCCAGCTTCAAACAGAACAAAGACGCCTGGGTGCGCTTGATTGCCGATTTCCGCACCTCGCTGGACCAGGTGC
This sequence comes from Meiothermus sp., assembly GCA_037440185.1. Lineage (GTDB taxonomy): Bacteria > Deinococcota > Deinococci > Deinococcales > Thermaceae > Meiothermus. Next base: position 6,473 of record JBBIUP010000105.1, on the reverse strand, counting down.
GCCAGGGAGGAGGCCCCAAGGCAGTGGAGCGCCAGCACGCCAGAGGGCGCCTCACCGCCCGTGAGCGGATCGCCCGGCTGATTGACCCCGGCAGTGTGCCGGAGGAGATCCTGGGGTATGCGGGCTGGCAGATGTATTCCGAGTGGGGTGGGGCGCCGGGCGGCGGCGTGGTGACCGCCATCGGCAAGATTGCTGGCCGGGACTGGATGATTGTTGCCAACGATGCCACCGTGAAGGCCGGGGCCTTCTTCCCCATCACCGCCAAGAAGGTGATAAGGGCCCAGACTATAGCCTTAGAGAACCGCCTGCCCACGGTCTACCTGGTGGACTCGGCGGGGGTCTTCCTGCCCCTGCAGGACGAAGTATTCCCCGACCAGGACGACTTTGGCCGCATCTTTTACCTGAACGCCCGCATGAGCGGCCTGGGCATCCCGCAAATTTCGGCCATCATGGGCAACTGCGTGGCTGGGGGGGCCTATCTGCCGCTGATGACCGACGTGCTGATCATGACCGAGGGCTCGGGGCTGTACCTGGCCGGGCCGGCCCTGGTCAAGGCGGCCATCGGGCAGGAGGTGGACTCGGAGGCGCTGGGCGGCGCACGCATGCACGCCGAGGTCTCGGGTACGGTGGACTTTTACGAACCCGACGACGAAGCGGCCATCGCCCGTATCCGCACCCTGGCGGCCCTGTATGCCCAGCCTGCACTGGCCCCCTGGGCCGCCGAGCGCACCCGCGAGATAGAGCCCTTCCACCCCCCTGAGGACCTGTACGGCCTGGTCTCGCCCGACGGCAGCAAACCCTACGACATGAACGAGGTGATTGCCCGGCTGGTAGACGGCTCGGAATTCCACGAGTACAAGGTGGGCTACGGCCAGACCCTGGTCTGCGGGTATGCCCGGCTGGGGGGGTTTCCGGTGGGGATTGTGGCCAACCAGCGCCTGATTATCAAGAAGACCGGCAGGATTGAGGTGGGGGGGGTGATCTATGCCGAGGCCGCCGACAAGGCCGCCCGGTTCATCCTCGAGGTCAACCAGCGCTTCATTCCCTTGCTCTTCCTGATGGACGTGACCGGCTTCATGGTGGGCAAGGAGTCCGAGCAGCAGGGCATCATCCGGCGCGGGGCCAAGCTGGTGAACGCGGTTTCCAACTCGGTGGTGCCCAAGATTACCCTGATCACCGGAGGCTCGTTTGGCGCGGGCAACTACGCCATGGCCGGCAAGGCCTATGCCCCCCGCTTCATCTACGCCTGGCCCTCGGCCAAGTACGCCGTGATGAGCGGCAATGCTGCCGCCAAAACCCTGATGGAGATCGAGCTGGCCAAGCTCGAGCGCGAAGGGCGCAAACCCACCGAGGAAGACCTGGTCGAACTTTACGAGCGCATCAAGGCCCGCTACGAGGAGACCCTCGACCCGCGCTACGCTGCGGCCCGGCTCTGGGTAGATGAGGTGATCTTCCCCCACGAGACCCGCGAGTGCCTGATCCGGAGCCTCGAGGTCTGCGCCCTGAACCCCCATCGTGAGCAGATGCACCTTGGGGTGTTTCAGGTTTAGAGCAGTTCTCACGAACCTGGCTGCTTAGATTGGGTCGGGTTTGAAAACGTGGGTGGGGGTGTCCATTTCGGCCAGGGGCAGCACCTCATACCTGGCGAAGTTGTAGACCGGTGCCATGGCCAGCAGGCGCTCGAGTTCTTCGTTGGAGTCTACATCGTAGATCCAAGCACCGCCGTGCTTGCCCACGATATGGTAGCGCCCGACCAGCTTGCCCCGTTCGCGGATTTTTTGGGCGTACTCGGGCATCCGCATAATCACAGTGGCAAAATCACCGCGCATTCTCGACAGATCCAACTCCCACAACACCAGAAACTTCATTCCCATAGTGCCTCCAGTTGCATCGCGGTTTTGGCTACTTCTCGCTCGCGAAAACGTAGATACGATTGCCAGGAAAAACAAAACCTTCTACTCCGAGAGTGCAAGGTTCTTTCCGAAAACCGCTCCAACACCGTGATTATATCGGGCTGCTCTGTGGGGCAGAGACCCTCGAGGTTGGTGGGCACTGGTTTTTCTTGATCGGACCCTATCGCAGTTCCCGCAAACACTCCGCCCTCCGGCGGAGTGTTTTGTCCCTCACGGCAAAAACCGCCGTATGGGACATTCGCGGGAACCGCTCTAGAGCGGTTCTCACGCATACCCAGTACAGCGGTTCGGGTTGTACTGGGTACATCAAGCTGCATGGTGTGCAGCATGATGGTGGGAACCGCGATAGACAAGCCGACAGCCAGCTTTTGCAGCAAGCCTCGAAAGTGCTTGACCGGGCCTACCAGGCCTTCTTCGGCAAGCGGGCGAGGTTCCCCTGCCCCAGGAGTGTCAAAGCCCTGTTCTGCTTGGGCGCAAAACCCCGCCCTTGAGCTTGCCCCAGCCCAGACTGAACTCCCCTATGGCAGTCTGGAGCCCAACCAGTACCCAGCCCTCTGGGCCCTCGGCCTGAACGGGCTGGCCCAGGGCAAATGGCAGGGCCCTGGGGTCGTCTGCTGGTAAAGCCAGCTTGTTGCCGACCTGGCTGGGTTTCAGGTAGTGTGCCAGGGGCTTTGCCGGCAAGAAACGCCCCGAATCCTTACGCTGGCCGACCCGCACTTCGCCCAGATAGAGCCCAGGTGCAGGTGCTTTGATGCCTGCGAGGCTGGGTAGCCCAGTGGGAAGCAGGTAGAGGTGGCCGGAGCGCTCGAGGATTTCTCCTTCTATTGCCACCTGCAAATGCGCTTCGCTCCAGGCTTGCCACAGCGCCCTCACCTCGCGGGAAAGTGAAGGGACACGCCCCTGGGAGGGATTGTTTTCCTCGCCCTCGATTTTGCGCAGCCTCGCCAGAAAATGCCCTTCTCCGCGCAGTTTGTGTGGCCACAGGCGAGCGGTTCGGGTCAGCGCCGGGTTGCCATCGCCCCAGGCCGGTACCCCGCTGGCAAAAGCAGGGGAGATGCGGGCTTCCTCGAGCTCCCAACCAGGATTGCGCAAGAAATCAGCAATAATCTGCTCATTCTCTTCAGGTGCAAAGGTACAGGTGGAATAGACCAGAACTCCACCCGGGCGCACCAGATCGCCTGCGGCACTGATCAGGCCCTTTTGTACGTGGGCAGCGCGCGCAGGCGCTCCCGGCCCCCAGTAGCGCACCACCTCGGGATCTTTGCGAAACATCCCCTCGCCCGAGCAGGGTGCATCCAGCACCACCCGATCAAAGTAAGCGCCCCACTGACGGGCCAGTTTCTCGATGGAAGCTGAAACCACCGCCAGATTGGCTCCCCAGCGCTCAATGTTTTCCAGCAGGCCGCGAATCCGCCCACCATCAATCTCGTTGGAAATCAGCAATCCTTGATGCTGCATTCTTGCCGCCAGATGGGTGGTTTTGCCACCTGGAGAGGCAGCCAGATCCAAGACTCTCTCCCCCGGCCTGGGGTCGGCCAGTACCGCAACAGCCTGGGCCGAGGGTTCCTGAATGTAGTACAAGCCCGCATAGTAATATGGATGCGGCCCTGGTCGAGCATCGGCGGGGTAATAAAAACCTTCTGGCAGCCAGGGAATGGGCTCCAAGACCCAAGGGCTAATTTGCTGAAGTTGTTCTGGACGCAATTTAAGCGTATTCACCCGCAGGCCATAGCTGCGGTCAGCAGAGGTGAGGGCCTGTAAAAACTGAGGGAATTCCTCTCCCAGTAGATCGGACATGCGATGTAGAAAAGCTTTAGGTAACACAACGCTTACAATGCTAACCGATGGCTATTGTCGCAATTGGAACCGACCTTGTTGAGCTGAAGCGTCTTCGGGTGGTCTGGGAGAAGCATCCCGAGCGTTTTTTGCAGCGGCACTTTAGCCCGGTAGAGATCGAATACTGCCTGGGCAAGGCTGACCCGTTGCCCTCGCTGGCGGTTCGTTTTGCCGCCAAAGAAGCCTTTCAGAAGTGCTGGCCGGAGTCTTTTGGCTGGCTCGAGGTCTGGGTCGAGATGCAGGGGCGCAAACCCGAGCTGCGCTTTGTGCCCCGCATCGAGGCAGAGATGCAGGGGGGCCACCTCAAAGCCCACCTTTCACTCTCGCATGAGAAGAGCCATGCCCTAGCGACGGTGGTGCTGGAAAGGATTGAGTCTTGAAAACCGTTCTGATCACCGGCGCATCTACCGGCATAGGCGAAGCCTGTGCCTTGTGGTTGCAGGATAAGGGTTACCGGGTATTTGCTGGAGTACGCCAACACACCGATGCCGAGGCCTTGAAACAAAAGTCGAAAGGTCACCTTACGCCAGTTCTGCTGGATGTGGTGGGCGAAGCCTCTATCCGCGAAGCCGCCCAGTTTATCCTCACCCAGACCCCCCAACTGGACGGCCTGGTGAACAACGCGGGGATTGCGGTAGCCGGGCCGCTGGAGTTTCTACCCTTGCAGCAGTTGCGGCGGGTGCTCGAGGTTAATGTGATTGGGCAGTTGGCTGTTACCCAAGCCTTCTTGCCCTTGCTTCGCCCGGCCAGGGGCCGGGTCGTCCTGATGAGTTCCATCAGTGGACGGGTAGCGGCTCCGATGATGGGGCCTTATGCCGCTTCGAAATTTGCTTTGGAAGCGATTGGTGATGCACTACGACGTGAGTTGGGGCCGTGGGGCATTGAAGTTTCGATCCTCGAGCCCGGCAATATCCAAACGCCCATCTGGAGCAAAGGGGTGGCCTGGGGAGAGGAACTGAAAGCAAATCTTTCACCGCAAGCCACCCAGTACTATGGCCGCGCCATAGAGGGCATACTGAACTATATCCGGGGTCAGGATGGTCGAGGTTTACACCCCAACGAGGTTGCCAGGGTAGTGGAGCAAGCCCTCTCGGCAACCCGTCCCAAAACCCGTTATGCGATCGGACGGGATGCAAAGGCCGGGGCCCTATTGGCCCGCTTTTTGCCCGACCGATGGGTGGATCGCTTTATCGCCGGGCGCAGGTTTGGACAGCAGTAGAGCGGTCTCGGAAAGAACCGGTCACTTCTCGAAAGCGATGAAACCGTGCAGAACTCGTTTTCATGCCGCCGGAAGCGGTGGCCTATGCGGAGGAAGGCCGCCATAACCCTCAAGGCTGGGCCAGCGCCTGATTCAGGAAGGCCACCGTTCTTTGGGCAATCTCGTCCCAGCCCGCTTCGGGGGGGATGGTGGCAGGATTGTCGCCGCGTTGCGTACCGTAAGAGCCGAAGCCCGCGTGGTTGAGACCAGGGATGGTCTGGCGGAGGGTTCCTTGGGGGAACTTACCCTGGCTGGCGGCAAGCTGCTCCTGCCCAATCACCCCATCTTTTTCACCGTATAGGGCCAGGGTGGGCAGGTTCTTGGCCGAAAGGTCGTTCTGCGGGTAAGCCGCCCACATCACGAGGGCCCTGGCCTCGAGGTTGCTATCGGCAAAGTTGGAGGCCACCACCCCGCCCAGGCTGTGTCCACCCACCGCCCAGGGCAATTGGGGTGCTTCGGCAATGGCCGCTCTGGCCTTGCCCTGCTCGGTAACGGCCAGGTTGAAGCGTACCCGTAGCAAGGCTACCCGAAAGCCGCTGGCCGCAATCCGCCGCAATACCGGTGCATAGGCTTGGGGCTCCACCAGCCCACCCGGATAAAAAACCAGCCCACCCTTGACCGCTCCCTGAGGGATAAAAACCCAGCCATATGTGGTGGCCTGAACCTGAAGGCCAGCGCTCGACTCCAACGCCCGTAGTGCTGCTTCGCTGGGTGGGTAGGGGGTGAGGGCTCGCTGGGTATACCAGACCATGGCTCCGGCAAAGAGCAGCAATCCACCGAAGAAAACCAGCCAGAAGACTCTGTACTTATTCATAAAACCTACGCAAGGGATCCAGCATTGCTGCAGCAAGCTGACCAGTACCTACCAGAAGGCTCTTCCTTCCATCGCGGTTCCCACCATCACGCTGCACACCATGCAGCATGATGTACCCAGTACAACGGTTTGGGTTGTACTGGGTATTCGTGGGAACCGCTCCAGTTGCTTTTCCAGAGGGCCGCTGGATGCATGTCCGAACACGCATGACTAACCTGCGCTCCCGAGGCCTTCGCCCCATCACTTGCCGACCTTTGCTGGAAACTGCCTCACAGACGTTGCCGACTTGCTCACGAAGCGGGGGCATGATCCATTGACGCAGCACTAATCGCCCACCACCGGGGCTGCGCTGACCTGGCCCTGTCTTTGCTGCCGTATTTTCTCGTAGCGCCGGCGCTCGAACTGATAGAAAGCGGCAGGCACCACGAACAAAGTCAGCAACATCGAGACCGAGACCCCTCCCAGGATGATGATGCCCAGTGGGCGGCGGAACTCCGAGCCCTCACCGCTGGCAGTGATGAGGGGTATCGAGATCATCAGCACCGTGAGGGTGGTCATCAGGATGGGGCGCAAGCGCAGTCGAGCCGCCTCGACCAAGGCGTCGTAGAGGGGTTTTTCCTGAGCCTGGCGAACCGCGAAGTCCAGGAGCAGA
>JBBIUP010000104.1:0-8592 GCA_037440185.1 Meiothermus sp. | reverse complement strand
GCCAAGGCCAGACCTTGGGGGTGCTGCTTTCGCTGGTGGCCATTACCCTGATTGCTTCGGGCTGATGGGCGCTTTCCAACCCTTCGGGGCTTTAGCTTTCGAATGCAGGCCGGTAGGCTGTAGGCATGCAACTCATCACGGTGTTTGGTTCATCCAGGGTGCAGCCGGGCACACCCGCTTTTTCCGAAGCCCACGCCTGGGGTCTGGCCATTGCCCAGGCGGGTTTTGGCGTGGCCACCGGAGGCTACAACGGGGCCATGGAGGCGGTCTCGCAGGGCGTCAAGGAGGCGGGGGGCTGGTGGTGGGCATCACCGCGCCCAGCCTCTTCCCCCACCGCAACGGGCCCAACCTGCACGTGGATCTGGAGCTGCCCTCCTCTTCGCTCTTGACCCGCATTGAGCGGCTGATTGACGTGAGCGTGGCCTGCCTGGCCCTGCCCGGCGGGGTGGGCACCCTGGCCGAGGTTCTGGCGGCCTGGAACCTCAACCACATCGCGCAGCTACACGGCAAACCCCTAAAGCCCCTGGGGGTACATGTGGGCTGGCTCGAGGTGGTTCGGCCTGGCCTCGAGATCACCCCCGACAACCTGCAGTTGCTCACCCCCATTGACGCGCTACCCAGCCTGCAAAGGTTTTTAGAAAGGCTCTAACGCTGCGTCAACGGATCATTTTCGGGCCATGCCCCCGCTTCGTGAATGTGCCGGCAACGTATCTGCGCAGTTTCCAGGAAAAGCCATGGTAGGTCATGCTGCTCAGTATCAGTAGACGGCGTACTAACGCTCCAGCACCCGGAAGGTAAAGTTGACCTCGAGGCGGATGGTCTCGTCCACGCTCAACACCGACAAGACCCGCGGCTGGGTCAGCCCAAAGTCGCGGAAGGTAAAGCTCGTACGGGCCTGGAGCACTGCCGTATCGCCCCGAAACTCCACCTCGCCCTCCCAGGTCACACTTTTGCGCACCTCCCGAATCTTCAGGTCGCCCACAATCTGAACGGTGGCCTTCCCGCTCGCAGGCAACGGAAAGTTCAGGCCACGCACCTCTTGGGGCACAAACTCGGCCAGGGGATACCGGGCGGTGTTGAGGGTGTTGCGGCGCAGGTAGTTGTCGCGCCGGGCCTCGTCGCTGGTAAGGGCCGAAAGATCCACCGTAAAGCGGGAGCCCTCGAGGGCCTTACCGCTGCGGTCTAGCCGCACCATACCCTGTACCTGCTTGCTAACCCCCACCGCGTCGGTGGGAAAGTTGATGCCTGCAAGCTGTTCGCGCACCCGGTAGCGGGCCTCGCTCTGGGCCGGGACGAGCTCGAGCCGGCTCTGGGCCAGGGCCACCCCACAAAGCAGCAGCAGTGCAAACCACCTCAGCATGGGTTCCCTCCTACTTTTTGGACAGCAAGGCGATCAGGTTTTTGAGGTTTTCAGCCGCACGCGGCTGCTCCTTGAAGGGGTTGTAGGGCTGGCCCTGGGCGATGGCCTGGAAGAAGCCTCCCTGCCGCGGCTGCCCCTGTAAGTTGCCCTGGGCCGGTGGGTTCTGCCCGCCGCCTTGCTCCCGGCGCTGTCGGGCTTCTTCGCGGCGCTGCAAGAGGGTCTGATCCATCCACTTGAGCTGGGCTGGGCTGAGGATATTGTTTTCGATGTTGGTCAGGATTTTTTCGGCATCGGCGGGCTTGAGGTTGGTGCGGGTTTGCAAATCCCGCAGGATGGGCAGCAGGCGGGTGGCCTGGGCCTTGGTGAAGGCCAGTCCCCGCTGTTTTTCGACCTCGTCCAACAGTCCTATGGTGCCCACCAGATCAAAGACCGGGCGATAGGCCTCAAACCGCTGCCGCATCTCCGGGCTGACGTTGGGCGGCCCGCCCTGGGCCAGGGCCAGACCCAGCGCCAGCACCACCCATAGACTCGAGAGTTGTCTCATATACCCTCCTTCAGTAAAGGCAGTTTGCCAGGGGTTTGTGTAGAAGCCATAAAGAAGCGTCCCTACTCGTACCTCAGCGACTCCACCGGGTCGAGCCGGGCTGCCCTCGAGGCCGGATAGAAGCCGAAGAAAATCCCCACCGCCACCGAGAATACAAAGGCCAGCACCATGCTGAAGGGGTCGAAGACCGGGGTCACCCGCAGCAGTTGCCCCACGCTGCCGGCCATGGCCAGGCCCAAAAAGATGCCCAGGATACCGCCCCCCACCGAGAGCACCACCGACTCCACCAGAAACTGGGTCAGGATGTCACGCGGCTTGGCCCCCAGGGCCTTGCGGATGCCGATCTCGCGGGTGCGCTCGGTCACCGAGACCAGCATGATGTTCATGATGCCGATGCCCCCCACCAGCAGGCTGATCCCGGCCACCCCACCCAGGAATAGGGTCATGGTCTGGGTTACCTGGTTCACTGAGGCCAGGGCATCGGCCTGGTTCTGCACGCTAAAGTCGTACTCGCTGGGGTCGGTGACCTTGCGGCGCTGGGCCATGAAATCGGTGAGTTCTTGCTGCAAGCGGGCAAGCGAGTCCTTGTCGGGGGCCTGCACGTAGATGGCGTTTACCCTGGGCTCGCCGGTGCTGCTGCGCGCAAGGCGCTGGAGATAGGTCGAGAGCGGCACCATCACCTGGTAGTTGGGGCTGGCAAAGCCCGAGTCGCCCTTGTCGGGCAGCACCCCCACCACCGTGAAGGAGATGCCCGCAATGCGGATGCGTTGTCCCAGGGGATCCTGACCCCCGAACAAGTCCTGGGCGATGCCATACCCAATAACCGCCGCCCGGCGGCGGCCTTGCAGGTCGGCCTCGCTAAAGAAGCTGCCCTGGGCGGGCTGGGCGTTGCGGACGCTGGCGTAGTCGGGCCAGGTGCCAATTACGGTGGCATTGAGGTTACTGGCCCCTACCTTGACCTGCTGGTTGCTTTGCAAGGCCGGAGCCACGCCGGCCAGGCGGCCCGCGAAGGCCGATTTCACCGCTTCGGCGTCGGCCAGGGTGATGGTCTGTGGGCCGCCAAAGCGCACCAGGCCAAAGCCCCCGCCCCGCCCCCCGGTGTTGCTGCCGATGGTGAGCAAATTGGTGCCCAGGCCTTGCAGGCTGCGGGTGATGTTGGCCGTGGAGCCCTGCCCCACCATGGTCAGGGCCACCACCGCCGCCACCCCGATAATCACCCCCAGCGTGGTCAAAATCGAGCGCAGGGGATTGCCCACAATGGCCCGCCAGGCAACCCGGAAGATCTGCCAGGGGTTCAAGCCCGCCAGCCGGGAACGAATCTTTTTGGGGGGTTGCACCGTGGAGGGGCTCATGCCCACCCTCCTACGGGGCGCTTGCGGTGGGGGTTGGGGCCATCCGATTCGATCTGCCCATCGCGGATGCGCACGATGCGCCCGGTGTAGTCGGCAATGTCGGCTTCGTGGGTCACGACAATTACGCAGGTGCCTTCGTCGTTGAGTTCTTGGAACAGCCGCATGACCTCGGCGGCGGTTTTGGAGTCGAGGTTGCCGGTAGGCTCGTCGGCCAGCAGGATCGAAGGGCGCATGGTCAGGGCCCGGGCCACTGCGACCCGCTGCTTTTGTCCCCCGGAAAGCTGGGAGGGCAGGTTGCGCCACCTGTCGCCCAAACCCACTTTTTGTAACACATCCATGGCCCGCTCGCGCTTTTCCTGTGCGCCGAATCCGGCATAGGTGAGGGGCACCTCGACGTTTTCCAGCACGTTCAGGCGTGGCAGCAGGTGAAAGGCCTGGAAGACAAAACCGATCTCCAGGTTACGTACCTCGGCCCGCTGGTTTTCGCTGAGGGTGGTCACGTCCTGGCCGGCCAAGATGTAGTGCCCGCTGGTGGGGCGATCCAGCAGCCCAATAATTTGCATCAGGGTGGTTTTGCCCGAACCCGATGGCCCCATCAGGGCCACCATCTCTCCCTGGCGGATGTCCAGCGAAACCCCCTTGAGGGCTTCGAACTCGAGGGTTCCGCTCTTGTAGACCTTGTGTAGCTGGTCTAGCGAGACCACCGTCATCGCCCGCCTCCCGCAGGGGCCCCCAGGGGCAGACGCAGCCCGCCCTGTCCGCTGGAATTGGTAGAAGTGGACTGTACCCGGCTGGGCAGGATCACGGTCTGGCGGGCTTCCAGGCCCTCCAGAACCACCTGGTTTACCCCGTCGTCCGGCCCCAGCACCACCCGCACGGTTTCCTTGCTCCCATCGGGCAGTTGCACATCCACATAGGCCCGGTTGCGTACGGTCTGTACGGCCCGTTTAGGAATGGTCAGGGCCGCGCGAAGCTCCTCGGCGATAATCTCACCCTCGGCGGTCATGCCCGGCCTTAGCTTGCGCTCGGGATTGGGCACATTTGCGGTGACATAGAACACCGCGATGTTTTGCTGAATCCGGGCGCTGGGTGAGATGGCCGTCACCACCCCTGCAAAGGTCTCACCACCAAACGCATCGAGGGTGACCTCGACCTTTTGTCCCACTCTGACCCTGGCGATCTCGCTCTCATCAATCTGCACCGGCAGATTGATGCTGCTGTCGTCAATCAGGGTGAGCAGGGCGGTAGCGTTGCTAACCGTGGCCCCTACCCCGATGCTGCCCACCTGGGCATTGACTTCGGCCACCACCCCATCGAAGGGGGCATAGATCCTGGTGTTGGCCAGGTTTTCCTCGGCGTTTTTGACCTCGAGGCGGGCCTGCTCCACGGCAATCTGGGCGTTCTTGAGGTCTTGCGCGTTGGCGTTGCTCCGGAGTGCGAGGGCCTGCCGTGCGGTGTTCAGGTTGACCTGCGCAATCTCCAGGCTGGCCTGGGCCTTGGCGTAGCTATCCCTGGCGCTTTGCAGGCTCTGGGCGCTGGTTCCGCCCAGGTCGTAGAGCTTCTGGGTGGCCTCGAGGTTGGTACGGGCGGACTCGAGGTCGCGCCTGGCGTTGGCATGGGCCACCTCGGCACTGGCGATGTTCTGCCGGTTGGTGGCCTGGGTGCTGGCCTGGTCGGCCCGCAGCTTGTCCAGGTTGGCCTGGGCTTTTTGCAAGGCCAGGCGGGCATTGTCCAGAGCGCGGTTGTAGTTGGTGGGGTCGAGCTGAACGATGAGCTGTCCTTTTTGTACCCGGTCGCCTACGGTGGGCAGCCTTAGCACGGTGCCGTTCACGGCAGGTTTGACCGCCAGGGTCTGGGCGGCCTCGAGGGTGCCCGGCCCCGAGACCGAGACCCGAAACACCCCCCGCTGCACCGTAGCGGTCTCGAGCGCGGGCGCAGTGCTGGCGGGCTTGGGCCGCAAGAACCAATAGGCCGCACCCCCCAGACCGGCCAACACCAAAGCCACAACCAGCCAAAGCCAGGGCATGCGGATACGGGAACGGGCTTGAGTCATGTTCACCCCTCGATTCTCTTTCAGAATATCCAACGTTTGGTGTATACAATGCGAAGATTTGGTGAAGATGGGCCACCGCACTTGATTTGGAAGGAAGGGCTGCCTGGCATGAAACCATCCAGCAGTTTTTGTGTAGCCCTTTTGTGAGCTGAGCAAGTAAAGATGGACTGGTCGGCTAAAACCCTGGTATGGGTGTTACCCGATAGAGCGCCGCTCATTGGGCCTTAAAAAGGATCTCTAAGCTGGGGTCGGAGGGGCCTAGAGCCTTCCCACAGATCAAAACGACCTTCCGTTCTCCTTCCCAGAAAGATTGCCCCTATAGCCCCCCCTTCGCACTGCCGGACTCCTCCTCAGCAGGGCCTGAAGGTAAGGGCTTCTGGGGGCACTTACTCCTCGTCCTCCGGCATGGCCTCGAGCTCGGCCCTCGTGTCCTCGTCGCCCGAAGCTGTCCAGGCCTCGAGCAACCCGATGAAGCGCTGGGCCTCCTGGCGCATCTTCCAGCAGTAGGCGGTTGCGGGCTTGGATTCTCTCGAGGCCATCCATCGTTTCCTCCCCTCGACCGGGACTGAAGGGCTAGGGCGCACCTGCCGCCCGCACCAGGCCAGTGAAGTCCTGGCCGGCGGCCACCGAGAAGACCGCCAGGGCTTTCCAGTAGCTGCCCTGGGTCTGCACCAGGCTGTACTCGGTGCCCTTGAGCGAGACCTGGTCGGCCTGAAGCTGCAAAGCCGAGATGGTGCCGGCCCGCAGGGCGGCCTGGCTCTGCTCCACCACTTTTTGGGCGTTGGTCAGGTTGGCCTGGGCCAGTGCGATGTTTTTGTAGGCGTTCTGGGCGGCCTGGTAGGCGTTGGTCAGGCTGGTCTGGGCGTTCTGCTGGGCGGTTTGCAGGGTGCGCAGGTTGTTTTCCAGGCTGGTTTTGGCGGTGTTGAGCTGAACCGCCGGGGTGTAGTCGTTGTCGGCGAGCTTGACGTTGAGCTGTGAAAGCTCGACCGCCTGCTGGGCCTGAAGCGCGCTGGGCAGGCGCTCGAACAGGCCGTTGCGCAGGGCCTCGAGGTTGGCCTGCAACACAGGTGGGGCCGGCGGGGCCGCCACCGTCACGTTGCCCAGGTCGCTCAAGCCCAAGAGCGTGGCGAGCTGGGCCGCCAGCACCGGGATCTGCGACTGGGCGTTGGTGAGCGACTGCCTCGAGCTGTCCAGGGTGGTCTGGGCCCGGGCCACATCCAGCGCGGTGGCGTTGCCCGCTGCCTGGCGGGCCTTGGCCACCTCCAGGTTGCGCTGGTTCAGGGCTACCTGGGCCTGGAACAAGGCCACATTTTGCTGGGCTTCGTAGAGGCCGGTATAGGCGTTAACCACACTCTGCATCACCGAGAGCCGGGTGGCCTCGAGGTTGACCTGGGCCAGCCTGGCGTTCTGCTCGGCCTGGGTGAGGGCCACAATCAGCGTGCTAGGGTCGGCCTTGAGGGCGTTGAGCTGGAGGGTGGCGTTTTGCAGGGTGGCCTGGGCGCTTTGCAGCGAGGGGCCCCGGCTATAGGCCTGGGCAAGGGCCTGTACCAGGGTCAGGCTGTTCTGGGCCAGCCCAGCCGAAAAAACCAAGGTGGGCAGCAGCCAAACGAGGCGTTTTACAAAGCGAGTCATCTATCTTCCTCCAAGGGCAGTGGTGAAATCAACACCAAGCGCATTTTGCAGGGCCAGGGCGGCCAGTTGGGCCTGGATCAGGGCGGCCTCGAGGTTGCGCTGGGCCTGAAGCTGGCCCACCTGGGCCGCCTGCACCTCCACACCGGTGCCGGTGCCGGCCTGGAGCCGGGCCTGGGCGGTGCGCAGGTTCTGATTGGCAGCGTTCAAGCCAGCCCGGGCGGCTGCAATGCCGGCCTTGGCGGTCTGCAAGTTCTGGTATTTTTGCCGCACGTCCAATTCGGCGGCCTTGCGGGTGGTTTCCAGGGCTTGTCGGGTTGCTTGCAGGGCGGTCTGGGTCGAGTTGATTCGGCTATCGCTCACCGGGTCGAAAATGGGCACGCTCAGCGAGAACCCCACATTCCAACCCTGGGGCTGCGGGGCCCCACCGGTTCCCTGCACTATCGGAACTGCTCCCGAAAGCGAGGCCGTACCGCTCTTGAAGTTCAGGCCCGCCGAGACCGAGGTGGCGTTGGTGCCCCCAGTGCTGTAGCCCGTGCTCAAGACAGCATTGGGAATCAGACGATCCCGCTGGGCGCTGGCCAGATTTTCTTCAACATCCCGCAGTTGTGACTGGGCTCGCAGAAGGTCGGAGCGATTGGCATAAGCCCGCTGCAGCAATGCTTCCAGGTTTTCGCTGGGCAGGTCGGGCTCGCTGGGCAGGGTGTCAAGGCGATTCAGGTTTTGCGGGTTCAGGCCCAGGGTACCGGCCAGGGTGAGGCGGGCAATCTCGGCAGCCCCTTGGGCATTCACCAGCCCCGATCGGGCCGCATCGAGATTCTGTTGGGCAGTGAGCAGGTCGCTGAGGGTAGCGGTACCGGCCTGGTTCTGGGCGGTCACGATCTGTAGCTGGCGCTCACGCAGGGCCAGGGTGGCCTGGGCGATGATCAGGTCGGTCTGGGCCTGGCGCAGGTTGAAGTACTGGGTATGAAGGGCTATGTAGAGGTTATTCCGGGTCTCGCGCCGGGTCAGGGCGGCCCGCTCCAAGGCCCGCTCGGCGCTGCGCACCGCATCGGCGCTGCTCGACCAGGGCAGTACGCCCATGCTGGCGGTGCCGGAGAGGGTCAGGTTGCTGCCGCTGTTCTCGCGCAAGGTGTAGTCGGCCCCGCCCGAGAGCTTGAAGCCCTGGGCGGCCTGGGCTGCTTCCAACTGCCGCAGCACACTCTCGTAGCCCAGGTCGGCGCTCTGCCAGTCCAGGGTACTGGGCAAGGCTTTGAGCACGGCGGACAGCTCGAGGCCCTGGGCCAGAACAGGAGGGGCCAGGGCCAACAAGGTTGCAACGGTTGGGAGCAGTCTCTTCAAAACGCCACCTCCACTTGGGTCATATTTGACAAGGCTCATGTAAGCGCAAAGAACGAGATATGTAGGTTTGGTGAAGACTTATACCCAAACAGCAGGAGCCCGACCTTGATTCAGAAGCACCTCCGTACGACAGCGTGGGCTTAACATTACGGCATCAAGCGTCTTCAACAAGCGTCTACCCTCCTCATCGCGGTTCCCACCATCACGCTGCACACCATGCAGCATGATCTACCCTGTACAACGGTTTGGGTTGTACTGTCGCGGTTCCCGCAAACACTCCGCCCTCCGGCGGAGTGTTTTGTCCCTCACGGCA
>JBBIUP010000103.1:0-8749 GCA_037440185.1 Meiothermus sp. | reverse complement strand
CCGATGATTAGGTCGGGCTGGATTCGGGCGATGTGTCCCAGCAAAACCAATTCCACCTCGCGCAAGTCCACGTGCATGAAGGCCCTGGGGTTGGCACGGGCCACCAAGGGCGGATAGCCAGAGTCCTGGTAATCCAAAAAGATCGGCGGCTGGATGCCCAGGATCTCACAGGCCACCTCGAGTTCCCTCTGCCGCAGCTTTCCCCGAGCCTGGCCTTTGGGGTAGAGGGTTGGGTCTATGTCGGGATGGCGAATCTCCCCTTGCTCCCCACGGGTCGCGCAAATCAGATAGACCTCATGGCCCAGGGAAGCATATCTTGTCAGGGTTCCCGCGCAAAAAAACGATTCGTCATCGGGGTGGGCAAAAACAGCCAATAAACGCATCACTCCCAAGTTTACCTTCCATAAACAAAAAGAAGGAAGGCAGGCTCTTACTGCCCACCTTCGGTTTTCACTACTCCCGCTACACCTTGACCTTGCGCAGCTCCAAGAGCCCCTTCACTCCACGCTTCTGATCTATTTTCTGGATCAAGCGCAGCATATAAATCACGGCTGCTGCGTCCCAGGCTTGGGGCCTACAGGAAGCCGGATACGGCACCGGCGGCTCCCCTTCATGCTTGTCATAGCCCCCCACCAGCTCCGGCAGGCGCCAGTCATGTTGGGTCATGGCCAGGCGGAACAAATTTTCTGCGGCCCCCAGGGCTTCTTCATAGAAGCCATAGCGCACCAGCCCCCCGATCAACAAGGCATTATCGTGCGGCCAGACCGAGCCATTGTGGTACGAGAGCGGGTTATATCGCACCTCGCCTGTCCCCAGTGTCCGCACCCCCCAACCGCTATAAAGTGCCTCGGAGAAGAGGGTCTTGACCAGTTGAGGTGCGCTCTCGAGCGGCACGATACCACTCCACAACAGGTGGCCGGGATTGGAGGTGAGGATCGCCATGGGTTTTTTCTGGCCGTCTAAACCTGCCGCGTAGGTTCTTAATTCCGGCAGCCAGAACTTCTGGTGAAAAAGGGTTCGGAGGGTCTGGGCCCTGGCTTCCCATGTTTCAGCTTGACCAGCCTGGCCCAGCGCCCGGTAAAACTCCACCGCACACTGATAGGCCATATAGGCATAGCCCTGCACTTCACAGACCGCAATCGCACCCTGGGCCAGCGAGCCATCCTGGTGGCTTTGTGAGTCGTGCGAATCCTTCCAGGACTGCACCACGTGCCCCCTGTCGGTGTTGGGAGCGTACTCCAACAGCCCATCCTGGTCGGGGTCGGCATAGTCGGTCATCCAGGCGAGAGCGGCTTCCCAGTTGGGTTGCAACTGGTGTACAAAAGCCATATCGCCGGTGTCTTTCCAGTACTGGTGCAGCAAGATCACAAACAGCGGGGTCGCGTCTACAGTGCCGTAGTAGCGGGTGAAGGGCACCTTTCCGGTACGCGAGAGCTCCCCCACCCGCATCTCGTGGATGATCTTGCCAGGGGTCTCGTCCAGAAAGGCATTGATCTCGATGCCCTGGTATTTGGCCAGATAGGTCAGCACCCCCTTGGTCACATCGCTGGCCCAGGGCTGCATCATGTAGCTGGTGATGAGCGAGTCGCGTCCAAAAGGACAGACATACCAGGGGATGCCGGCTGCCGGGAAGAGCCCCTCGGGCAGCGAAAAGAGCAGCGCACGCAGGTCGGTGATGGCCTGCTCCAAGACCCGCTGGCTGCGCCCGCTTTCCATGAAGAGCGGGAAGCGTTTCTTCCAGTCCTCGTAGCTGGGCAGGGGCGGGGTGTGGGGTTCAAAGGGGCTCTCGAAGCGGCCCTCCAGGTGCAGGCTGGTCTTTTGCTTGGGGGCGAGTTCAAACCTCCACTTGAAGGTCTCCCCGCTTCCAGCATGTGTGGCTTCCCTGGCCAGATCCTGGGCGGAGAGCGGGGTGGGCAGGGGATTCAGAGTGAGATGGGTAGCCACCCGCAGACCATCCTCGGCGGTGTACTCGAAGCCTTGGATTTTGCGGGTGACCTTGTGCCAGCCTTTGGCCTCGAACAGATCGGCAAAATCGGCGACAGCCTCGAGGGCAATTTCCACTGTCTGGGCCTTCAGCGAGGTGTTCTCTAGCTCGAGCCGTTCGCTAAACCCACCCCGCACAAGCTGCAACTCCCGCCGTACACCCACCTGTTGGTCGGGCCCCACGATCAAACTCCAATGCTGCACCAGGCGATCCGGGCGCGGCGTCTGGGAAACCAGCAGGCTAAAACCCGGCAGATCCCATACATAATGGGCCAGGTAGCGGGTGTCGTGGCGGTAGAAGCCACGCTCGTCCTTATCGGCCATCCCCTGGTCAGACAAAACTGCGTAGGTGTCATCTTCTTTGAGCGGCAACATGGAGAACCTCGCTTATAGCGTATCGCTAAAAGCTCCTATTCTTGTTATCTGCTATCAGCCCTTCAGAGCGCTGGTAGACACCCCTTCTACAAAGTAGCGCTGGAAGACCACAAATAGCACGATGATGGGAATCATGGACAGAAAAGCACTTGCCAGCATCAGGCCCCAGTCGCCCGCCACCCCATAGGCACTGCGGAAGAAGGAGAGGCCCAGCGGCAGGGTGTAGTTGGCCTGTTGGCCAGAGAGCACCACTGCCGCCTTGAAAAACTCATTCCACATACCCTGGAAGGTCAGGATGGTAAGGGCTCCCAGGGCCGGGGTGGCCATGGGGATGATGATGCGAAAGAAGGTGGTGATGGGGCTGGCTCCATCAATCAGGGCCGCCTCCTCGATCTCGCGGGGGATGGACTCGAAAAACTGCTTCATGATGAAGACCGCCCCGGCTCCCACTGCACTCCAAACAATCATGCCCCACAAGCCACCCAGCAGCCCCAGGTCTCGCAGCACCAGGTAGTTGGAGATAAAGGTGGCCTGACTGGGAACGGTCATGGTAAAGACGATGAAAGCGAACAGATAGTTCTTGCCCGGCAGGTACATGCGGGCCAGGGCATATCCAGCCAGCGAGGCAAAGAGCAGGGTAGTGATGACTACTGCAAACGCGACCAGAAAAGTGTTGAGCGTCCAGCGCAAAAAGAAGCTGGCCCCGGTGTTGGGGTCACGGGCCTCGCTAAATACCCGCACGTAGTTGCGGAAGACATAGCCAACGAAGCCCGGTGTAGCGCTGTCCCAACTGGCTACCCGTCCACGGCGCTCGAGGCGGTTGGGATCGAGGGTGGCTGAGTGGTAAATCTGCCCCCTGGGAGCTTCAATGTCGAGTGGTAAGCGGGGGGTGGTGGGTAAATTTGAGGTGACAATCGGATCATCGTTGGGGTAACGGATGGTGAAGCCATAGGTCACAATCTGACCCGGCTTGCCATCCATCGTCGCGGGTCGGCGGCTCACCTCCTGCACCTCCGAGACCCTGGCATACTCCGCGGCCTGCACTTCATCGAAAATAGCTCCCAAGCCCGCCCCGGCCCGCCGGGTCGGAACCACCACGACTGGGGTTTCAGGTTCCTGTTCTTCCTCCACAAAATAGCTGACCTGAAACGGAATATTAGCCCCTGGGGCAAACCCACCCAACCAGGGGTTTCCCGCGCCCAACTGCCCCAGCCGCCAGGCCGCCGCCCAGTTTTTGGGCTGGGTCTGGGCGAAGCTATGGCGGAAGGGCCACTCGAGGGGGTTATCCTTCAGGCTGCCCAGGTAGGCTACATAAAAAGGCCCGATAAAGAAGACCGCCAGGGCCAGCATGGTGCCGTACACCCAGCCGGCCCTTGCCCAGCGCTGGCGGGCCAGGTGGCGCTCGTCAACTTTGCGCACCGGTTTCATCATTTGTATCGCCATTGCTCACCCCCTAGTGCGCTTTCTCCGAGATGCCCAGGGCCCGTTGCAGCAGTACGATGGCAAAGGTCAGACCGGCCAGAATCAGCGCTGCCGCCGAGGCCAGTCCTACCTTGCCTTCGCCGCTAAACACGTTGTTGTAGACGTAGTAGGCCAGCACAATGATCGAATCCAGTGGGGCCGCGTCCCCCATCAGGGCCACCTGGTCGAACATCTGCAAGGTACCGATCAGCGAGAGGGTGATCACCAGGAAAGTCACCGGGCGTAGCATGGGCACTGTCACGCTGAAAAACTGCTGCAAAGGGGAGGCCCCGTCAATCGCTGCGGCCTCGTAGATACTTTTGGGAATGTCCTGCAGCCCCGCCAGGAAAATCAGCATCAGGGTGGGGATGGTGGTGAAGGTATTGAGCATGATGATGGACCACAGCGGGATGGGAACGCCCAGAAAGCGATCCGGATTGGTGAGCCAGGTAAACTCGGGCGGTTGGGCCTCGAGGGGACGTACTACCCCCAGCGCCGCCAGCCCCCAGGTCAGGGCCAGCGCCACCACCAGCGAGATGGTCGCCAGGGCAGGGTCAGTGGGAGCTAAGGGTACTCCCCGCATCCGCTCCCAGCCCACCTGCAAGGCTTGTGCCAGCACGAAGAGGCCCACAAAGGTCAGGAGCACTGGGGCCACGGAACCGATATACCCAATGAAGGTATTTAGAAAGCCAGTCTTCTGAAAAAACCAGATGGCGATCACGGTAACTGCTGCTGAAGAAAGCACACTAGGGATGTAGTAGACGGTACGAAAGAAGGTGATGCCCCGAAGCCGCTGGTTGAGCACTGCAGCCAGGGTCAGGGCCAGGAAGGTCTGGAGGATGGTCACCACCAGCATGAAGCTGATGGAATGGGTCAGGGCTGCCAGGAAGCGCGGCTCGCGGAACAGCTCGACAAAGTTCGAAAAGCCCACCAATCGGCTGGACTGCCCAATTAGGGTGGCATCGGTAAAGCTAAAGCCCACCGTACGCACGAAAGCAAAGACAAAAAAGATACCCAGATGAATCAGAAAAGGAGCCAGAAACAAGAGCGCATAAAGCGCTTCGGTTCTCTGCGAGCGAAGCATGGACACTCCCCTAAGGGTTGGAGCAGGGACAAGCCCTGCTCCAGAGAACGGCGCTCCTTAGCGCACGATGCGGTTCAGCTCAGCCTGGGCATCAGCAATAGCCTGATCTACCGGCTTCTTACCAGTAATCACGGCCAGCAAGGCTTCGTTGATGGGGCGCATCCAGTTACCCCCGTCTAGAGACCCAAACTTGAAGGGCAGCACCGCCCCACCCACATTGGTTGAACCCTGGAAAACAACCCGGTTCAGCTCGCTTTCCTTGCCGGGGCGCTGGAAAATGGGGCTATTGGCCAGCGCGCTGCGGCTGGGCAGGGCCAGGCCGCGGGAGAGAATCCAGTTCTGGGCCTCAGGGCTGGTGAGGGCCTGCAGCACCTTGGCTGCCGCATCCTTGTTGCGTGAGGCTGCGTTCATGCTCCACGAGACGGTAAAGATGAAGTTTCCACGCTGGCGGGTAACTGGGTCGAGTGGAATCAGGGTGGTGCCATAGCGCATGTTGGGAGCCTTGTCACGTAGGAAGCCACCGATCCAGGCTCCCTCGATGGACACCGCAGCCCGTTCAGCCCCGAAGCAACCCCCGGTCCAACCCTCACCCAGATCCTGGGCATACTTGCCGGCCCCGTCTTTCACCAGCGAGGTGTAGAACTCGAAAGCCCGGCGGAAGTTAGCATCCAACACGGTGCGTCCCTGGGCGTTGAAGGGCCGCCAGCCGGTAGCATAGGCAAAAGCCCCAAAGCGGGCAAAGTCGGCCACTACACAGATCCCAGCCACGTCTTTGACGGCTGCCTGCACACGCTTGAGTTTGTCCTTGAAGGTGTCCCAGGTATCGGTCTGGTTGGGGTAGGGCACCTTGGCCTCATCGAATAGATCGCGGTTGAACTGCAAGGCCAAAGTGTTGAAGTCTTTGGGCAAGCCATACACATTGCCGCGCAAGGTGAAGGCGTTCAGCAGGTTGCGGTTAAAAACCGAGAGCACCTGGGGGGTGAAGTATTTGTTGAGAGGCTCCACCCGGCCCGAAGCAAACAGCGGCTCCGACCAGAAAATATCCACATAGAACAAGTCGGCTGCTGTACCTGCAGAAAGGGCGTTCAGAAGCGCGGCGCGGTAATCCCCTTCTACACCCTGGTATTCTGCACGGATGTTATCCTTTTGCAGGGCTGGATTGACCACTTCACGAACCAGGCTGCTCAGAATGGCTGTATCGTTGCCACCAAAGCCCTGCAACCGCACCACGGTTTGCGCCGAGGCCATCCCCAGCGCTAAAGCTAGACCTGCTACCAACCATCGCTTCATGATTTCCTCCTCCACTGAGAGCGAAATTTACTCGAGCCGAAGACAGTGAAACCTGATCTTGATGTTTCCCTTTCGAGGGGCCTGAGATGTAATGTAGACCCATTCTTCATCTCAGGCGGTTTTCACCTCCCGCAAGCTGGTTGTTCCCCGAACCACCAGTTGAACCGGCACCCGCATCCCGTGCGGCATACCGCCAGCCAGCGATTCTTTGAGCAACCGAACGGCTGCCCCAGCAATCTGTTTGATGTCCTGTCGAACAGTAGTAATGGCTGCGCCAATCTCAGGTAAGTCGTCGAAGCCCACCAGCGAAACATCCTGGGGAACCCGCAGCCCCACATCTTCCAGAGCCGCCGCCGCACCTACTGCCATCTCGTCGGAGGCCGCAAACAAACCAGTAAAGCGCAGCCCCTGCTCCCAAGCCTTGCGCACCACGCGGTAGGCCGTGAGGGTAGAAAAATCCCCATCCAACACAAGGTGCGGCTGAAAAGGTACTCGATAGGCTTCCAGCGCCTTGCGGTAGCCCAACAAGCGCTCACGCCCAACTTGGTGCTGGGGTTGTCCGGTGAGGTGGGCAATCTCGTGGTGGCCCAGCTCGAGCAGATGACGAGTAGCCGCATAAGCCCCGCCTTCGTCGTCCGGCGCAACCCAGTAAGCCCCGGGATACACCCCGATCAAGACATGGGAAATTTTGGCGTTTTGGAGAGCTTCCAAGCGCGGGTCATGATCGTGGGCCCCTAACAGAATATAGCCACGCGCAGGAGTCAGGGGCAAACCAGCGGCATCGGTGGGGGTCTCCTCCAATCGCATGCCCTCCCGCCAAAGAGCATCGGTCAGGTGCTCAAACAACAAAACAAAATAGGGAATATAACGCCGCACTTCCGGGGCCAACAAAATCCCCACCGTATCGCTGCGCCCGGTCAGTTCGCGGGCGGCTTGCATGGGTACATACCCCAATCGTTCCATCACTGCAATTACCCGTTCACGGGTTTGGGGGTGTACCCCCGCACGTTGGTTCAAAACCCGGCTCACGGTTCCGGTTGAAACCCCGGCCAAGCGGGCCACATCTCCAATAGTAGGCATACGGCGGTTGTCCATAGGATACTCTGTAAGCGATTACAGTATTTTTGTAAGCAAAGCCTACTGATCTTTCGGAGAGCTGTCAACCCCTGGAATATTTGAACTGAATGATGATTTTCGACTTAATTGAGGAGACGCTGTTTTCTTTCCAGGGAATTATCGAGGGCAGTTCGTAATCGTTTACAAGTTGTTGTTGGCTCGCCGCTGTACCAACTGTCGCTGCACTACTCATTTGCACAGCCCCACACCTCTATACACTGCTAAGATGAGTCTCAGCATGAAAGGATTGATTCTCGCTGCCGGACGCGGCACCAGGCTTCGTCCCCTCACCCATACTCGGCCCAAACCGGTCATTCGGTTGGGTGGAAAACCCATCATTTACTATGCGGTCGAAAACCTCTTTGAGGCAGGCATTACCCAGGTGGGGGTGGTGGTCTCTCCCGATACCCAGGAAGATATTCGACAAGCCCTCAAAGATTTTCCCGGCGTCCAGATTAGCTATATTGTGCAAGAACAGGCCCTGGGTATTGCCCATGCCGTGGGTACCGCCAAAGACTGGCTGGATCAAAGCCCTTTCGTGCTCTACCTCGGCGACAACCTTTTTCAACAAGGGATCAAGCCTTTTGTAGACGCCTTCAAGCCCGGTGTGGGCGCGGTGATTGCCCTGGTACGTGTACCCGACCCAAGGCAGTTTGGGGTAGCGGTGTTGGATCAGGGACGAATCGTCAAACTGCTTGAAAAGCCCAAAGACCCGCCTTCCGATCTAGCGGTGGCCGGGGTTTACGTATTCAGCCCAAGCATTATGGAGATCATTGCCAATCTCAAGCCCAGTGCCCGCGGCGAGTATGAAATTACCGACGCCATCCAGGCCATGATGGATCGGGGCCATACCGTGTTGGGACAAGAAATTGCCGGCTGGTGGAAAGATACCGGTCGCCCCGCCGACCTGCTGGATGCCAACCGTTTGCTCTTGGTGGAACAAAAAAGCCCCACCCCGGTTATTGAAGGGCATGTGCACGATAGCCAGATTACGGGCCGGGTGGTGATTGAGAAGGGGGCCGTGGTCAAAAACAGCACCGTACTGGGCCCGGTACACATCGCCCAAAACGCCATGATCGAAGGAGCCTACATTGGCCCCTTCACCTCGGTAGGGCCCAATGCCAGTGTGCGAATGGCCGAGGTGGAGTTTTCCATTCTGGAAGATGGGGCGGTAGTAGAGGATGTGCCCCTGCGACTCCATGAGTGCATTTTGGGGGTTGGAGCCAAAGTAACCAAACGCAACAGCCTGCCCAAAGCCCACAAGCTGGTGCTGGGCGATTTGAGCAGCCTCGAGCTGGGATAAAATCCGGTAACCTGCCCAGGGCAGTTTTCAAATGAACCGCCCGGCGGGTAGCTTAGAAAACCGCAGCTGCGTCGCCTCATGGCCTCGGAAGCAGGAAGCCTATGGAAGCACTTGGCTTTCTGCCCTCCACTCTTTGC
>JBBIUP010000102.1:5322-8856 GCA_037440185.1 Meiothermus sp. | reverse complement strand
GGCGGCGAAATTCTGGTGGACGAGGTGCGGGCTAAAGCAGCCCCGGCTCGCATCAAAAGCAGCGACTGGTTCCGCATCCTCGACACCGCCCAGAGCCTGGGTCTCTACACCATTGCCACCATGGTGATCGGCTTTGGCGAGACCTACGAGCAGCGTATCGCCCACCTGCTCAAAATTCGCGACCAGCAGGAAAAAGCCCTGCGCGAGTATGGGCACGGCTTTGCGGCTTTTGCCATGTGGACGCTGCAAACCGAGCATACCCGCCTGAAGGGCAAGGCTCCTGGGGCCACCGCTCACGAGTATCTACAGCAGCTTGCTATCGCCCGCATCGCCCTGGACAATATTCCCAACCTGCAAGCCAGTTGGCCCAGCATGGGCTTCAAGGTAGCCCAGACCGCGCTTTACTACGGTGCCAACGACTTTGGCTCTACCATGCTGGAAGAAAACGTGGTCAGTGTGGCTGCTGGACACAACCGCACCCACGCCACCGTGCGACAGATCGTGCGTCACATCGCCGATGGCGGCTTTACCCCCGCCGAGCGCGACCCTTTCTACAACATCAAACAGTATCCGGATGTACAGGCCATTTTGAATGAAAAACCGCCGGTAGCCCTACCGTTGGCTTAATTCCTAAACACCACATCTTCCCGCTGGAAATTGCGGTAGGCCAGGTACAGGGCCAGCCCCGCATAGGCCAGGGTAGAAGCCCAGGTGGTGCCAAGTTGAGTCGCGGTAGCCGCGCCTTTGACGATCGAGTCCAGCGCCAGCATCACGTTCACAAAGGGCAAGGCAAAATACCAGTCTTGCAGTTTGAGAAAATCGGAGAACTGAAGAAACAGGATGGGAATAATCATCACCAGCATCAAAGGGCTCATATAGCTTTGGGCTTCCTTGAAGGTGCGGGCGTAGAGGCCCAGTGAGATCATGATGGCAATGATGAGCAGGGCAAACAATACCGCGGTGAGGATGATGGATAGGTAGCCCAGCGGGTCAAGGGCCAAGGCACCACCCAACTGGGCTGAGTTCTCTCCATCCTGGACTGCTTGAAGCTGCGCGGCAAAAAGGTTTCGAAACACCCCTCCACCTAGCAAGAGACCGGTAATTGCAGCAAGGGTCGAGAGCAGCGACATCACAAACACGGCCAGCCCTTTGCCCAGCAAAACCTGGATCAGCGGTACGGGGGCCGCCAGGAGGGCCTCGAGGGTTCCTTTTTCCTTCTCACCGGCGGTTGCGTCCACCGCTACCGGCATTCCACCCATTTGAATGAACAAGATCAGGAAATAGGGGATCAGGAAAGCAAACAAGCCTGCCGCTCGCTCCTGCTCCCGCGAAGCATCTCTGGTTTCGACCTTGAAGGGTTCCAGAACCTCTGTGCCAATCCCCCTGGCTTGTAGTTGATCTGCCACCACCCGGTCTTTGTATGTACGCAGGGCACCCTGAACTTTTTCGACCACCAATGCACTCTGGGTAGCCCCGCCCGAAAGCCTGCCGTAGAGGGTATAGTTACCATTCTCAAACACCAGTGCAGCCTGCACTTCGCGGTTCTGCACAGCTTCTTGGGGGTTGGCAATCTGGACGGGCTCGACTTTGGCGTTCCTGAGTTCCTCCAGCACCGTCGCCGGAACCCCCACCACACCCACTTTCTGCACGGTCTCCTGGGTCTGCCGTGCAGCGTTGCCGAAGAGCAGGATTGGCCCGAACATCAGCAGCGGCATGATGATGATGGGCAGGATCAGGGTGGTGAAGAGCACCCGGCGCTCGCGCACCACACTGAGGAGTTCTTTGCGTGCGATCATCAAGATTTCGTTCATGTCAGTACCTTCGCTGCAACAGTAATGCTCACAGTAATGCTCAAGGTTCAACCCTATAGGCTCAAGGTGTTACGCTGCTTCTTCCAACCGGCGGATGAAGGCCCGCTCGAGATTGCCCGAGCCCAGCTCGAGGGCTTCCTTCAGGCTGCCTTCAAAGACCAGCGAACCCTTGTCTATAAACCCCACCCGGTCGCAGACCTCCTCGGCCTCACTCATCACGTGGGTGGAGTAGACCAGGGTTTTATCCAGCTCGGCGTATTGCTTAACGAAATCCAGCAAGGCCCGACGGGCAAACACATCCAGGCCCGCGGTGGCCTCGTCCAGCAACAAGACCTGAGGCTGGTGCAGAATGGCCCGAGCGATGACAATTTTTTGCTGCATGCCAGTAGACATGTCTTTGACCTGCTTCTTCAACACCGGCTGCTCGAGGTGCAAGAGCTCGGCGGCCCAGGCGATTCGTTCTTTGAGTTTGGGCCCCCACAGGTCGTAAAAGCTCCCGAAGAAATCCAGCACCTCGTAGCCGGTGAGCTTGTCGTAGACCTTCATGCCGCCGTTGACGATGCCCAGGCTGCGGCGCACCTCGAGCGACTGCCGTACCACATCGAAGCCCGCCACCTGAGCGCTGCCCCCGGTGGGTTTGAGCAAGGTAGCCAGCACCCGCAAAGTGGTGGTTTTACCTGCTCCGTTGGGACCAAGCAATCCGTATACTTCGCCCGCTTGCACAGCAAACGAAATGCCCTTTACCGCCTCAAACTTCCGATAGGTTTTTTGCAGGTTGGAGACTTCAATCATATGGCCCCCTGTGTAAGGTAGTCTATGCGTATCGAACTCGAGCTGGGTACTGGAAATGTTTCCGCAAATGCCTGGCTCACAGGTTAAGCACATTGGATTCGCCGCGCAACTCGCGCTAACCGGTTCGTTTCAGCTTACCCGTGCGCTTGGCCCACATCTCGGCAGTGTGGAAAACCCACAAGCCCAACGGGATCAAGGCCACGCCCATCAGCAGCAGTATCCCCAGTTCCGGCAGCACCGAGGAAAGCGGAGCACCCACCAGTTTGTCGGGTGTGGAGTCGGGGTGGTTGATGCCCATCAGTTTGCGGCAGGCCTCGAGGGCATAGGTAGCCGGGCTCAGATAAGCCAGTGGCTGTACCCAGCCTGGCAGCACACTCACCGGATAGTAAATGCCCGAGACCAACAGCAAAATGCCCTGGAAGATGTTGGTGGCCTGGGCACCGTTCTCTGGCGACATCACCGGCAAAATAGCGGCCATCAAGCCCAGGCCCATGAAAGCCAGGCTGGCCATCAGCAAAACCACCAAAACCCCCAGCAGGTTGGCCCCGTTCACCGAGACCTGGATAAAGAGCACCAGCCCCACCAGGATCACGATGGTGCGGAACACGCTGAACACAATGGCAAAAAGCGAGACCCCGCTCAAATGCACGAGCCTCGAGACCGGGGCCATGAAGGTGTACTCGAGGGTACCCTCCCAGCGCTCATAGGAAATGGAATTGGCGATCTCGTTGTACATGGCCGACAAAAACGACCACAACAGCACCCCCAGCAAAAGCGTCAGGGTCAGGCGAAAGTCGTCCTGGGCCTTGCCGATCAGGGCGATGGTGGCCGAGTTGACGATGGCATAAAACACAAATACCGCTACCCAGCTCATATAGCGCCGGGTCAGGTGCCAGTCGCGGAAGACAAAAGCCCACATGGGGCGGATAAA
>JBBIUP010000102.1:0-5222 GCA_037440185.1 Meiothermus sp. | reverse complement strand
TCGGCTTCGGCCATGTCGTGGGTGGTGAGCAGGATGGTGGTGCCTTCGCGGGCACGAAGGTCTTCCAAAAAAGCCTGCACGTCGCGGCGGCTCTTGGGGTCTAGACCCGTGGTAGGTTCGTCCAACAGCAGGAGTGGCGGGTTGATGAGCAGGGCCCGGGCAATGGCAATTTTCTGCTGCATCCCTCGGCTCATCTCCTCGATGGGATCGCCAAAGCGGCGCGACTCGAGGCCGAGTTGCTCGAGAATCTCCATAGCCCTCTTTTCGGCCTTTCGAGGCTCGAGGCCGTAGAGCTGGGCCGCATAGAGCAGGTTCTCCCGTGGCGAGAGCTTCTTGTAGAAAGCCGCATCCACGCTTACCCGCCCCATTAGACGGCGCAAGGCCTGCTCGCCCTCGGGCAGCTGATGCCCCATCATCCGCACCCACCCCCCATCGGCGGTGAGCAAGGTGGAGAGGATGCGAATCAGGGTGGATTTGCCCGAGCCATTGGGGCCTAACAGGCCATAGGTCTCGCCCTCCAGCACATAAAAAGAAACCCCTTTCAAGGCCCATTCTTCCTTGATGGGCACACGAAGCCCATCGCGTTTGCGAAAGACTTTTTTGAGATCGGAGACCTCGATGGCGAGTCTGGTTTTAGTGGGCTCGAGGGTCAGCATAGTTGATCCTGTCTCGAATCAGTCTGGGGGCTTTGGGCCGTGGGAGCATCCGTCTTTGGTGGGAATGAAACCATTGCTTCTCCAAACAGATTGGCGGCCCGAAGGCCGCCGAAAAAACGCACAAAGCGTCGTGAATGCGGGTCGGGTGGGGGTTCGTGTTCAGGCGCGAAACCTGACCATACGGATGACAATGGGGTCGCTCATGATTCACCTACCAGACCCAAGTGTACGCGCTGGCTATACCAATATGCAAGGGCATTGGCAGAAAACCCCCGACGCGGTTCCCACAATTACGCCGCACGCCGTGCGGCGTAATTGACCCAGTACAACGGTTTTTGTTGTACTGGGTATTCGTGGGAACCACTCTAGACAATGTTCTTTTCAGCAGTCGGTGTCGCACTAAAGAAGCGCTCATAGCGCAGCAAATCTATATTCAGACTGTGCGCCCGCCCGTCTACAACTTCCTCGGCCATCAGGCGGCCAACCGCGGCGGCCTGCTGCACCCCGTGGCCGGAAAACCCACAAGCGTTTACCCAGCCCTCCTCTCCCGGCATACGGCCCACGATGGGATTATGGTCGGGCGTGACCTCGTAGTAACCCCACCAACTGGCTTTGTGATCGAGCCGAAATAGCTCGAGCCAGGGGAAGCGGGGGATACCGACCTCGAGGGTGGGCTCGAGCCACGACCAGTCCATGCCTTCGTTGAACCCCACATCAGCAGGGTTGCTACGACCCAAAATCAGGCGGTCGTGCTCGGGGCGAAACCAGAAGCCACTGGACAGGTCTATGGTGAGCGGATGCCAGGAGGGATAGGGGATGGGCGCGGTACAGAAGACCATCCGCCGGGCTGGCTGCACCGGGATGGACACTCCAGAGCGCCGCCCCACCTCACCCGCCCAAGCCCCCGCCGCATTGAGCAGTATCGCAGCTTGAAAGAGGCCCCTCGAGGTCTGCACCTGCCAACCCCCCCCTCTGGGCTCGGCTGCCAGAAACTCGGTTTCGGTATGCACCTTCGCCCCAAACTGCCTTGCACGATGCAGGTACTCCATGCAGATACCGTGGGGATCTACAATCCCGTCGGCAGTCCCAAAAGTGGCTCCCAGGATGGGTTCCAAGCCCGGTGCAACCGGCATAAAGTCGAACCATTCCTGGGCGCCCTCGAGATCGCGCACCTCCACCGGCACCCCCAGACGCCGTTGTAACTCTACCCCGACCAAGTGCTGTTCCCACTGGGAATCTGGCACCAAAAACAAGTAGCCGATGGGCCGGTAGGCAGCTTCGGGCATCTGCCGATACTCCTGGATCGAGTACCAGGACAAGAGGATGTTGGTGGTCTCGGTAAACTGCACCCGCACCCCGGCTGCACTCTTGCCGGTGGAACCCATCGCGGGAGCAGCCGCCTTCTCCAGCACACCCACCTTCAGCCCCCGCTCGGCTAGGCGATACGCGCAAGCGGCTCCTACGATACCAGCGCCAACAACCAGCACATCGTAGCGTGACATTGCGCCCACTGTAGCGCAATCTGGAGCCTTCCGCAAAAAACCCGGCTTCAGGTAGATCGGGTGGAATTGCGTATTGCGCGTGCAGACCCGGCTAAGGGCTGGCGAAGGTCTTGGGAAAGCGTGGCCAGGCGGGTGATGCTCTGGTCTAGCTCATCCAGTACGATCAGCAGATCGAGGTGGGCCAGGGTGGTGGCGCGGCTTTCAATGCGGCCTTTTTCCAGGCGGCGCAGATGGGAGCGACGCAGGTCGAGCAGGTGGTTTTCCTGATGCTCGCGGTCGGCGATGACCTGAAGGGCCAGGGCCTCGTTGCGGGTGGCGAGGGCCGCTAACGAGAGCCGCAGCCGCTTGAGCACTTTCTCGGCAGCATCGGCCAGCTCGGTGCGGCCCTCCTCGGAGAACTCGAGGTTCTGGGCATAGAGCTTGTCTTGTTTGCGCAACATCCGCCGCACCTGATCGCCCATGTGCTCGATCTCGCTGGCCGCCATCATCAGCACCAGCGGCGAGTCGCCCGGATGACGGGCCGAAAGATCGCTCAGGTAGAGCACGATGGCGCGGGCCAGTTGGTCTACCTTCTCCTCGCGCCGGGCTACCTCAGCAGTATCGCCATTGCCACAGGCCAGAATTTTTACGGTCTCGGTGAGCATCTCCGAGAGCTGGTCGCCGATGCACCCCACCTCGCGCAAGGCCAGGCTGGAAGCCAGTTCGCGCGACTCAAGGGCCTCCTCGGAGATATACCTGGGGCTGATGCTGTGCGCCGAATCGGGCATCAGCCGGCGCATGAAACCCTCGATGGGACGCACCACTGGCAACACCAGCAGCGAGGCCAGCAGGTGGTATAGCAGATGCCCCTGGGCCACTGCAGCCGAAGTGCCCAAGCCCACCTGCTGCGCCAACTCGTTGCTGAAGCGGGCAAAAGCCGGCAAAAACAGCACAAACGGGATCGAGAGCAGTATCTTCCACCCCAGATGAGCAGCCGCAATCCGGCGGGCTACTGGTGGGCTGTTCCAGGTGCTAAGCAGCAGAATCATCCCCGACCCGGCCCCCCCACCCAGGGTGAGCAGGAGCGCAGACGACAGACTGAAGGCGCTCGAGGTTGCCAGCGCCAGTGCCAGCGCCGCTACTGCATTGGCCGATCCCAACAACGAGGCCAGGGCAAAACCCAGCAACCACAGGCCCAGTGGAGAAGATTCCAGGCTCTGGCGAATCAGGGTAAAAAGCTCGGAGTTGGTCATGGGCAGTAGCCCCTGCACCATCAGCGAAATCCCCAGCAGCAGCATTCCCAACCCCAGGATTCCTTCGCCCCAGACCTGAATCCGCCTAAACAGCGATAGCACAAACCCAACCCCCACAATCGGCAAGGCCATCGCGCTGATGGGGGTGGCGGCCAGTTGCAGCGCCACCGTAGCCCCCCCTTTGGCTGCCAATCCCAACACCAGCGCCGAGCCAAAGCTGGCAATGCCCGACTCGGCCAGCCCAATAGCAGTCAAGCCCAGCGCAGAGCTATTGAGGGTTAGGGCCCCCACCAGGGTTCCGGCCAGCCAGGCCCGCCTCGAGCGAGCGGTGGCCCAGGTCAAGACCCGGCGTGCGGGCCCACCCACCACCACCGCCAAGGCCTGGGACAGGAAGGAAAGACCCTTCACCAGCAACGCCAGACCACCCAAGGCTTCTAACACTTGACTTTTCCCTGACCATCCAATCTGCTGGAAGTATAGGTGTAATACCCGCTAAAGTCCAGCAAATTCGAACGTTGAAAAAGCTGTCCATCACGGAGCGCAAGGCCCAAGGCTCTCTTTCAAGCCTACAGCCCCTGCTCTACTTTGCTGGTGTTCCATGAATTATTTTCTGTCGTGTGGGGCACTTGAATCTTGACATTTTTCTGACAAGCCGTATGATTCACCCGAGGAGGCTAAAAATGACTGTGTTGAAGCGGAATGTCCGCTGGTGGGTTCTTGCGGCTGCACTCCTGGTGACGAGCATGGGCTTGGCCCAACAACGGGTGGTCAACGTTATCTGCAGCGTGACCCAGAACTGGTGTGAGTCCCTTGGCCCAGCCTTCAGGCAGGCCACCGGCATTGAGGTACGAATCGTAAGCGTCTCGACCAACGAAGCCCTGGCCCGTCTGCGGGCCGAGCAGGCCAATCCCACCTTCGATGTGTGGTTCGGCGGCACTGGCGACCCCCACTACGAAGCTTTCAAGGATGCAATTACTGAATGGTACCGGGTCAGGGCTTACAGCGACCTCTCCGCCACCATGAAGGCTGCCATCGGCACCACCTATACCCCGCTTTACCAGGGCATCCTGGGCTTTGGCATCAATCCCAAAGTGCTACAAGACCGTGGTGCACCCATTCCCCGTTGCTGGAGGGATCTGACCAACCCGGCCTATCGGGGCCTGATTCAGGTCTCGAACCCCAACACATCGGGAACCGCATATACCCAGATTGCCACTTTGGTGCAGCTTTTCGGCGAGGAAGAAGCATATAACCTCATGCGCAGCTACCACCGCAACGTGGCCGAGTATACCCGTTCGGGCGTGGCCCCGCGCATTGCTTTGGGGCGTGGCGAAATCGGTATCGGGATTCAGTTCATGCACGACCTGGTGGAGTTCAAGAAACAAGGCTTCCCCATCGAGGTTGTGGCTCCTTGCGAGGGTACCGGCTACGAAATTGGCGGCCTGAGCCTGGTTCGTGGGGCCAGGAACAAGGCCAACGGCCAAGCCTTCATGGACTGGGCCGTTTCACCAGCCGGGCAAGCCGTCGGTTTCCGGGCGGGCATTTTCTCGCTGCCCTCCAACACCAAAACCACCCTGGTTGAAGGCATCCCCGATCCCAAAGACTTTAAACTGATCAACTACGATGCCAAGAAGTTCGGTGACCCCGACCTGCGTACCCGTTTGATTACCCGCTGGACACGAGAAGTCTTCCCACTCCCACGTCGCTAAGCCAGACCATGGCGATCTCGATCGTTGTGGAGGAAGAGGGCGTTTCAAAACTACCCTTATACCAATTCTGCCTATGAATGATCCGAAAAGCGACGGGAGAGACCCACGGACGCGCCCCAGGCA
>JBBIUP010000101.1:0-8877 GCA_037440185.1 Meiothermus sp. | reverse complement strand
TTTGTGTTTTGTGGCCTGCACCGAAGGTGTGTTCCACGAAAAGCGTAAGAACCAGCCACCGCAGGGGATTTTTCTACCTGCGGAAGAACCCTGTTAGCTTACGAAAACCCCCAAAACGACCCTAAGCAAGTGGTATCGAGGTGAACTGCCACCAGGATGCCCCACGGGTTATGAGGTGTTTGATGAAGATAGAGCGGTTCGGCAAGATTACAGAAGTTATTCCCCTTCCACCCCTTACTGAAATCCAGGTAGATTCCTTCACCAAAGCCCTACAGGCCCATGCTCCTGCCTTCAAGCGGGAATCCCTGGGTTTGCAGGCAGCCTTCAAGGAGACCTTCCCCATCGAAGAAGGGGAAAAGGGCCGGGGTTTGGTGCTGGATTTCCTCGAGTACCGCCTAGGCGAACCGCCTTTCGACCAGGACGAGTGTCGCGAGAAAGACCTGACCTACCAGGCTCCCCTTTACGCCAAGCTCTTGCTGGTACACAAGGACACCGGACTCCTGAAAGAAGACGAAGTATTTCTGGGCGATCTGCCCCTCATGACCGAGGATGGCTCTTTTATCGTAAATGGGGCCGACCGGGTGATTGTTTCGCAGATTCACCGCTCGCCTGGGGTGTACTTCACCGCCGACCAGACCCGCCCCGGCAAGTATGTAGCCTCGGTCATTCCCCTGCCCAAGCGCGGCCCCTGGATTGACCTCGAGTTCGAGCAGTCCGGTGTAGTGGTGATGAAAGTTAACAAGAAGAAGTTCCCGCTGGCCCTTCTGCTCAAGGTTTTGGGCTTCACCGCCGATACCCTTAGCAAAGAGCTCGCAGGCTATCCCGATCTGCTGCCTGGGCTGCTGGAAGCCCAGTACCGGGGCAATAAAGCCCTCGAGATGGGTGTGGACGAGGCCCTGCTCAAGCTTTTCACCGAACTGCGCCCCGGCGACCCGCCCAAGCGTGACAAGGCCATCACCTACCTGCATTCTCTCTTGTCCGACCCCCGCCGCTACGACCTAGGCGAGGCCGGCAAATACAAGGCCCAGCAGAAACTGGGCATCAAGCTTTCGGGCCGGATGCTGATTAAGTTTGAAAGCGGCGAGTTTAGGGATGAAGGTTTGTTGCCGGTTCTCAAATACCTTTTTGCCCTGCAAAGCGGTGAACCCGGATACGATTTCGATGACATTGACCACCTGGGCAACCGCCGTATCCGCACGGTGGGCGAATTGCTGGCCGATCAGTTCCGCGTAGGGCTTTCGCGCCTGGCCCGTGGGGTGCGCGAGCGCATGCTGCTGGGTACCCCCGAAAGTGCCACCCCCGCCAAGCTGGTCAACAACCGCCCGCTGGTGGCAGCCATTCGTGAGTTCTTTGGCCGCAGCCAGCTCAGCCAGTTCAAAGACCAGACCAATCCGCTCTCGGAGCTGCGCCACAAACGGCGTATTTCGGCGCTGGGGCCTGGCGGTCTGACCCGCGAACGCGCTGGTTTCGATGTGCGCGACGTGCACCGTACCCACTATGGTCGCATCTGTCCCATCGAAACCCCAGAAGGAGCCAACATCGGTCTGATCTCCTCGCTGGCTTCGTTTGGCCGCATTAACGACCTGGGCTTCATCCTCACCCCCTACCGCAAGGTGGAAAAGGGCAGGGTCACAGACAAAGTGGAGTTCATGACCGCCACCGAGGAAGACCGCTACGCCATTGCCCAGGCCAATACGCCCCTCAAACCCGACGGACACTTCGACACCAGCCAGATCGTGGTGCGCAAGAAGGGCGACCCCATCGTGATGCGCCCCGAAGAAGTCGAGTATATGGACGTATCACCCAAACAGATATTTTCGGTCAACACCAACCTGGTGCCGTTCCTCGAGCACGACGATGCCAACCGCGCCCTGATGGGCTCCAACATGCAAGCCCAGGCGGTGCCCCTGCTGCGCGCCCAAAGCCCGGTGGTTATGACCGGTGTCGAAGAGCGGGTGGTGCGCGACTCCCTCACCTCGCTCTACTCCAACGTAGATGGGGTGGTGGAGTATGTGGATGGCTCCAAGATCCACATCCGGGGTGACGATAAGGGTCTGTACGACTTCAACCTGCGTCGCTTTACCCGTTCCAACCAGGGAACGGCCCTCGACCAGCGTCCCCGCGTCTCTAAGGGCCAGAAAATCATGAAAGGCGATCTCCTCGCGGACGGACCCGCCTCCGATGAAGGACGCCTGGCCCTGGGACAGAATGTTCTGTTGGCCATTATGCCCTTCGATGGCTACAACTACGAAGATGCCATCGTTATCTCCGAAGATCTTCTTCGCCGCGATTTCTACAGCTCGGTACACATTGAGCGCTACGAGATCGAGGCCCGCGACACCAAGCTTGGCCCCGAGCGTGTAACCCGCGATATCCCTAACCTTTCCGAAGCCGCTCTGCGCGACCTCGACGAGGACGGCGTGGTGCGGATTGGCGCCGAGGTCAAGGCGGGCGATATTCTGGTGGGCCGTACCAGTTTCAAAGGTGAGACCGAGCCCACCCCCGAAGAGCGACTGTTGCGGAGCATCTTCGGCGAAAAAGCCCGTGATGTAAAGGACACTTCGCTGCGGGTGCCGCCGGGTGAAGGGGGCATCGTGGTGCGCACCCTGCGCTTGCGCCGGGGTGAGCCGGGGGTGGAACTCAAGCCGGGTGTGCGCGAGGTGGTGCGGGTCTATGTGGCCCAGAAGCGCAAGCTACAGGTGGGCGACAAGCTGGCCAACCGCCACGGCAACAAGGGGGTGGTTTCCAAGATCCTGCCCCCCGAAGATATGCCCCACATGCCCGATGGAACGCCGGTGGATATCGTGCTCAATCCGCTGGGCGTGCCCAGCCGCATGAACCTGGGCCAGATTCTGGAGACCCACCTGGGCCTGGCGGGCTACGAACTGGACATGAAATACATCACGCCCGTGTTCGATGGCATTGCCGAAGATGAGATCAAGGAAATGCTGGGCAAGGCCTTTGACAAGAAGTGGCAAACCCGCACTAAAGCGGGCTTTGCCGTGGACAACCGCGAGCGTGAAGTGTTGGCCCGTGCAGCAAAGCTGGGCCTGGTGGATGGTGAAAAAGACCACCAGGATCAACTCCGTGAGGTGGCCCAGCAGGGTAAGAGTGTGCTCTACGATGGCCGCACGGGTGAGCCCATCGAAGGCCCTATCGTGGTGGGCGTGATGTACATCATGAAGCTCTACCACATGGTGGAGGACAAGATGCACGCGCGTTCCACTGGCCCCTACTCTCTCATTACCCAGCAGCCCCTGGGCGGCAAGGCCCAATTTGGTGGTCAACGTTTTGGTGAGATGGAAGTGTGGGCACTGGAAGCCTATGGTGCCGCCCATACCCTGCAAGAAATCCTCACCATTAAATCCGACGATATCGAGGGGCGCAACGCTGCCTACGAAGCGGTGGTCAAGGGTGACGATGTGCCCGAGGCCAGCGTGCCTGAGAGCTTCCGGGTGCTGGTGAAAGAATTGCAGTCGCTGGGCCTGGATGTGGAGACCTACGACGAAAATGCAAGGAATCTGGACATCTTTGAGGGGTTGGCCAGCAGGCGCTAAGTGCCGCAGGTCGCAAGCTGGATGACGAAACCTGCCCTTGACCCAAGATCTGTGGCATTAGACCTGAGACAGAAGTTCACGGAGTGAACGATGATTAAACGAGAAGTTCGCAAAGTAAGAATCGGCCTGGCCGCCCCCGAAAAGATTCGTTCTTGGAGCTACGGCGAGGTCGAGAAACCCGAGACCATCAACTACCGCACCCTCAAGCCCGAACGTGACGGTCTCTTCGACGAGCGCATCTTTGGGCCGCAAAAAGACTACGAGTGCGCTTGCGGCAAGTACAAGCGCCAGCGGTTCGAGGGCAAGGTCTGCGAGCGTTGTGGGGTGGAGGTGACCAAGAGCATCGTGCGCCGCTACCGCATGGGCCACGTCGAGCTGGCTACCCCAACCGCACACATCTGGTACGTCAAGGATGTGCCCTCCAAGATCGGTACGCTGCTGGACCTTTCGGCCCAGGAACTCGAGCAAGTGCTGTACTTTGCCAAGTACATCACCATTGATCCCAGAGGGGCCATGCTGGGCGGTACGCCGGTGCAAAAGCGCCAGCTACTCACCGACGACGAATACCGCGAACTGCGTTTTGGTAAGCAGGAGACCTATGTTATTCCAGCCGGCGTAGAGACCTTCGTCAAAGATGGAGACGAGGTCAAAAAAGGTCAGGAGCTGGCCCCTGGCGTGGTGAGCAAAATGGACGGGCTGGTGCTCTTCCGTTTCCCCCGTCGCATCCGGGTGGAGTATGCCGAAAAGGAACGGGCCAGCCTGACCCTGCCCAAGGCCTCCTGGATTGAGCAGGACAAGTACAAGCCAGGTGAGCCTATTGCTGAGCTCGAGGCCTCCTACCAGATCACCAGCGAAGACGCTGGGGTAGTGGATGTGGAGGAAGTGGGGGATGGGGCCCTGGTCAAAATCCTCGACCCTGACACCAGCGCGGTAAGCGCCATTTACCTTATACCCGCCGGGATGCACCTCAAGGTGGGGCAAGGTGAGCTGGTGGGGGGTGGCGACGTGTTGGCCCAGGGCAAGGGCCAGCTCAAAATGCCCAAGGGTCTTAAGGTGGAGAAGCTCGAGGCCGAAACCGCCAAGAAGGAAGTTCACCTCAGCTTTACCCTCGAGCGTCCCCGCGTGGCCGACTATCCCCTCCAGCCACACATGCACGTGCTGGCTGCCGAGGGTGTAAGCGTGCGCAAAGGCGACAAGCTGGTGGGAGCCATCGAGCCTGAGGAAGAAGTGATTGCCGAAGCCGACGGGATCGTACACCTGCATGAGCCCGCCTCCATCGTGGTGATGAAGGCCAAGCTTTACCCTTTCGAAGACGATGTGGACGTGACCAATGGTGACCGGGTATCACCGGGCGATGCCCTGGCCGATGGCGGTAAGACCACCTCGGAAATCTATGGCCGGGTGGAAGTGGACTTTATCCGCATGGCGGTACGGGTGATTGAGTCCTACGATATTGATGCCAAGATGGGTGCCCAGGCCATCCAGGAGTTGCTCAAGGATATTGACCTGAGCGTGCTCGAGGCTGAGCTGGTCGAAGAGATGAAGCACCCCAGCCGCGCCCGCCGGGCCAAGGCGCGCAAGCGTCTGGAAGTGGTGCGCTCGTTCCGCGACTCCGGCAACCGCCCCGAGTGGATGGTGCTGGAGGCCGTGCCCGTACTGCCCCCTGACCTGCGCCCGATGGTGCAGGTGGACGGTGGACGTTTTGCCACCTCCGACCTCAACGACCTCTACCGCCGCCTGATCAACCGCAACAACCGCTTGCGCAAGCTGCTCTCCCAGGGTGCCCCAGAGATGATCATCCGCAACGAGAAGCGCATGCTCCAGGAGGCCGTTGATGCGCTCTTGGACAACGGGCGTCGTGGTACTCCTGTAACCAACCCTGGTTCAGATAGAGCCCTGCGCTCCCTCACCGACATCCTCTCGGGTAAGCAGGGTCGCTTTCGCCAGAATCTGCTGGGCAAGCGCGTGGACTATTCGGGCCGTTCGGTAATTGTGGTGGGGCCGCAGCTCAAGCTGCACCAGTGCGGCCTGCCCAAGCGGATGGCCCTCGAGCTCTTCAAGCCCTTCCTGCTGAAAAAGATGGAAGAGAAGGGCATCGCCAACAATGTCAAGAGTGCCCGCAAGATGCTGGAGCGCTCCCGCGACATCAAGGATGAGGTGTGGGATGCGCTGGAAGAGGTCATCCACGGCAAGGTGGTGCTGCTGAACCGCGCCCCCACCCTGCACCGCCTGGGCATCCAGGCCTTCCAGCCAGTGCTGGTCGAGGGTCAGAGCATCCAGCTGCACCCGCTGGTCTGCGAGGCCTTCAATGCCGACTTTGACGGCGACCAGATGGCCGTGCACGTGCCGCTGTCCAGCTACGCTCAGGCCGAGGCCCGCATCCAGATGCTCTCGGCCCACAATATCCTCTCGCCCGCCTCGGGTGAGCCGGT
This sequence comes from Meiothermus sp., assembly GCA_037440185.1. Lineage (GTDB taxonomy): Bacteria > Deinococcota > Deinococci > Deinococcales > Thermaceae > Meiothermus. The sequence goes on along the minus strand of JBBIUP010000101.1, from coordinate 2,888 downwards.
GGCCAAGCCTTCCCGCGACATCATCCTGGGCCTGTACTACATCACCCAGCTCCGCCGTGAGAAAAAGGGCCAGGGCAGTGAGTTCAAAACCATCGAAGATGCGCTAAAAGCCTATGACCAAGGTAAGGTGGCATTCAACGCCAGGATCAAGGTCGCTGGCAAAGAAACCAGTGTGGGTCGTCTCAAATACGTCTTCAGCAATGTGGACGAAGCCTTGCTGGCGGTGCAGAGCGGGGTCGTAGACCACCAGGACGTGGTCACGGTGCGCCTGGGCAACAAGCTGCTGGAAACCTCGCCCGGACGGATGCTCTTCTTGCGCATCGTCAGCGAGGCTGTGGAGGATGCGGCGGCTGCAGAAGAGCTGGTCAACCTCGAGGTAGCCCAGGAAAAGAACTCACTCAAAGACCTGGTCTACAAGAGCTTCCTGGTGCTGGGGGTGGAAAAGACCGCCAACCTGCTGGACGCGCTCAAGTACTACGGCTTTGTGCTCTCCACCACCTCGGGCATCACCATCGGGATTGACGATGCGGTCATTCCGGTGGAGAAAAAGCAGTTCTTGCAGGAGGCCGATGCCAAGCTTTCCCAGATCGAGCAGGCCTTCGAATTGGGCTTGATGACCGATGAAGAGCGTTTCCAGCAGATTCTACAGCTCTGGAGCCAGACCACCGAAAAAGTGACCGGGGCGGTATTCAAGAACTTCGAGGAAAACTACCCCTTCAACCCGCTCTACGTGATGAGCCAGTCGGGTGCTCGTGGTAACCCCCAGCAGATCCGCCAGATTTCGGGGATGCGCGGCCTGATGGCCAAGCCTTCGGGCGAAACCTACCCGGTACCGGTAAAGGCCTCCTTCCGCGAGGGTCTAACGGTACTGGAATACTTCATCTCGACCCACGGGGCCCGTAAGGGCGGGGCCGATACCGCGCTGCGTACCGCCGACTCGGGCTACCTGACCCGCAAGCTGCACGATGTGGCCCACGAAGTGATCGTGCGTGAGCTGGACTGTGGAACCCCCGACTACATCTCGGTGCCCCTCTTGCAGTTTGACGAAGCCTTCCGCAACAAGCGGTTGCGCAAAAAGAGCGATATTGAGTCGGGGCTGTATGGCCGCACGGTAGCCCGCGAATTTGAGATCAAGGGCAAAACCTTCACAGAGGGCCACCAGCTTACCCAGGAGGAAGTGAACCTGATCGTCAAGGCTGCCGAAGAGCGCCTGATCGAGGAGGTTCCGGTGCGCTCGCCCCTGACCTGCCGTACCCGCTATGGGGTCTGCCAGCACTGCTATGGCTGGGATCTGTCAGCGGCTAAGCTGGTCTCGATTGGCGAGAGTGTGGGCGTGGTGGCTGCTGAGTCCATCGGTGAGCCCGGCACGCAGCTTACTATGCGTACCTTCCACACCGGCGGGGTCGCCTCTGGCACCGACATCACCCAGGGTTTGCCTCGCGTGATCGAGCTCTTTGAGGCCCGCAGGCCCAAGGTCAAGGCGGTCATCGCCGAGATTGACGGCAGCATTCACATCGAAGAGCACGAAGATAAGACCAGCATCTTTGTGAGCAGCGAGGGATTCTCCAAGGAATACAAGGTGCCCAAGGAGGCCCGCATCACGGTCAAGGAAGGCGAGACCGTGGAGGCGGGGCAGCCCCTCACCCGTGGAGCCATTGACCCCCACCAACTGCTGGAAGCCAAAGGCCCCGAGGCAGTGGAGCGCTACCTGACCGACGAAATCCAGCGCGTGTACCGCGCTCAGGGGGTGAAGCTGCACGACAAGCACATCGAGACCATCGTGCGGCAGATGCTCAAGTATGTGGAGATCACCGACTCCGGCGATAGCCGCTACCTCGAGGGCCAGGTAATCGAGAAGTGGGATGTGGAATCGGCCAACGAAGCCCTAATGGCGGAGGACAAGACCCCCGCCAGTTGGAAGCCGATGTTGATGGGTGTGACCAAGAGCGCTCTCTCGACCAAGAGCTGGCTCTCGGCGGCGAGCTTCCAGCACACCACCCATGTCTTGACCGAAGCCGCCATCGCTGGCAAGCTGGACGAGCTGATTGGCCTGAAGGAAAACGTGATCCTGGGTAAGTTGATTCCAGCCGGTACGGGGTCGGACTTTGTGCGCGATACCCAGGTGGTAGACCAGAAGACCCTCAAGCGCCTCGAAGAGGCCCGCCGCGAAGCCGAGCAAGCACCCGTAGGTGGCCCCCGCCGCCCTGGTGTGCGCCCCGAGCAGCCTGGACGCGAAGCGTAAAACCCAATCGTTGAGCTGTAGGCTGTAGGCGTTTGCTTGCAGCCTATGCTTCGGTAGCTGATGAAAGCCAAACTTTATCTCACCTTTCAGCAGGTAGGGGCCGATTTATTTGCGGCAGGGCTGGCCTCGGCCACCTCGGGCAACTACTCCGTTCGTACCGGGGAGGGTCTCTTGATAACCCGCTCCGGCGCACAGAAAGCTCACTTAACACCTGAGGATATCCTATTGCTGACCCTAGAGCCCGACCCCGAAAAAGATAGGGGAGCCTCGGTGGAGCGGGTGATTCACCGCGCCATCTACCAACAGACCGATGCCACCGCAGTGGTGCACGCTCATCCGCGCCACGCCATTGCGCTATCGTTTCACCTCGATTCCATCGTGCCGATTGACCTAGAAGGGCTCTACTACTTTGATCAGATTCCTGTTTTGGCTCCCGAGACGGCCTCGGGAACCCAGGAGGCCGCCGAAGCTGTGGCCAAAGCCCTGGAAAAATACCGGGCCTGTGTGGTGCGCGGCCACGGAGCCTTCATCAAGGGTACCGAAGAGGCGTTGGAAAAATCGCTGTTGCAGGCGTTTTCGCTGATGACCAGTCTCGAGGAAGCCTGTGAGGTGCTGTTTCTGGAACGATTATGGAGGGTGGGTATGG
>JBBIUP010000100.1:0-8903 GCA_037440185.1 Meiothermus sp. | reverse complement strand
GCCGACGGCAATGGCCGGTGTTGCCGCCGGGGCAGGGGAGGTCTTGGTTGGAGCGTCAAGGATCTCCACTTTAGAAATGGGCCATAACTTGAGAGGCCTGGCGTTAAAAACCCATCCTGTAAAACCACAACCGAAATACCTATCGTGGGCACACTTTGAAAGACCCTTGCGCTTTGTCAGCCGACCCTCGACAATAGCGAGGTATGCGAGGCCTGTCCAAACGTGTCAAAACCATGAAGCCATCTTCGACGGTGGCGGTGAATGCCAAAGCCCTCGAGCTGCGTCGTCAGGGGGTAGACCTGATTGCCATGACCGCTGGCGAACCCGATTTCGATACCCCCCAGTTCGTTAAGGATGCGGCCGCCCAGGCGATGCTGGCAGGTAAAACCAAATACGCTCCGCCTGCGGGCATTCCCGAGCTGCGCGAGGCCATCGGTGCCAAGTTCAAGCGTGAAAACGGCCTCGATATCCCTGCCGATCAGACTGTGGTCACGGTCGGGGGCAAGCAGTGCCTGTTCAATCTGTTCCAGGCGATCCTCGACCCCGGCGACGAAGTGATTGTGATTGGCCCTTACTGGGTCAGCTATCCCGAAATGGCCCGCTTTGCCGAGGGGGTACCGATAGAGGTCAATACCGGCCCCGAATCGGGCTTCATCCCCGATCCTGTCGAGATTGAGAGCAAGATCACCCCCCGCACCAAGGCCATCGTGCTCAATTCTCCTGGCAATCCCACCGGTGCGGTCTATCCCAAAGAAGTGCTGGTGGCTATTGCCGAACTGGCCAACAAATACGATCTCTATATCGTATCCGACGAAATTTATGAGCACCTCATCTACGAGGGCGAGCACTTCTCGCCAGCCCACGTGGCCCCCGACCGTACCATCACCGTCAATGGTGCAGCCAAAGCCTACGCCATGACCGGCTGGCGTATTGGCTACGCCGGTGGCCCCAAGGATGTGATCAAGGGCATTATTGATGTTTCCAGCCAGTCCACCACCAGCCCTGACACCATTGCCCAGTGGGCCATGGTCGAGGCGCTGAACAATGTAGCGGAGGCACATAAATTCATCTCGATGGCCCTTGCAGCCTACCGCAGCCGCCGGAGCATTATTGTGGATGGCCTGAATGCGCTGGGTCTGCCTACCCCCAAGGTGAAGGGGGCCTTCTACGTGCTCTCCGATGTGTCCAAGATTGACCCCGACGAGAACAAGGCTGCCCTCAAAATGCTGGGCGAGGCCAAGGTTGCGGTGGTGCCGGGCACCGACTTTGCGGCCCCCCACCACGTGCGTTTTAGCTACGCCACCAGCGAGGAAAACATCCGTAAGGCCCTGGAGCGCATTTCCTCGATCTTGTAATACCACTTCTAAGTCTAGAACGATCTCTACGACCCCGCAACGCTACGTCAGGCTGAGCTCAACCCGATTGCGGCCCAGGTGCTTGGCCTGATACAAAGCCTTATCGGCCCGATCCAGCTGGCTATGGATGCTATCGCCCATATGGCCCTCGGCAACCCCAAAGCTTGCCGATACCGCCCCCACCTCATCGAAGGGCCAGAAGGCAATATCCTCGCGCAGACGCTCCACTGCCGCTAGTACATCGTGCTGGCTGTCCCCGCGCATGATGATCATGAATTCCTCGCCGCCCCAACGCCCCAGCACATCACCTTTACGCAAAGAGGAGCGCAGGCGTCGGCCCACCTCTTTGAGCACCCCATCACCTACGGTGTGCCCATAGCGGTCATTGATCTGCTTGAAGTGATCGATGTCCAACAACACCACATATAGCCCGTGGGCCTGATGGGATTCTCCTTCCAGATACTCACTCAGCGCCAGACGATTGGGCAGCCCGGTAAGTGGGTCGGTACGGGCCAGGGTGTGCATTTCTTCCACCTGTCGGTGCGCAAAAGCAAGCTGATCCTTGACTATGGCCAGCGCATATAGCAACCCCGCCATAGCAAACAGTCGCATCTCGGAGCGTACAAAGGCCAAAAACTCGGCCTGGTGCTGTCCTTGCGCCACCTCGCCCCCAAGGCGCAGAATCCCCAAAGTCAGGGTAACCACTGCTAAAACCAGGCTGTAGACCAGCCCCTTCCGGGCATCCAGCACGATATAGGCTAGAACCATGACAAAAGCCATGACCCAGTAGGTGCTCTCTATCTCGACCCAGTTTTGCTCGAGGCTACCCCAAAACAAATAGTAGACCAGCTTGACGGTAAAAAATATCGTTACTGTGGCGATGGCCTCGCGCTCTATGTAGCCCACGCTGATCCCTCGATACAGCCGCCAGAGCCAGCTTGCGCATACCAGAATAAACACCGGGTATAGCCAGCGGATAAAACCTTCCTCGGGACGCATCAGCCAGATCAAAAACAATACCGGTATGGCCAGCAGAGCAGCCCAGAAGTAAGCTGCCCGTTTTCTATTTTTAGCAAACGCCGCAGACAACCCCTGCACCCTTCCAGTATAGATAAGACTCGAGGGCCTTCGTGCCAATTTGACACTTGGAATTTAGTTATCGCGTAACGGAGTCGGTCTGGGTGGCTTTAGAAACCCGGGTGTTATCTCCTAGGCGGCGCTCGTTGCCTGCCTGTAAGCGCTTGATGTTCTCTCGATGTGTCCAGAAGATCAGTCCTGCCAGGACTAGCATGGTCAGGATTTCCCAGAAAGGCCGTCCCAGTGCGATGGTAATGGCTACCGCAGTCAGGCCGCCAATCATACTTCCAGCCGATACAAACCGCGTCAGCCACATGGTCAGAATGCCCACCGGGAAGGTCAGTAGGGCCACCATTGGGTTCAGGAACAGCAATGTCCCGAAGCTGGTCGCCACCCCTTTCCCCCCCGTAAAGCGCAGGAAAACTGAGTAATTGTGGCCCAGCACAGCAGCCAGTGCTACCCCGCCCAACAGGGGCCCCTCGATGCCAGACAAGCGGGCCAGCAAAACGGCAATGCCCCCCTTGAACACATCAAACCCAGCCACCACCACCGCCGGGCCAGCCCCCAGGGTACGCAGGATGTTGGTAGCTCCGGTGTTCCCGGAACCCACTTTCTGGATATCCAAGCCGTAGTAGCGGGCGACCCAAGCCCCCGCAGGAATCGCGCCAAACAAATAAGCCAGCAACAAAATGAGCCAGGTTGTCCACTCCACTAAGGCATTTTATACCCAATGGCCTATGGCTTATAGTTCTTCACCTGAGTATCTCCCGCATATGTTTTGTCTGATCGCCCGACCGCAGGCCCGTCAGAGATTGCTCCCGCAATCAGCTTGCGAGGGGACGCTGGTTGGTGCATTTTACGCGGGCGCAACTTAATCGCTGAATCGCTCCTCTTTCCAGGGGTCGCCACGACGGTGGTAGCCGTTGACCTCCCAGAAACCCAATTCTTCTTTATCCAAAAACTGGAACCCACGAATCCACTTGGCGCTTTTCCAGGCATAGAGGTGGGGCACAATTAGGCGCAGGGGACCACCGTGGTCGCGTGGGATGGGCTGGCCAAATAGTTTGTGGGCGAGGATATTCTGCTCTAACATCAAATCGTCAAGTGCAAGGTTGGTGGTATAGCCACCATAGCAGTGAACCAGCACCGCCTTGGCCTGCGGTTTGAGCTTGGCCGGCTGCATCAAATCGAGCACCCGGATACCACTCCACTTCACATCCAGCTTGCTCCAACGGGTTACACAGTGAAAGTCGGCGGTTAGGTCGGACTGCGGCAGGGCCATCAGGTCTTCCCAACGCAAGGTTTTGGCGGCTTCCACCTGTCCTTTGATTTCAAACGTTACTTCTTCAGGGCGCACGGTGGGGGTAGGGCCGTAGGTTAGAACCGGAAATTTTTCGGTGAGGGTCTGTCCTGGAGGAACCCGGTCGCTATCCTGGGTTTTTGGTTTGAAAAAGTTGCCGAACATACCAGAAGAATAGCCCCAGCATTTGCCCAGGCGGGTAATCAACTGTACATTTGGTTGGTTTGATTGCAGTATTGGGTGTTCTACCGAACCATCTACCGCATCACCAGCCGATATGCCACCAGCACAGCAACAAAGCCCAGAACCACACTCCCCGCCACATAGGCTGCTGCCCGCCACCACTCTCCGCGCTGGAGCAGACCCAAGGTCTCGTAGCTAAAGCTGGAAAAGGTGGTGAAGCCACCCAGAATCCCAACTGCCAGGAACAGCCTGGCATTGCCAGAAAGCTGCCCGTTGAGAAACCCGGCCATTACCAGTCCGATTGCAAAGCTACCCGATACACTGGCTGCGAAAGTCCACCAGGGGAACCCTCCGACATGCAACCAGTTTTGTAGCCAGACCGCCAGCCCATAGCGCAAGGCCACTCCAATGGCCCCACCCAACATGACCAGCAGATAGCCCTCCATATGGCCCAGTATATGTTTGGCGTATTCCTTAAAGACCACCTTAATCTGAAATTCTGTAATGCTCTCAGAAAAGCAGGGGTAGACTCTAGGGATGAGATTTTGGAATGTCACGGTTTTGCTGCTGTTGTTAGCAGCTTGTGCCCCGCAGCCTGGGGTTAGCGATAGCCAGCGCAGAGAGTGGGGCTTGCAACCGGTCATCAGCGCCTTTGCGCCGGATCGGGGCGAGGGTGGCAAGTACAAGCTGCGCGAACGGGTGTTTTTCAACTTCACCCTGAGCCAACCAGGCTACGTGACCCTGGTAACGATGGACTCCGACACCACCACCGTGGTGCTCGAGCGCAATGTGCAGTTGCCTGCTGGCCGCCACACTTTCCCGCTGGCCACCGACCGCAACGCCCAGGGCCAGGCCACCTATCTGGTGGTGCCGCCGCTGGGGCCTTCGCGCTTTCGGCTCTTGTACTCCAATGTGCCAGCTACAAACCGGGAGTTGTTTAGAGGCAAACTCAGCAACGAGGAGTTCAATCGGCACACCCAGGCCTACCTTAGCGGAGCCCAGGTGCGCGATGTAGCCGAGACCTCGATGGAGGCGGTGCAATGACCCGCTGGCTCGTTATTGTGTTGGCTGGAGTTTTGGGACTGGCTGCCTGTACCCCTCCCGGCCCTCGGACACAGGTTTGCAACCCAGTGACTGATCTGGGTACTGTGACCGGGAGCCTTACGCCCGTGAGTGCGCTTAAGGTGCTCGACCCCGACAAAACCGAGGTAGCTCCAAGTGAGGTAGTGGTCACAGACAGTGCCTTTAATGCAAACGCGGGAGATGTGCTGGTCAGCAATTGTAATGATGGCTTGTTACGCAAGGTTACTGGTGTCTCGACCCAGTTTGTAGGAGGCAGTGGAGTTTCCAGCCAGGCGGTACGCAAGGTCTACATCAAGACCGAAGATGCCTCTCTCGAGGATGCCATTGCTTCGGGCGATGTGAGCCTCGAGACCGACCTGAACATCGGCGAGGCCAACATGGTTCAGGCCCTGGATGGGGTCAGCGTGCAAGACTTCACCGGACGCATCAACCTGACCAACGTCAAGTTTGACATTCCGGGTGTACCCGGCGCCAGCGTCACCCTGAACGGCTTTATTGAGCAAACCCTCAAACCCAATTTCAACCTCAAGTTCAGCAGTGGCAGCGTAGAGCTTTTCAGAGCGGGGATGAGCGGCACCCTCAAAGCCCAGATCACTGCTACCATCCAGGCCAACGCCAGCTACAGCGCTTTCAACGTCAACCGCGAACTGGCCTCCTGGAACATCAAACGGGCTTTCCTGGTGGGCAGTGTGCCGGTGGTGGTGGTGTTGCAGCCCAAGCTGATTGCTGGGGTGAGCAGTGGGGCCAGTGGCAAGGTAACGGTGCAGGTGGGTATTGCTCCCACCTTCACCACCAACGTACAACTTGACTACAACCGCAGCCGTACCACCAATGGCGGGTGGAACAACACCTTTACCGCCAACTTTGCCCTCAACCCCACCTTCAACTACTCGGTTCCGGTGCAAGGTTCGGGCAATGCCTTTGCGGGGTTGGCGATGGATATCAAGTTTTATGGCCTGGCCGGGCCAAGCCTCGAGGCCAAACCCTTCATCAATCTGACCCTAAATGGCAACAACGGCTCAGCAGGACTCAAAACCGGCATCAACGGCAAAAGCAAGGTCGAGGCCGGGTTCAAGGTGCTGGGTAAGGGGCTCGAGACCAGCTACGATGGGCCCAACATTGAACAGGCCCGCACCTTTAGCTGTCAGGCCCCCAGTACCTGCAACGCTAACTGAGGTCGAGGGTCGAGCCTCAGATCGGAAGTCGCTCATAGCGGATAGCCGCATGAGACACCACAACACTGGCGTAGTGATACTTTTGCCGCAGTCTGCCATGTTGCACTTTGTGCCTCGAGGCTCGAAAATACCCAGGTGTTCGAGTTTGCTATCACCGCCCAGTCCGGCAGAGCCCGCACTGGGCTTTTTCATACCCCCCACGGCGTGGTGCAGACCCCGCTGTTCATGCCGGTAGGAACCCAGGGCAGCGTCAAGGGAATCTCGCCACAGGAACTCATAGAAATCGGCTCGCAGATCATCCTGGGCAACACCTACCACCTGTTGCTGCGCCCCGGCCCCCAGCGCATCCAGGCCCTGGGTGGGCTGCACCAATTCGCTGCCTACGACGGCCCCTGGCTCACCGATTCGGGCGGCTTCCAGGTCATGAGCCTGGGTGAACTGCGCAAAATCTCCGAGCAGGGTGTGACCTTCCGCAGCCACCTCAACGGCGACCTGATCGAGCTTTCTCCCGAATACAGCGTGGGGGTTCAAGAAGCCCTGGGTGCCGACATCATCATGGCCTTCGACGAGTGCCCGCCCTACCCTGCCACAACGGAATACCTGAAGGCTTCCATCGAACGTACCTTGCGCTGGCTCGAGCGTTGCCTGGTAGCCAAAACCCGACCCGACCAGGCGCTTTTTGCCATTGCCCAGGGCGGGGTTGACCTGAAATTGCGCCGCTTCAGTGCCGAGGCCACGGTGGCCTTCGATACCCCTGGCTTCGCCATTGGCGGCCTGGCAGTGGGGGAACCCAAGGAGGGGATGTATCCGGCCATCGAGCTTTCCACCCGAATGCTGCTCGAGGGCAAACCCCGCTACCTGATGGGCGTGGGCCATCCCGAAGACCTGGTGGCCTCGGTGGCGCTGGGGGTGGACATGTTCGATTGTGTGTACCCCACCCGAACCGGGCGCTTTGGCTATGCCCTGACCCAGGGGGGGCGGTTGAACCTCAAACTCACCCGCTACCTGGATGACCCCAGCCCCATTGACCCCGAATGCGACTGCTATGCCTGCACCCACTACAGCCGGGCCTACTTGTGCCACCTGGTGCGGGCCGAAGAGATGCTGGCCCCCCGCATGATCTCGCTGCACAACCTGCGCTATCTGCACCGCCTGATGCAAAGTGCCCGCACGGCCATCCAGACCGGCAGCTACGGCGAGTTTGCCCAGGACTTTGCCGGCCAGCGTTTTGGACACCAGATTCCAGCGTGGTTTACCCGAGCCCTCCAGGAAGGCGGGCACTGGTAAGTGTCTCCATAGTTGAAATGCGAGATGCGATTCCCAAAGATCGGTGGGGAATTGTGCCAGGTACGCATAGTCCGATTCCGCAGGTTTGGCCCATCTACCCTGGCGCAACTTAGTAGCCTCAGCCCTCTCGGTAAAAGCGGCTATTCAGGTAGTAGTCGGTGTATAAGATTTTGACAAAGGCCACCAGCGGCACCACCAGCAAAGCCCCGGCCACCCCAAACAGCGAGGCCCCAATCAGCACCGCGGCAATGCCCGTAACCGGGTGCAGGCTGGTGGTGCGACCCATGATGATCGGCCAGACTACCCCTTGAATCTGATTGCAGACCCACAGCACCAAGGCCACCACCGCAAAAGCCAGCCAGCCCAGCGGCAAGGCCAGCAGCAGGGCTGGTATGGCCGAGATAATCACCCCCAGCACCGGTACAAAGCTAAAAATAAAGGCCAGAAACCCCAGCGACATGGCCTGGGTGAGCACCCCCACCCCAAAGCCCTGGAAAGCCCCGAACGACAGGTACATGGCCATGCCGATGAGCACCCCGTTGAACAAGGCGCCCAGCAGGGTGCCCCGCACATACCCTCCAAAGGCGGCATCGGCCTTTTGGGCCAGCTCCTGCACCCCGGGCTGGTAGGGTAGCGGAACCGCACGGAACAGCGCCGCCCCCACGCGGGGCAGGTCGTAGAGCAGGTAGATCGAGATGGTAATGACTGTCAGGAGCTGGAATGCGCCGCCCAACAGCCCTGTGAAAAAACCCAGCAGGTTGCCCCCCTGCGCCAGCAGGCTTTGCAGGCCGCGCAGCAAGGTCTGGGTGAAGGCTTGCAGCAGGGTTTGCAGGTTCAGGGTGGCCTGGTTGAGAGCCTCGAGCAAAACCGGCGGCAGCTCAATCTGCCCAATCTGATCGGGCAGGCCCCGTGCCCAGCCCACCAGCGGCTCTACCAGGCTGGGCAGGTTATTGATAAAACGGGCGAGTTGCGTGGTCATACCGGCCAGCAGCACCGTGGCCAGCCCCAGGAAAAAGAGCATGCCTACAAACACCACCACCACGCCCAAAGCCCGCGTCAGGCGGCGTTGCTCAAACCAGCGCACCACCGGGCTTGCCAAATACGAAAACACAAACGCCGCCGAAACGATGCCGATGGCCGTACGCGCACCATTCAGCACCCAACTCAGCAGCCAAAAAACCAGCCCCAACAGCAGCAAATACACTGCGAGGCGTATCCAAGGGTTCTGCCAGGCCCAGCTCAGCGTTGCGCTCATACCCCTTTACCCCTCGCGGTAGAACCGGCTGTTCAAGTAAAACTCGACATAGAGCACCTTGAAAAAGGCCAGCAGCGGAACCGCCAGCAGCGCACCCACCAGCCCGTAGAGGCTCGAGCCCACCAAAATGGCTCCAATCACGCTCACCGGGTGCAGGCTGGTGGTCTTGCCCAGAATACGGGGGCTGA
>JBBIUP010000099.1:0-8950 GCA_037440185.1 Meiothermus sp. | reverse complement strand
AGCACGGTTCCTCTTTATCATCACCTTTTTAATCCTGGGTTCAATCTCTTGATCAACGGGTGCTGGCCCCCCGCCGGTGGGAGCACCACCTCCAAGACGTCCTGGACGTACTCAACCCCATCTTGCAGGGTCTGGGCGGCCAGCACCAGGTGATCCAGCCGGGTCATCCGATCTTGTTGCCCTTTTCGTCGTAGCGGTAAAAACCGCGCCCGCTCTTGCGCCCCAAGAGCCCCGCCTGCACCATCTTGCGCAGCAGCGGCGAGGGCCGGTATTTATCGTCGCCCAGACCCCGGTGCAGGACTTCCATGATGGAGAGGCAGGTGTCCAGACCGATGAAGTCGGCCAGGGTGAGGGGGCCCATGGGGTGGTTCATGCCCAGCTTCATCACCTGGTCAATGGCCTCCGGCGTAGCCACCCCCTCCATCACACACTGGATGGCCTCGTTGAGCATGGGCAGCAAAATCCGGTTGGAGACAAAGCCGGGGTAGTCGTTGACCTCCACCGGCGTCTTGCCCATTTGGCGGGCGACTTCCAGCACAGCCTGGGTGGTGGCATCGTCGGTCAGATGCCCCCGAATCACTTCCACCAGCTCCATCAGCGGCACCGGATTCATAAAGTGCATCCCGATGAAGCGTTCGGCTCGCTGGGTGGTTGCCGCCAGGCGGGTGATGGGAATTGAAGAGGTGTTGGAGGCCAGGATGGCCTGGGATTGAACGATTTGATCGAGGCTGCGAAACAGTTCGGCCTTGGTAGGCTCATGCTCTACAATTGCCTCCACCACCAGGTCGCAGTCGCTCAAGTCTGCCAGACTAACCGAGGTCTGGATACGGGCCAGCGAGGCGTCGTGGGCACCCTGATCGAGCTTGCCTTTTTCTAAAAGCTTACCAATAGAGCGCTTGATGCCGTTCATCCCCCGCTCGAGGAAGGACTCCTCGAGGTCGCGCAGTATCACCGTATAGCCCGCCTGTGCCGCCACCTGGGCAATGCCCGCGCCCATCTGCCCCGCACCGATCACTCCTATTTTGCGAATTTCCATACCTCACATCCTATCGCGGTTTAGAGCCTAAAAAGCTGAACCCTCAACCATAGACCTACCTCGTCCGTGTCACCTTGGACAGGTTGCGGGGGGCATCGGGGTCGAAGCCCCTGGCCACCGAGAGTTCTGCGGCAAATGGGTAGAAAGCCTGTGCCAGCAGAATCGAATCGAGCACCGGGTGGAGCTTGGTGGGGAGCGGCAATGGCGTATGGGCCAGTTCCAGTGCCTCGGCTTCGGAGGAGGCCACCAGCAGGTGTCCGCCTTTGCCCCGCAGGTTTTCCAACAAGCTCACCATGCTGGGCATGGGCTTGTCCTTGGACACCAGCACCAACAAGGGGAAGTCGGGTTCTACCAGTGCTACCGGGCCATGTAATAGTTCTGCACCCGACATGGCCTCGGCATGGAAGGCACTGGTCTCCTTGAGTTTGAGGGCCAGTTCGTTGGCGATCGCAAAAGCATAACCGCGCCCCACTACCAGCCCGTTGTCGGCCTCCACCAGCGCAGCCAGCCCCACCTGCCAGTTGGCATCCGCTGCTTTATACATGGCTTCGGGCAACATCGCCACGGCTTCTTTGAGGGTTTTGTCTTCAGCCCAGGCTGCGACCAACTGGGCCAGCGAGGCCAGGGTGGCCAGATAGCTTTTGGTAGCGGCCACCGCTTCCTCAGGCCCAGCCCAAAGGGGCAACATCACCTCGGCGGTCTGGGCCAGGGGCGAGTTTTCCTTGTTGATAAAAGCCAGGGTCAAGGCCCCGTCGCGCCGGGCCTGGCGGGTTACCTCGATCAGATCGGGGCTTTCCCCCGATTGTGAAACCGCGATCACCAGGGCTTTATTTACCGACAGGTGGCGACCATAGACCGTGTTGATGGAGGGGATGGCCGAGGAGCAGACCAGCCCCAGCAGGCTCTCGATCAGGTATTTGCCATAGAGGGCCGCATGATCGGAGCTGCCCCGAGCCACCGTGAGCACGAAGGGCGGGGTATTGCGGCGCAAGAAGGTACCCAGCAGTTCTATCTCGCTGCGATTCTCTTTGAGTGCGCGTTCCACCACGGCAGGGGCCTGGTGGGCTTCTTTGAACATTTTGGTTTCGGCTGCTTTCATGCTTGTCCTTTATCGCAGTTTTCTTTCCACACGCCACTCAACACAAGAGCACCGAAATGAGGGCGCAGATCGATGGATGAAAGAGACTCAAAGCCCCACTGCCAACTTCTCCCCAACCCTATCGCCCAACTTTCCGGCCTCCGATGTAGACTTCCTCGAGCGCAAAGTGTTCGTCGAGCACCACCAGATCGGCGGGCATCCCGGTTTCCAGACCACCCGCAATTCCAACATACTGCGCGGCAAAGCTCGAGGTCATCTGCAGTATGTCATGCAAGGCATAGCCCCAACAGCTCAGGTTCTGGGCGGCTATGTCCATCGTCAGCGCACTGCCGGCCAGGGTTCCATCGGCCAGGAAGACCCCCTCGCCCTTCTTGTAGACCTTATGCCGCCCCAGATGATACTCCCCCTCGGGCATCCCGGCTGCCGCCACCGCATCGGTCACCGCATAGGTATAGGGAATGGCCTTCCAAACCGTACGAACAGCTGCTGGATGGACATGCAGCCCATCAGGGATCACCTCGGCCCATTCGGAGCGTTCCAGGCCCAACCCTACCACCCCTGGTTCACGATGACCTAAAGCCGTCATGGCATTGAAAAAGTGGGTGAAGCCCTGTGCCCCAGCCTCAAATCCCTCCTTGGACTGGGCATAGGTAGCTACCGTGTGGCCTTGTTGCACCCGCACCCCCTGGGCCTTAAGAAAGGCAATCAGTTCCAGTGCCCCTGGCAATTCGGGGGCCAGCGTAACCACCCGGATGGGGGCCAGGCTCAACAGATAGCGCATGATCTTCAGGTCGGGCTCAATCGCGTAGGGGGGCTGCGCACCCAGTTTCTGGGAGTTGATGAAGGGGCCTTCCAGATGTACCCCCAACACCCGTGCTTCCCCTGGCCCTGGATGTTGCACCACTGCGGCAATACCTCGCAAGGCCGCCTCGAGTTCGGCCAGGGGCGCCGTGACGGTGGTGGCGAGCAGGGTGGTGGTGCCATGCTGGGCATGGAAACGGGCCATCTGTCGCACGGCATTCTCCCCATCCATGCAGTCGGCCCCACCCCCTCCATGCGCGTGTAAGTCTACAAACCCAGGCAAAATGTAGCGCTTGGACATCCGATGGGCTCTGGTAAGGGGCTCAACCGAGTGAATGTGTTCATCGAATTCCACCTGGCCCAAGTAGGTCAGATCGGGGGTCACGAGGGTTCCCACCAGTCGCATCCTCTACAGCTCCAGTTTCAGGCTGATGACCTGGTACGGTGCGTAGCCCAGGGTCAGGCGGCCATTTTGTAGCAAAAGGGCTTCTTCGGGGTCTTCCAGCAGGTTCACCCGGCTTGCATTGCGAATGCCCAGCGCAGTGAGATCGAGTTCGACCTCACCACGCCCACCGTGAGCCTCGTACAACCGCAAAACATAACCGAAGCCTTCTTCGGCCCGCTTGAACGCGGCTACCCGCAAGCTCGAGGGTGACAATCGCAAAAACTGGCGGTTGGAAGGCTGACCCCCTGCATGAATCGGCAAGGCCAGCGGCAACAAAGGTGCAGTGAAGTCTTCGGCCTCGACCACCGTACCCCCGCGCCAGTCACCCCGGTGCGGATAGAGCGCGTAGGTAAAGTGGTGCTCGCCTGCATCGGCCAGCGGATCGGGCCAGATGGCCCCCCGCAAGAGCGACAGACCCAGTACGTTCCCCCTGGCGCTGTAACCATGCTTGGAGCCACCCAACAGGCTTACCCCATAGCCGGCCTCGCTCAGGTCGGCCCAATGCAGGGCTGGAACCTCGAAGCGGGCCGCATCCCAACTGGTGTTGGTGTGGGTGGGTCGCGGTACCGCCCCAAAAGCAGTATCGAACCAGGCTTGCTGCGCATGTACCTTGAGTGGGAACAAGGCCCTGAGCAAGGTGCGGCGCTCCTGCCAGTGGGCGGCGGTCTCGATTTCCAGGCGACGCGAACCACCCCACAGCCAGTAGGTCTGTTCTAAACGTGACTCGCCAATTTTGCGCTCCACCCAGATGCCTGCCCGCATAGGGCCACCCTCGATCAGCTTGACCTGGGTAGCGGGAATTTCGCGGCCTTCCTGGGCATACGAAGCGTCCAGATCCCAGGCTTCCCAGTAGCGCGGCACATCGGTATAGACCCAGAGCTGATTGCCCCGCCCAGCCAGCACCTCGCGCTGGTGGTCTTTGTCGTAGAGGCGGGCCATCGTACCATCGGGGGCCACTTCTAGCCGTAAATGTTGGTTTTCTAGAACACGCTCGAGGCCATTTACCCGTACGGCAGGGGTTCGGCGGGCGTCCAGGTGGCCCACAATGGCCAGGGCCAGATGGCCCAATGCTGGCACGGTCTGATCGGCGGCGATCAGGATATACGAGCCCGACTCCTGGTAGGGCACTTCGTCGCCAGTGGTCGTGAGCAAACGGAAGAACTGCTCGGTAGGGCGCTCGAGCTGGAGCCGCAAGGGGCGTGGCGAGGTGCTCAGGTTCCACACCACCAGATGGGCCACTGCCTCGGGGTGAACTTTGCGCACCTCCGCCGAAAGCAGCCCCAGGGCTTCCTGCCGCACTTCCTCGGCCTGAATCAGGGCCGCCCGCAGGCTTTCGGCCGCTTCCTGGGGCACACTGTGGATGCCCGAGCCGGGCAGGATGTCGTGGAATTGATTCAGCAACAAGACCTTCCAGAAGCTCTCGAGGTCGCGGGCCGGATAGGTGGGTTCATCCAGGGTCAGGCGGGGATCTACTTTTTTGAGTGAAGCAAACGTCCAGGCCATCTCGGCCTCCAGCAGGGTTTGCTCCAGGCGCTGGTCAAGCTCTTTGAGGGCAGCCTGGGTGGTGTAGGTAGCCCGGTGCAGCTCGAGGTAGAGTTCACCGCTCCAGGTGGGGAGGGGGGGCAGCACGCGGTTCTCGGTCTTTTCTCCCTCGAACCCTGTTCTGCTCTCCACATCCTGGTAGAAGCCGTCCACCCGGCCCATCCGCGCCTCGGGCAGGCCGGGGAATTCGCGGTAGCGGGCATAACGCTCCATCATCTCGGCGCTGGGGCCACCACCCCCGTCGCCATAGCCAAAGGTGAGCAGTGAGGTGTCGTGGTAGCGCTTGCCTCTGAAGTTCTTCCAGGTACCCGCCAGGTCGAGGGCCTCGAGGCACCCGTTATAGCCTTCGTTGGGGTTTTGGAAGCCGTGGGCCAGCACCCTCGAGCCATCCAGCCCTTCCCATTGCCACAGGTCGTGGGGGAAGGAGTTGGTCTCGTTCCAGTTGAGCTTGGTGGTGAAGAAGTATGGAAGACCCGCCTGCCGGAAGAGTTGGGGCAGGTTGGCGGCAAAACCAAAGGTGTCGGGCAGCCAGGCCACGCAGGCCCTGGTGCCAAACTTCTGCTGGAAGTAGCGCTGTCCATACAGCAATTGCCGCACCCAGGACTCCCCCGAAAGCAGGTTGCCATCGGGCTCGACCCACATGCCTCCCACCAACTCCCAACGGCCCTCCTGCACACGCTGCTTGACCTGGGCAAAGAGGGCCGGGTCGTCGGCCTCGAGCCAGGCATAGGCCTGGGCACTGGACTGGTTGAAATGGAGATCGGGGTAACGCTGCATCAGGTGCAGGACGGTGGCAAAGGTACGTCGAATCTTGCGCCGGGTCTCGGCGATGGGCCACAGCCAGGCCAGGTCTATATGCGCATGGCCCGAGAGCAGCAGCTGGCCCGAGGCAGGGTAGCGCCGTCGGATGTGCGCCAGGGCTTGCTGGAAGAAGTCTCTGGCGGTTTTCAGGCTGCGGCGGTGCTCGTCCTGCAGGGGTAGGCCCGGCCCTTCAAAGCGCCATTCCTCCCATAGCTTGGCGGTCTCCTGGGCCCAGGCGGAACGCTCGAGCTGCTTCAGATAGGCCTGCGCTGGGCTGCGTGGAAGCTCGATATGGGCAAAGGTTTCGCCGAGCACATCCAGCAGGCGTTGGGCCAGATCGGGCTGAAGTTGTGGCAGCGCATCCAGGGCACAACCCAGATCGGTGCAGAGGTCGCGCACCAGGGTATCGGGAACCAGGAGGGTAGCTTCCTCGAGTCTGGGCTCCAGAACGGGTGCCCCAAACAAACCTTTGGGCACCGCCTCGACCTCGAGCTGTATCCTTTCGTCCCCCTGCGCTTCTTCCAACAAGGGATACTCGGTGTGGTAGGGGTTGAGCCCCCCCAGGAGCTTGCCACCGGCGCGCAACAATCCCTCCCCACCCGGCTTCAGCCGCACCCAGACAGGTCTTCCGGCCCAGGAGGAGGGCACCGCAACCTCGAAAAAGAAGCGTACCGGCAAGCTGCGGTCGGGCCAAGGGTCGCCGGGCTGGATGGGCACCCGGGGGCCGCCGGATGCCTGAAACTCCCCTCCCAAAGGCCGAAGCTCCAGGTTCTGCCAAGCCGATAGCTCTTTCCAACGAACCCACAGCCGCTGTAAATCCCGCATTATTCTTCCTCCCGCACCAACCGCAACGGAAAGACCCCGGTAAACAAGCGGGGCCAGGCCAGTCTGGGGCGGCTCCACTCCAGTTTGACCCCAGGCAAGCTAGGAGCGAAAAACTGCTGCCAAAGCCCATACGCCAAAGGCGTGAGACGCTGATCAATGGCGAGTTCGGCCCCCCACTTGAGGTCGCCGAGATCGAAGGGGTTGGGCGGCTTGCCGATTTCTTCGGTCAGTTTGTCGTGTACTTCCCAGCGCACCCGGCTCTGGTAGAGCCAGTCGTCTACCAGTCGAGAAAAATTGGCTTCGGCCAGCGAAACCGGGTCGTCGCCATACAGGGCGCACACCCCCGCTGCAATTGCGCTACCCAGGCTATTGCCAGCAGTATTCCAGGCCGCAAAGCTGGCCAGCCCAGGCAGGTTGACCGACTGCAACAACAACTGCATCAAGCGGTTTTCTGCCCCGTTGGCATAGGCCACATCGGCCACCGCTACCATCCGGCCTGTGGCCTGGTCACCCACCAGGCGGTCTATGAGTTCGGGCAAGTGGCGGGCAGCGGTATCCACCGTTTCAAAGTCGGGCTGGTGGTGGGCCTGCCGGATCGCAGGTGCGTTCACTGCCAGAACCAGATCGGCCTCCTCTGCAGTCTGCACCATCACCCCTCCCGCAGCCCGTATATGCGACTTGACCAGCTCGCCCAACGGGCGATCTTCGTAGAGCAGCTCGGCCTCTTGGGCCTGCACCGAGGGGTAGCGCACCAAAATCTTGGTCTTGCGCCCAGAGTGATTGACCAGTGCCCGTGCCAGCAAGGTACAGGCCACCTCATCGGCCCCGGGGTAGATATCGGCCTCGCTCCACAAGCCCAGTTCGTCCACTCGAGCCTCGAGCCGCCTTCGGTCCCGGGCTGCCAGGCCATAGGGAGTGGTGTCGTCGAGGGTGAGGCACAGATGCTCGAGGATGCCCTCGTTGAGCAAATCTATCGCCGCCATATGCAGGGCGTGGTTGCGCTCGCGGGTCTCTAACCAGTCCTGCAAGACCTCTTTGGGCAGGTGCAAGCGGGCCCGATCCAGCTCCATCTGGGCATCGGCTACCTCTTGTTCTACAGCGATGCGGCGCTCGAGGCCGCCAGGCGCGAGCAGGTCTGCACCCTCTTCTCGATATGTTCTGCTATGTGGTGGCCTCGTCTTACGCTCGAGGCCGCCAGGCGCGAGCAGGTCTGCACCCTCTTCTCGATATGTTCTGCTATGTGGTGGCCTCGTCTTACGCTCGAGGCCGCCAGGCGCGAGCAGATCCGCACCCTCCTCACGACGCGTTCCGCCGTAGGCTGGCCTCGTCTTACGCTCGAGGCCGCCAGGCGCGAGCAGATCCGCACCCTCCTCACGACGCGTTCCGCCGTAGGCTGGCCTCGTCTTACGCTCGAGGCGGTCCATCCACTCCGAAACCTTGCGCAGCCCCGCACCCCATTCACCGTAGTAGGGCTTTTCTTCCAACGGGTCGTTGTCGTGGGCAACCCGCACCACCACCCCATGGGCCAGGATACGCAGGCTGGGGTTCTTGTGCTTGATTTCGTGCAGCACCTCGAGCCGCTGCAAGGTCTCTTCCAGGCTATCCGAAACCCGTCGGGCCGGAATCATCCCACCCAAGCAGAGGGTTTCCAGGGTTACGATGGCTACATCGGCCGCAGGCGCCTCGCGCCGTAGCCACTCTGCAATGGCCGCGGTATTGCCGGGTTCGTTCATCTGGTTCAAAATTTCCAGTGAGGGCGAGCGCATCTCCAATCCGGCCACCCTGGCCAGTTGGTGTGGCAGTTCCAGAGTGGGGGGGCGGGTGTCGCAGGGCAGGAGCAGAACGCGCTTCATGGTGAGGTTCTCAAACACTGAAGTTTACCCAAATTCAACCTCATCCATCATATCCATTGCCGGCATTGCCTTGCTCTTATCGCGGTTTTCGCTATTTTTGCCGCTAATCCTAACGGCAAAAAATAGCCTGGAGCAGCACCTCTGCCTATGAGGATTGCAGTTTTCTTTCTGAAAACCGTTCTAGATTTGCGTGCGGACGATTGGTTTTTTTTAGAGGAACTTGGAAATTCGGTATTGCGTCTATTTCAATCTTTGACCAGGAATTAGGCCATCCTGAGAACCCCGAAGCTCTAAAATACGATACTGACCCAGTTTTCTTGTTGTCGCAATTCACGAATCGCCAGAAAAACAGCACTTCTTAGGCCAGAAACACCTGATTTCTTTACAAGCCTCCTCAACTTCACGGCCATACAATGGAGTGTGCTCATGGAAAGCATGTATTTAGCCACCAGCCTGATGATGGTAGACATCCCCGGCCCTACCCTGGATGCCACCACCCGCGCCCACCTCGAGCGCTACCGCTTTGGGGGGGTATGTTTGTTTCGCAA
>JBBIUP010000098.1:6174-9184 GCA_037440185.1 Meiothermus sp. | reverse complement strand
ACCCGGGCCCTGGCCCAGGCCTACCTCGAGTACCTCTGGGGAGAGATCGGCCGTCCTTGGGTGCGGGCTCGGTTTCCCGAACCCCTCACTGAGGAAGCCGCCCGCTATGTTTTCGAGCGCTTACAATCTGAACCCACTCCACGCTTTGGGTTGGGGCGACTTCTGCCGGAGGGGTTGAAATTCCCCTGGAGACGCAGTTTTGAAGCCGAATGGCAGTACCGCCTGGATTTGGCCCCTAACGTACAGCGCTGAGCGGTTCGCTGCGGTTTGGCAGGGGCGAATAAGGCAGAAAATCCGTCAAAGAACAACTGGCTCTCTTTTTGAACCAAAGCCAATGTTGATATTTGACATTGTGAGATGTGATGCATGAACTTGTGCAAGGCTGATAAGGCCCTAGGCTGATGCAAAGATGAGCGGTTCTTATCAAGGCATGCTGGCCCTTCTACGTCAACTGGTGGGAAGCCCCGACCTGCAAACGCTCCTGACAGCAGCGCTCGAGGGGGCCTTACAGTTGATTCCGGGAGCCCAGGCCGGGTCGGCTCTGGTAAGGGTGGGTAATGACTATCGTTTTGTGGCCATGCGGGGTTACCCTATTGCCATACCGACCTATGAGCTGAGTCTCGAGGACGAGCTGCGCTGGTACGGGGGTTCGCTGCAAGAGGCCCAGGCTGCGCTGCCTAAGCTCAATCGGGTGCGGCCTGAATTGAGCGGACTTGCCAGTGTAGACCGCACAACCCTCGAGTCCATTACCTGGGTACTGACCATCCCCGTTCCCCTTGGCGGTGAGATCGAAGCCTGGCTCTGCCTGGATCGGATGGAGGCTAAGGCTTTCCCCGATGAGGCTCTGCCGCTGGCACACGAACTGGGCCGCAGTCTGGGGGTGGTTTTGCAGACCCTCCAGGAACGGCGGAACACCCGGGCCCGCCTCGAGCGCGAAGAGCGTCTGGCCCGGGTGCTGGGGGTGCTTTCCACCTTCCGCGAAGCCGGGTTGCTGTGGCAGTCGTTGCCCCATCTGATTCTGGAAATCGTGGGAGAGCATCGTGCAGTGGCTTTGCAGCGGATCGGCGATGAACTCAGAACCTTTGCAGCCGTGAACTGGAAAGAACCGATGGGTCGCCAGATTCCGCGCGGCAAAGGGGTTTCCTGGATTGCTCTGGAGGAGCGCCGGGTGCATATGGTGAACCTGAAAGACCCCCGTCTTTATGTATCACTCAATCTTGATGATGATCCAGAAGAATACGCAGCGTTCGTACCCATTCAGGATGCGCATGGTGAGGGCTTTGGGGTGGTGGTGGCCTATTCGCTGGCTGCATTTGAACCGGAGGATGCGGCGGTACTGGAATCCTTTGGTCGGGGGGTGGGACAGGTGCTGGCGCGCTTGGAAGCGCAGGCGGCGCGGGAACGCGAGTTGGTTCGCCTACAGAGCCTGACCCACACCAGCCAGCGGCTGACGGCTGCACAAACCACCGAAGAGCTGTTGCAACTGATTGTGCAAGAAGCGCTCCAGCAGACCAAAGCTTCGACCAGTCTGGTTACGCTCTATCGCTCCAAAGACGATGCGCTCGAGGTGGTGGCGGCAGCAGGCCATGCTGCCGAGCAGGCCGCAGGCACAAGGCATGCCCGTGGCAAGGGATTGGCCTGGCAGGTGCTGGGACAGCGCAGTGCGTTGTATTTGCCCGATGTTTCCGCCGAAGCCAGTGCGGTTTTCGCCTCGGGCCACCGGGTCAAGGCCGCCTATCTGGGGGTGCCGCTAGGCGATCCTGAAGGGCGGACGGTGGGGGTGCTCTCGGTGGATACCGCAGGTGCAGGGGGCGAGATTCAACCCCAGGATTGCTATGCCCTGGAGGCCCTGGCCAAAGTGGCCGGAGTGATGCTTTCGCGTTTGCAGGCCCTCGAGCAGGCCTACCAGCAAACCGACAACTACCGGCTGCTGGTACAGATGTCCACCGACCTAGAACTGCTGGATGACCCCCAGGCCATGGCCCGGCGGGCCATCGAAACCCTGTTGGGACTTACCGGTTTGCACGCAGGAGGGGTGTTCCGTTTTCAACCAGATAGCGAAGACCCCCAGAGCGGTCATCTGGAGCTTCAGGTACGGCACGGGCGATCCGAGGTGGGCGAACGTATAGTCCACTTCAACAACCTGACCGTGCGGATTGGCGAAGGTTTTATGGGGAAGGCTCTGGCGACCGGCCAGACCCAGATACTGGAAGACTATCAGACTTGGAAAGAGGCTTGGCCCCGGCTTAAGGATCAAGCCTTGCGTACGACCATCACCACGCCGCTACAAGTTAGGGGCCAGCCCTATGGTGCCCTGACCCTGGCGAGTTTCCACCACAAGGTTGCGGTGTCGGATGAAAATGTTTCGCTGCTCGAGTCGGTTGCACGGCGTTTGGAACGAGCCTGGGAACGCGTCCGACACCTGGAAGAAATCACCCGCACCCGCGAGGATGCCTTGCGCTCGTTGGGTTTAGGGTTGGAATTGCGCGACCTCGAGACCAAAGGCCACACCGACCGGGTGGTAGCCCTGACCGAAGCCCTGGGGCAGCGCCTGGGTTTTGCCGACCTCGAGGGGCTGCGGATGGGGGCCTACCTGCACGACCTGGGAAAGCTGGCGATCCCGGACTCGATTTTGCTCAAACCTGGAACCCTCACCGATGCCGAGTGGCGCATCATGCAAAGCCACTGCGATATTGGGTTTGGCATGCTGGAAAACCTGGGCTTCTTGTCGCAGGCCGCCCGAAATATTGTGCGCTACCACCACGAGCGGGTGGATGGTTCAGGCTATCCTTTTGGCCTGACCCGCGATGAGATTCCCCTCGAGGCCCGCCTCTTCGCGGTGGTAGATGTGTTCGATGCCCTCCTGCAGTCGCGCCCCTACAAAGCGGCCTGGAGCCAGCAAGACGCCTTGCGCGAGTTGCGCAAACAAGCCGGCGATACCCTTGATGCTTATGTGGTGCAAGAGTTTATCGCCCTGATCAGCAATCAGGTACGTGCCAAAAAGGGCTGA
>JBBIUP010000098.1:0-6074 GCA_037440185.1 Meiothermus sp. | reverse complement strand
CCCTCGTCTGCTGCTTGCGGTGCAATAAAACAGGGTTGGTGTTTTGTAAAACCAAACCGGTGTGGGAGTGCTATACTTTGTCGGTTGACGTGGCTTTACTGCGTGGTACAGGAGGACAAAGTTGCAACGACTGGTAACTTCGGAGTCGGTGACGGAAGGGCACCCCGACAAACTGGCAGACCGCATTTCCGATGCGGTGCTGGATGCGATTCTGGCTGAGGATGCCAGGGCCAGGGTAGCTTGCGAAACCCTGGTGACGACTGGCCTGGTGATGGTTGCGGGGGAGATCACCACCGAAAGTTATGTGGACATTCCCCGCCTGGTGCGCCAGACCGTACTCGAGGTGGGCTATACCCGTGCCAAATACGGCTTCGATGGCGACACCTGTGCGGTGCTCACTGCCATAGACGAGCAATCCTCAGACATTGCCGGAGGGGTCAATGTGTCGTGGGAGTGGCGGGTGTTGGGTTCGCGTGACCACTTTGACCAGGTAGGCGCCGGTGATCAGGGCCTGATGTTTGGCTACGCTACCGACGAGACCCCCGAGCTGATGCCGCTGCCGATCTCGCTGGCCCACCGCCTGACCCGCCGCCTGGCTGAAGCCCGCAAAACCGGCGAAATTCCCTATCTGCGTCCCGACGGCAAGGCCCAGGTGACGGTGGTATATGAGGGCCAGAAGCCACTCTATGTGGGCACCGCCCTGATCTCCACCCAGCACTCCGAGGAAGCCGAGGCCGATCAGATTGATCATGACATCCGTACCAGGGTGATCCAACACGCCATCCCGGAGCAGTACCTGAGCAGGGAAACCCTCTACCTGGTCAACCCCTCGGGCAAGTTTGTGATTGGAGGGCCGCACGGCGACACCGGCCTGACTGGGCGCAAAATTATTGTAGATACTTATGGCGGCGCGGTTCCCCATGGTGGTGGGGCTTTCAGCGGCAAAGACCCCACCAAAGTGGATCGCTCGGCGGCCTACTATGCCCGTTATATCGCCAAGAACATCGTATCCGCCGGGCTGGCCAAACGGGCCCTGATCGAACTGGCTTACGCTATTGGCAAAGCGCGTCCGGTGGGGATGCGGGTCGAGACCTATGGAACGGGCGTAGTTCCCGATGAACAACTCACCGAGATGGCCCAGAAGGTATTCGATGCACGCCCCAGGGCCATTATTGAAAACCTGAACCTGCAGCGCCCCATCTACACCTCTACTTCGGCCTACGGACACTTTGGGCGCGAAGGTTTCCCCTGGGAAAACACCGATAAGGTAGAGGAACTGCGCAAGCTGCTACCCTGAGGCACTGCTAATTTTCCAGGACGGCCCCAGGGTCGTCCACTTGGGGCAACCGCAAAGCCGCCCTGGAGCCCTCCCTATGCTGTAGGGAGGGTTTGTTCCAGGCCAGTCCATTCCATCAGCAAAAACATTGGTTGGCGCGTGACAAACCCCGCCCCCCCTACGTTGGCGCAAGCGTTTGTAGTGGTGGACTTTGCGGCCCAGCCGGCTGGCTTTTGGGAGTATTTTGCAAAAACCTGACTTTACATAGCCCTGGTCATATACCGATTAGGGTTTGACCTTTTTTCAGATCGAAATGTATACTGTATACACTTTATGGCCGACTTCCAACGACCCCACTCGGTGCGGGAGGCTGCCTATGCACACTTGCGGGGCTCGATTCTGGCAGGTTTTTTGCCGCCGGGTGCGCGCATTTCCGAGCCGGGGTTGGCCGAGCAACTCGGCATTAGCCGCACCCCTGTGCGCGAAGCCTTGCAACGGCTGTCGCAGGAAGGTCTGGTGGAACTTTCGCCGGGCAAAGGGGCACGCGTACGCACTCTCTCGGCAGACGAGGTGCGCGAGGTCTACGATGTGCGGGCCTTGTTGGAAGCCGAAGCAGCCTCTCTGGCGGCCCGAAATGCCAGTGCTGCAGAACTGGGCGCACTGGAAAAACAGCTTCGCCTGTTGGATACGCTGCCCGCAGACGACTACACCGGGCAGATGCAAGTGGATTTCGATTTCCATACGGCCCTGGTGGAGGCTGCACACAACAAAACCCTGGCCCGCATTTATGCCGATCTGCGCTCGAGCCTGACGCTCATACGTTCTTTCCAGCGCACCCTCTCCCAGCACCCCAAGACCCGTCAGCAACACCACAATATTCTGGGGGCCCTCAAAGCCCACGACCCTGAACAAGCTGCTCAGGCGGCCCGGGAGCACGTGCACTATTTCCGCGATCTGGTGACCCAAAGCCTCGAGCGTAAAACGAGACCACGGCATGGCAGAGCGAATAGCGAAGACGATGCCAATCTGCTCGTGCCTGACGGCCCCTGAGGAACCAGGCTGGACTTGAACCGACACGCGAACGAATACCTTTATACCGATTCTACCTATGACTGACCCAAAAGGCGATGAAAGAGACCCCCGGACGCGCTCCCGGGCGCGGCAGGTGAGTGACGCTATATGCGCCCCTCACGCGCAGAGTTGGTATTAGATTTGCACCAAGGTGTGGAGGAATACCCATGGATCTGAATCAAAGTTACCGTTCGTTTGTGCTGGCGATTGCCCAGAACAAGAGCATCAAAAATCTGGTGCTCACCCGGGGCCGCAATTTCGCCCGCCGCTTTATTGCCGGCGATACCCTGGAGGAAGCCCTGCGGGTGGTCGAAGCCTTGGAGCGCGACAAGATACACGCCATCCTCGATTTGCTGGGGGAGATGGTCACTTCCGAAGCCGCTGCCCGGCAATTCCAGAGTGAGATTATCCGGCTGGTGCGGGAGTTTGGTGCCCGACCTTATCCCAAATACGTGGCCCTCAAGCTCACCCAGCTAGGTCTGGATCTCTCCGAAGACCTGGCTTTTTCATTGATGGTTGAGATTTTGACCGAGGCTCGTAAGGTGGATTGCTTCGTGCGCATTGACATGGAGGACAGCCCCCGCGTGGATGCGACGCTGCGGATTTACAAGCGGTTGCACGAGGCCGGCTTCGACAACACCGGGGTGGTGCTGCAAAGCTACCTCAAGCGCACCGAGCAAGACCTGCAGGACTTGCTACCGCTCAAAACGCCGGTACGCATCGTGAAGGGAGCCTACAAAGAACCTGCCGAAGTGGCTTTTCAGGACAAACGCATGGTGGATGCACAGTTTGTGGTGCTGTGTAAGAAAGCCCTGGAAAACGGCCTCTACACGGCCATTGCCAGCCACGACCCCTACATCCTCGAGGAGATGAAGCGCTGGACTGCCGAGAAAGGCATCGGGCGGGATCGCTTCGAGCTCCAACTGCTTTACGGGGTGCGCCGCGATGAGCAGAAAAAACTCGCCGCCGAGGGTTATACGGTGCGGGCTTATATACCGTATGGTACCGACTGGTATCCCTACTTTTCGCGCCGTATTGCCGAGCGACCCGAAAACCTGCTCTTTGTGGCCCGCAGCCTGATTCAGGGATAGCCATGACACCACACCTCGATCTGCACGTTCTGGAGGGCCACTACGCGATCTGCCAGCTGGGGGCCACCGCCCCCGTCCCGGCCTGGGCCGACAGCGAGGGCTTCTTCAGCCTCAGCCGTAGCAAGGACGAACTCACCGTGGTCTGCCGCCAGAGCCGCGTACCCCCGGACATCAGGGCAGAGCGCGGCTGGCGCTGCATCTGTTTGGTAGGCCCGTTCGACTTTGGCCTCACCGGCATCCTGGCCTCGGTGCTGAACCCGCTGGCCGAGGCCGAGGTCGGCATCTTCGCGATTTCGACTTACAATACCGATTACGTGTTGGTCAAAGCCCACAATTTGGATCGAGCCGTGCTGGCCCTGTCGCAAGCTGGACATGCAGTCAATGTCGAGGGTTTAGAGCCAAGAGCCCGCAATGCAGCGCACTCGACTCTTGGAACTTGACCCCAGACGTTATCTGGTACAACGGAAAGGAGCTATATGACCCCCGAACCCTACCGCCCCGAAAACATCGAAACCTTCCAAAGCCCCGAAGCCTTTGAGGCCATGCGCAAAGCCCTGACCGAGGTGCGGGCCCAGTTTGGCCGCCACTATCCCCTCATCATAGGGGGTGAGAAAGTCCATACCCAGGCGACGGTTACCTCCACCAATCCCTCCAACCCCTCCGAGGTGATTGGCGTGACCGCTAAGGCCGGTATCGCCGAGGCCGATGCCGCGCTGGACGCGGCCTGGCAAGCCTTCAAAAGCTGGCGCGACTGGCCCCAGGAGCACCGTAGCCGGGTTTTGCTGAAGGCAGCCCAGATCATGAAGCGTCGCCAGCGTGAGCTCGAGGCCTGGCTGGTCTACGAGATTGGCAAGAATTGGGTCGAAGCTGCCGCCGACGTGGCCGAGTCCATAGACTTTATTCGCTACTACGCTATCTCGGCCCTCAAATACAAGGACGGTGCCCCGGTGGTTCCCTATCCGGGTGAGGATAACGAGGCTTTTTATATCCCACTGGGGGTGGGCGTGGTGATTGCGCCCTGGAACTTCCCCCTGGCCATCCTGGCAGGCATGACTGTAGCCCCCATCGCGGTAGGTAACTGTGTAGTCTCCAAGCCCGCCGAAGACACGGTGGTGATTGCGGCCAAGCTTTTTGAGATTCTAGAAGAAGCCGGTCTTCCACCAGGGGTTGCCAACTTTTTGCCGGGGTCGGGCAGCGAAATTGGAGCCTATCTGGTACAGCACCCTCGCACTCGTTTTATCAACTTTACCGGCTCGCTCGAGGTGGGGCTTCGGATCAACGAGAGCGCGGCTAAACTTTCGCCAGGGCAGATCTGGCTCAAGCGGATTTTCCTCGAGCTCGGCGGCAAAGATGGCCTGATCGTCGACGAAACCGCTGATATTGCTGCTGCCGCTCAGGCTACAGTGCAGAGCGCTTTTGGCTTCCAGGGGCAGAAGTGCTCGGCAGCCTCGCGCCTGATTGTGGTAGATGGGGTACACGACCAGCTGATGGAGCAGGTTCTGGATCGCGCCGAAAGCCTGATTGTGGGGCCTGCCGAGGAAAACCCCGACATGGGGCCGGTGGCCAGTGCCCAGCAAGAAAAAACGGTGTTGTCCTATATCGAGATTGGCCAGCAAGAGGGCAAGCTGGCCCTGGGGGGGCGCAGGCTCGAGGGTAGCGGCTTCTTCATCTCGCCCACGGTTTTCGAGCGAATTTCACCCGATGCCCGCATTGCCCAGGAAGAGATCTTTGGCCCGGTGCTTTCAGTGATTCGTGTGCCCGATTTCGACACAGCCCTGGAAGTCGCCAATGGTACGCGCTTTGGCCTGACCGGCGGGGTTTTCTCGCGCAAGCGCGAACGCCTGGAACGGGCCCGTCGTGAGTTTCACGTGGGCAATCTCTACCTCAACCGCAAGATCACCGGCGCGTTGGTGGGGGTGCAGCCCTTTGGCGGTTTTAACCTCTCGGGCACCGACACCAAGGCCGGGGGGCCCGACTATCTGCTCAACTTCTTGCAGATGAAAAGCGTGACCGAGCGGTTCTAGAACTCTTCGTCCACTTCGTGCAGCCGTTTGGCCCACAGGCTCACCGGCTGATTGTGCTCCCGCACGATCTGGGCTACCTGGGGCTCGAGGATGCGCATGGCGGCATACTCGGGGTGGTGGCGGCGAATCTGCCAGGCCCCCCGCAGCCCTTTATCCAGTGGCTCAATCGGTACATCGAGGCTCAAAAGCCCGGTCAGAATACGCTCTAAAGGGCGGTAGGGCCGCAGGGCCTTGCCGCTGTCGTGCAGCAGGGCTGCTCGCACGGCAAAGCTGGGGGCGTCTGGGTAACGCTCCAGCAGCCTTTTAGCCACCTGCACGGCGTGCTCGCGATCCCGCACATCCATAGCTTTGTACAGAAGGGCTTCTTCGATGCTGAGTTCGGCCAAGGCCCAGGTATCGTCCGGCCTGGCCTGTGCTGGAGCAAAGGCTTTATATAATCGCTTTAGACGCAGCCACACGTAGTTATCCTACGCACTCCGCAACTTTTTTTGTGTCAAATCCGGCCATTTGTCTGAATGTTGGGCCCTGGGGTAACGTATGGGCTGGAGGAACCATGAACATACGCGCTCTAATTGCAGAGTTTCTGGGAGTTTTCGCTTTGTGCTTTGTGGG
>JBBIUP010000097.1:3209-9188 GCA_037440185.1 Meiothermus sp. | reverse complement strand
GTCCAAGTATTCGTCTTGGGGGCTTCCAGTGTGGGTGGGGGTTCGGTGATTTTTCGTGGCATGGCTACGCCCCTTTCCAGCCGTTGGCCCAGCGGTCTTCGTCCCACGAGTCCAGTTCCAACATCTGCACCCCCTTGGGCAGCTTGCTGGCTTCGGCTCTCACTTCATAATCCGAGAAGTGGCGTGGAGACTTACTCTCGTCCAGCAGGCGAATACTGATCACCTGTCCCAAATCCAGTAGGCGGTGCGCCGGGGCACAGCCCAGCATGGCCTGGCGCTGGTTCTGCTCGGCGTTGCCCGGGTCACCGTTGCCGACGTGGCGGAAGACGATCAGCCTGCGGGTGGACATCTGCCCCTTGGATGCGCTGCGGTCGTGCTCGTACATGTTGAGCAGGCTTTCCAGGAGCACCTTCAAATCTTCTTCGCTGAACCCCGTCCCCTGGGCCAGGTGGGCGCTGATGAAGCCCCTGGCAACGTAGAGGCCGTAAGAAATCTGGCTCTTGCGCCCCATCGTGCGGAGCTTATCTTCAGGCTGCTCGGCCTCCCACTTGAGCCAGTCGGAGATGGTCTTGGCGTTTTTTACGTCCTCGGCTACCGCCCCACGGGTGATGCTGAACTCGGCGCTGAAGATCGGGTTGACGCTGCGGGCAAAGGTCACCTGTACGGGGCCGCGTACTTGCCCCGCGTTTGCTCCGGTACTCATCACCGCGCCAAAGGTGCGCACATCGAAGAACTGCTCGCACATCCAGTCGCGGGCAGCGCCCACCTTGCCCTTGGTCTTGGTCCCGGTAAAGCCGCCCTCGGTTCTTTCGTGGGCTTCGAAGATGGGGCGGTTGAGGTTGGTGCCGTGCTGCACGAAGATACGCTGACCTGCCGCCTGGGCGTAGTTGCGAATACGGCGCTTGATGGCCACATCGCTCACCAGGCCGTGGCCGTCCTCGGGGTCTACGCGGGGGGCATTGCCGCTGTCGGGGTCGCCGTTGGGGTTGCCGTCTTTGCAGTCGAAAATCAGCATGAACTCGTAACGGTTTTGGATGGCATTCGACATTGTGATCCTCCTGAGGGGTTAGGCACGGGATTCGGTTTCGCTTTGCTCTTCGCTGGCTTCGGGGTTGCCGCTTTTCTTGGTTCGATTGAAAGCAAACTGCTGGTAGTAGCCCAGCGCGAACAGGCTCTGTTCTTCCAGCGTGAGTGTGCGGGGCAGGCTTCTGTCCAGTGCGTTCCAGACCTCGGCAATCTGGCTGTTGAGCCAGAAGGCCAGGCCGGGCGAGTCCTTGGAAATCTTGCTCAGGTGGTGCTGTGAGAGCCGGGTCAGGCGGCCCAGCACCAGGGCGGGAGTGCTGCTGGCCGCGCCGTAGTAGCGCTGCACCACGCCCGCATTGATGTCCTCGCCTATGGCTTTCTCCTGAACGATGGCCAGGAGGCACATCAAGCGCCCACACTGATAGGCTTTGCTGGAGTGGTTGGGATCGAGGTTTGGAGTCATGGGTTTACCTCCTTTGCGGCTGTGGTAGGCCTTGAGCAGGCCCATACGGGCATAGATGCGACCCAGCGAGGCAGCATCGCGCTCCCTGGCCCTTAAGGCTTGGTCGAACTCGCCGGTCATCACACTGGCCACATGGCTTTCCATCAGCTTGACGATGGCCGCGTAGGGGATGGGTACTTGGGGGTTCAGGGCAGCCCGCCAGAGAGGAATCTGCAGCATTTTGACCGGCTTGACGTAGTCGTCTAACTTTTGCTCCGGAGATTTGGGGCGTTGCAAGCTCATCAGCAGGCGATTGAGACCCGGCAGTTTGGCATTCTTGTCGCCACTGCGTCTAACGATGGCGAGGTCGGAAAACCAGGCTTCCACCGCCTGCACGAATTCCTTAAGCGAACCCGTCTGCCAGTCTCGCACCATCACCCGGCCTGCTGCGCCGCTCATGGCGATGGCGTAGAAGCGGCTCTCGGCGATGCTTGGGGGCTTCTCGCCGGTGTGGATCGCGTTTAGGGTCTTTCGCGCCCGCTCCAGCGCGCTCGCCTCTGCTCCTGCCTCCGCCGACTCCGGTTCCCACAGTCCCTCGAAAAAGTCGTCCTCGCCAGGAATTTCGCGGTCGTACCACAGAGCGATCTTCATCTCGCCCAGTTGCCTGGACTCGTTCAGCATCGAGTCGAGCGCGGCCCGGTAGGCCGTGGCCGATCTCTGGTCTACAGCGCCGTTCTCGCCCTGTGAAAGGCCGAAAGACTCGAAGGCTTCTTTGTCGTAGGTGACGAAGGCAAACCCGAAAGCGCTGCCCCCCAGGTTCATTACTTTAGGATGCGTGGGGGCAGGCTCGGCCAGCTCGCCGGTTGCCAGAGACAGCATCCTCGCGCCCTGGGCTTCGCCCTGAGGTTCGCTCTTCGCAAACCTCGTAGCCCTGAAGCCCCTCCACCAGTCGCGCCACTCCAGGGTGTCCAGTACGCACTGTCCACCAACAAAAAATGAGACTTTATCGGTGGGTTTGAGCTTCTCCTTCCCCGGCTTCTGGGTTTCTTGCAGCAAGCGCTGGTAAAAGGCCTGCATCTGAGCTTCGTCCGAGACTGCTTTGAGGATGGGAACCAGGGCGGGGACTTCTTTGCTTGCCAGCTCCAGGAGCAGCCTGAAGGTCTGGTGCTTCTGCAAGTTTTTCTCGTGCTCTTCCGGCTTCTTCACCGCCCCGTCGCGATCGAGCTCGGGCAGCTTGAACACCACCGCACAGGTGTCGGCCAGAAAGTGTGAAGCCTGTTCAATGCGGTGCCCCATGGCACGAAGGGCCTTGGGCATCCCAACCATTTCGGGCTGAGAGAGGTCGGGGCAGGTTTTCTCGGGGTCTTCAAGCGGAATCAGCTCTGTAAAGCGCCCGTCCTGGCTGACCCCCGCCAGCCAGCGAATTTCCTTGGTGGTGAAGCCGGTCTCGACCCCGGCGACCTTTCGGTTGGCATATTCGACCAGTTGCCCCAGCATCAGACACCTCCGGCGGGCTTGCGAACCTCGGCGCTGGCGTAGGTGGGAACCTCGAGCACCCCTTCCCTCACCTCTGCTTGAAAGAGGCTGATGCTCGGTTTATCGGAACCGGTGCCGGGGCGCGAAAGATCGAACACGTCGTAGAGCATCCAGCCGATGTGCTCGTTGACCGGTTCGGGGGTGGTTCCATCCTCGACGAGTTGGAAGTACGCCGTGAACTCCCGGCAGCCCAGGTAGGGCTGGTAGAAGCACTGCCCACTGGCAGCCCGACGCTCGAAACTGCGTTCGATTTTCTGGCGCAGTTCAAAGTTCTCCTGATACAAAACCGCCCCAGCATGTATGCGGTATCGCACGTTCTTCAGTGCCATAGTTTGGCGTTGGGTTCGGCCCTTGGTGTCCTGACCGGTCTCCTCGCGGGTGGCGTCGGCGTAGAGGGGTTCGAAGGTACTGGGGTCTTTCATCCAGGTCTGGATGTTTCTTACGCTGACCTTCTCCTTCACCTCGTTTCGCATCAGGGCAATGTAGCGGACGGGCCGGAGCAGCTCGATGCGCTGCACCTGCCAGTACATCGCGGGCCGCTTGGGTGCGGCCTGGGTGAACTCGAGGTAGATCGCGTCGAAGATCGCCCGTGCGGCGCTGGGGGTCATCACGGGGTAGCTGAAGCGCTCGACCTTGAACTCGGGCCGGGTGAAACAGGCGTAGTCTCCCCAGACCTCCAACATGAATGTTCTCACCATTCCTCCTGTAGGGTTGTCCTTGGATTGGATGCCTGTCGTCTATGCGAAGTACGCGCCCTGCCCACCTCCCTCCTCGGGCATAAAGCCCAGCAGCAAGTCGTAGAGCCTTTCCTCGCCGCACAAGAACCAGTCCGGGACTTCGCTGCGGTTGCCGTACTGGAAGCGGAAGAAGAGGGGCTCGAGGTAGGGTGGCGGCCCGCCCCTGTCGGGAAAGTGCGAGACCGTATAGCCCCGCACCCGCCGCATCCAGTCGCCCGTGATGCCCAGGTCTCGAGCCTCCTGCATCAGAGCCTTGGCTTCGGCGTTGTACGGAACCACCACGTTGACGGCGTTGGTCTCGATCAGACGGTAACGCCGGGCGAACTCCGCGTAGTTCTGGGTCTTGATGAAGCCCTCGAGTTCGGGGTCGGTGGTGTTGGCGACGGCGTAGAGGTTTTGGTAGAACGCTCGGTAGGTCTCGGGGTCGTCGAGGTCGAGATGGCCATGTTCTACCAACAAGCTTTTGGTGAGTTGGGCGGCCTGTTGATAGGCCTTGCCGGGGTATTTTTCCTCTTCGGGCACAAACACCGTGAGGGTTCCTTTTTGAGGCCTCGAGTCGTGGCGGTTGCAGCGGCCTGCGGCCTGGGCGATGGCGTCCAGAGGGGCCATGGCGCGGTACACGGTGGGAAAATCCAGGTCTACCCCGGCCTCCACACACTGGGTGGCAAAGACCCTGCAGGGTCTGCCCGCATCCAGGTCGGCCACGATCTGCGCCAGCAAGTCGCGGCGGTGCTGCGGGCACAGCGCGGTGGAGAGGTGGTAAATGCCCTCGAGATTTTGCTGCTGTGCCTCCTGGGTCAGCGCGTAAGCATGGCGTTTGAGGTTCACAATACACAGGGCTTGTTTTTGTTCCTCGAGTCCTGCGATCAGTTCCGGCCAGGGCAGGGCAGTTTGGGTCTGCCACACCGTATCTACCCGCCTGGCCCGGCTGAACAGCTCGGCTTGTTGAACCACGATTTCCTGGGGCTGCCAGCTCGAGGTCTTGGGCTCGCCTTGCCGAACACGCTCATCTAGTTGGTCGAAGGCGGGCTGGGTGGCGGTGGAAAACAGCACCGTGCAGTGGTATTTCTCGCTGGCCAGCCGGGCCAGGGTCTTGAGGGTGGGCACGGCCAGGTGCGCGGGAAGGGTCTGTACCTCATCGAACAGGATGATGCTTCCAGCAAGGTTGTGCAGTTTGCGGCAGGCACCGGGGCGGTTGGCGTGCAGGCTTTCGAGCAACTGTACGCTGGTGGTGATGACCACGGGGGCGTCCCAGTTCTCGGTCAAAAGCCGCTTCTCTCGGTCACTCTGCTTCACCGCATCGTCTACTTTTTCTTCTCCGCGAATGCCCGCAAGGCTGTGGTGCTCGAGGATGTAGTGCTCTCCAAATTCGCCGAACAACGTTTGGTAAATGCCCACGGTCTGGTCGAGGATGGTCAGGAAGGGCAAGACCACTACAATGCGCCGCACCTTGGGGTCTTGGGCTGCGCGGGTGAGGGCAAAGCGTAGCATGGAGAGGGTTTTACCCGAACCCGTAGGCGCAGTCAGGGTGAAGATTCGGGCCGGGTTGCAGGCTGCCTCTGCACACACATCGGCCAGGGTGCGCCGGAGTTCGCGGGTCTTCGGCGGGATGGACTCGTCGGTGCTCAACTCAGAGAGGCGGTTCTCCAAGCGCTCGAGGGCTCTCTCGGCTTGCAATGCCGGGGCCGGGGGACGCGGCACAAACTTGACCTTCCCCTGGTTCATGGTGCGCTCGGTGTCCAGGAAGTCGGCATCCACCAGGGCCGAGAACAGCATCCGGGTATCCAGCATCTCGGCGGCGCTGTTCTTTTTTGGAACCACCTGACCGGGCTGGGGTAAAGCGCCGATATCGCTTTTTAGACGCCGCTTGAGCAGGTTTGTGTCGGTCTCGGTGAGGCGTAGCTCGAGGGGGTGCTTAACCGCCAGGTTCTCGAGCTTCATCTCCTTTATGCTTTTCGGGTCTCCTGACTGCAAGCCGATGTGATGCCCTTGAATTGCCAGGGCTGTCTCGATAGATTTGTACTCAAACAAAACGATGTGGGCCCCTGCCGACCAATGATCCAGGCCACTTTCCTTACCCTCCAGCCGACGCTGGAACAAGTCGCCGTATTTGCCAAGGTCGTGCAAAAGTCCTGCGAGATGGGCTTTTTCGGACTCACCAAAATGATCAGCTTTCTGTGCGGCCAAGCGCGCAACCTCGGTAGCATGCTCCTTCATGGTCTGCCACTTGCTGCGATCCTT
>JBBIUP010000097.1:0-3109 GCA_037440185.1 Meiothermus sp. | reverse complement strand
GTTTGGATACCCGCCCTCCCGGATGCGGTGGGCCGCTTCGGGCGCAAAGCGGAGCCTAACCTTGACGGGGTTTTCACTGGTCACGATGCCCCAGGCGCTGGAAAGGTACTGGCTGGGATCAAAGTCCTCGGGAATGGTGTATTCGACATCCAGCATGCGAACCCGCTCTATGCGGTCGAGTTTGTAGGTCTTGAGGTTGTCGCGGTAGTGGATGCCCCGACCATAGAGCAGGTCGCGTCCGATCACATACACCGCCATGTTGGCCCGCGAGACCTCGATAAAGTAGACCTCGAGTTCAACCTTGATCACACCAGAGCTATTGGGGAGTTTGTAGTCAAAACGAATCACCCGGCGCTTCAGCCAGGCTTCGGTGATGGTCTCGAGGTTCAACCCATTGAAGCTGGTGGGCCGCTGCTTTAGGGCTTCGGTGCTGCTTTGGGCGATTTGCTTGAGCGGGGCCGGCAGGGGCTTGGCCAGCTTGCGCAGGGCTTCTTGAAAGCCGTTGTTGTAGCCGGGGGAATGGTGGGCCAGCATGCGCAGGGCCGCATGGGTTACCAACGATTCGACGGTATTGAGCCGCTCGACTACTTCGATCTGGTAGGTTCCACGGGCCTTATCGTGGAGAAATTGCAGACCCAGCCGTTCGGCCAGTTCTTTGACCTCGCCCAGATAATCGAAGATGGCCCGCTCGCCCAGAACCAGCTCTGCGCGCAACTCGTGGGGTTTCCAGGCTTTTTGTTGCAGCAGCTCGAGCAGCCGCAGCAGCCGGAAGGCTTTTTTCTGGTGGTGGTTGAGATCATCTGGGCTGGACATATGGCACACGTCACCTCAAAATATAAGTGCCCCCTGTCCAGGCGTTGTCCATTTGGTTGAAATGGGGTTCGTGTATTCAAAAAATATGAGTAACTTGTACTCAGGTTTAGATGACCAGCCACTGCTGCCGCCACTCTTCCACCCACTCGCTGTAGTAGCCCGACATGAAGGTCTGGGATCGGTCATGGCCCGCCACAGCCAGGTGGCTGCTGGGCTCGAGGTCGCACAACCATTGGGCTTTGGGGTCGAGAATATATGCACCGCGGCAGTTTTGCACACATTCCTCCCAGCCCAGGGCCTGACGCAGTTTTTCGATCACTTCCCACAGTGCCTTGCGGGGGTTTTTGTTGCGGGGGTCGGCCAGGCGATCGAGCAGCACCTCGAGGCTGGCTTTCTGGCCGTTGACCAGCAAGAACACCAGCAGTTCGCCGGCCTTGCTGACCGCCGGGAGGGGCACCGCTCGGCCATTGACCCGCACCTCCAGGCTCCCAAACGGCCTGACTTCGACGCAGTAACACCGCCCTTGTGGTAGGGGAAGAACCCCTACCATCTGGGCCAGGGAGGGAAAACAGCCCAGTTCCTCCTGGGCCCACAAGCTCTGCCGATCCAGGCCATCCAGAAGGGCCAGAGCCCTTTCTGCATCGCCGTCTTGCCGGGCTAGCTCGGCCTCCAGCACCCGCAACATCACCTGCGCCCGCTCGCCGAGTTGCCTGGACTGAAGGCAGCCGTGCAGTCTGGGCAGGCTTCGCTCCACGCTTTCCCGTTCGCCCAGCATCAGGCGGGTAGCGGCGAGATCGGCCTCGAGCCAGACCTCGGCAGGGTTCAGCCGCAGGGCTTGTTGTAGCTTGGCCAGGGCTTCTTCCAACCGGCCCAAGAGCCGCAGGGTATGGCCCCAACCCCACAGGGCCAGTTGGTCGTCTTTGCCATCGCCCCCGACCCGAAAAGCTTGCTGGTAGCTGTGCAGGGCGCGTTCGAGCTCTCCCAGGCTTCGCCGTATGGCTCCCACCCCTGTCAGAGCCTTGCTGCGAAAGGCTTTGGCACCACCTTTCTTGCTGATCCGGACAGCCTCCAGGAGATGCCGCTCGGCCTGAACTGACTGGTCTTTGAGCAGTGCAAAGCCGATGCTGTTGTGGGTCCAGGCCAGGTAGTACGGATCGTCCTCGAGGTAGCCCAGCGCTTCGGCCCAGCAGACCCGCGCCGACGCCCGCTGGCCCCGTGCATTCAAAAAACCGCCCAGGTCAATCAGCATGCGCCCCAGCGCGGCCCCCTGTAGGTATGAGCGGGATTGCTCCAACACCACCTGCCAGTTGGGGTCGTCGAGCCAAAAAAGCGCTTCTCCCCTGGTGCGGTAAAAAAGGCCCCCATCCACTTCCGGTGGTTCGCCCTCCAGCACCTCCAGCGCCTCGGTATAGCGCCCCGCCCGAACCAACGCCCAGGCACGATACACCTGCAAACCGGCAGCACCGGCGTTGCCTTCAAACCATTCCAAAATGCGCTGGGGTTTGCGGGCCCGACAAAGGGTCTGCAAGTGGAGCTGTTGTACCGCCGAATCTTGGGCAAACCTGGCGGGAAGCCTGTCCAGCAGCCCCAACAGTTGTTCGGCCTGTTGGTAGGTGTGGCAGATCTCAAACTGACTTTTGAGCAATTGGACAGCTGCTTCCGTCCGCCCGGATTCGAGCAGTCCGTCCAGGCTCAGCGCAACCAGTTGCAGATCCTTCGTTTTCACCCTGGGGACATATTACCCAGCCTAAAAAGGGCTCGAGTGGTTATATAACCACTCGAGCCCTTGGGCAAGCCTTGCCCGTGGGTGTGGGGCCTAACCGCCAGTGCCGATTTTGGGCTGGTCGCCATCTGCTTGATGCTGGATGGTCTGCCCTGGCTGCTGAGTACTTACCACCAGCGGAGCCGCTGCCAGCCCCACCAACAACAGCGCAACCAACCCTCCTTTCACCCATACCGATTGCCTGAGGACGTGTTTGCCGACTGTGGGAGTGTGAAAGTACTTTTCCACGCCCCTAGGGTCGGGGTGGGGTATGCGCGATTTGTGCAGGGTGGTGTAATCTGTGCATCAGCCACGTGCGCGAACCCCAAGCAAGCACCCAAACCCGGGGGGGTTCGCGCAAGCCAAAAAACCGGCCAGAGGACATTGAAAACTCTCTTTCCCCCCATCCACCCCCACCCCCTGCCGCCCCCCTTTTTACAGGGGTTCGCGCAAACGGCCTGTTGAACTCCGTCCAGCACCCACGCTAGAATGAGGCCGTTGCACTCGGGCTTCGGCTCGAGTGAGGATTGAAAC
>JBBIUP010000096.1:0-9248 GCA_037440185.1 Meiothermus sp. | reverse complement strand
CCGCCTCAAGATCCCTTTCCCTCGTCTGCCGCAAAGTAGCCTGACGGATTCCCGCCAAGGTTCCTAGTGCTCTGGTAACTTAATTTCTGGGTATGGATTTAGCCCCTCAAATATCTGGGAGTTGCTTTGAGCGCTTCGCTTCGGGGACTTTATGGCATATCAATCTTTAACTTACCAGACCACTTAGGCGGTTTTCAGAAAGAATACCGCAATCCCCATAAGGAGAAGTGCTGTTCCAGGCTTTTTTTGCCGCTAGCGAAAACTGCGATGAACTCAGAAGCGGAAGGTAAAGCCCAGACCGAATTTGACCCCATCGTTGCGAGAGCCATCTCCCACCCCGGTAGCTATGTCGAAGGTCAGGTCGGCCCCGATAGGGCGAATGGTATAGCCGAAGGAGAATTCGGGCCGTGGTTGAGGGAAGATTTCACTGCTGAAGCGCAGGCGGTAATCGCCTTGCTGATATTCGGCAAAGATCGTCTGGTAGCCCCGCAAGTCTACTGTGTAGGCAAAGAACAACTCAGGCGACAGGTAACGCCCGATGGTGAAGCGGGTCTCTTCGATGGTGCCTCCGTTGAGCGCGGGGATTTCAACCCTGACCTGATCTAGGCCCAGGGCTTTGGCCAGTTCGCGCTCGAGCTGTCCCACGATAAAGTTTTGCACTGCTGCTTGAAGGCCAGTCTGGGCAATATCGGCCGGCAGCGCCGAGAGGTCGGAGCGGCCCAGCAGCAACAGGGCATAAATCTCGGCATCGGTATAGGGCTGACCATCGTTCTTGCGGGCTACATCGTTGTTGAATCGAGCTACAAAGGTGGGGGTGAGGTTGACCTTGATACGACCATTATGCCTGAGAAACTCACCTTTGAGGGTCAGGTTGATCTGGATTCGCCGGTTGTCCTGACCCCGGTCTTGCACCTGGGTATCGGCCACGATTTGCAGATCGGGCAGGATGCCAGCCGCAGGGCTGAAGCGGGCATAGCTACGTTCATCCGGCAGGCGATCACGAATACTGAAATCGCGATCCCAGAGCTTGAAGTTACCCCGCAGCGGCACCACTTCGCCAGAGAGGAAGGGGTTGGTGAAATCACCGTTGAGGAAAAGCTCGCCCGCCAGTTCGCCCTGGGCCAGCGACTCCTGAATCAGCACCCCACGCTCAGCCTGCAGACGGATATTGTTAAACTCCACCGACACCGCATTGGCCGCACGGCTAGCCCCCGGCTCTGGGGGGGCTGCGATGGTGACCTCGCGCTGGCCTTCTGGCAGGCCCAGTCGGGCCCGGAGCACATCGGCGGAACCCTGAACAATGTAGGCTCCGCGCTGGTAACGCAGGATGAGGTTGGTATCGAGCAGGCCTTCAAGCAAGAAATACTGCGGATAGCTGACCGGCACCTGCCCCTGCAAAGCCAGAATAAGCTGCGGGAAAACCGTGCCGGCCAGGCGGGCGTTCTGGCGCTCGAGCTGAACATCCAGGGTATAGGCCGGGTAGCCAAAGGTCAGTACAAAGGGCTCATTGGGGCTTAACAGCGGGAGATCCGCTGTG
The DNA here is from genome assembly GCA_037440185.1 of Meiothermus sp. Lineage (GTDB taxonomy): Bacteria > Deinococcota > Deinococci > Deinococcales > Thermaceae > Meiothermus. The sequence continues at coordinate 7,711 of JBBIUP010000096.1, read as the reverse complement.
CCTTTGGCCCGAATGGTGAAGTTGCTGAGGTCTCCCTCACCAGACAGTTCGGCCTCAGCAGGGTAGGGCGCCGTCAGTTTGAGGCGCCCCTCGGCGCTGGCGGTCTCGCCCACCCGCAGCACCGCACGGGGGGTCTCGGCTCGCACAGGTCCCAGTCTAAAGTTGAAGTTTTCCAGGGTCAGGTCGAAGACCTGTCCGCTGGAAGCCAGCCGCAAGGTACCGCTGCCCTCTGGGGTGAGGGGTTTGAGGTTGGGGATCACCTGCAGAACCGGAGTGAAGGAGGTGTTCTCGAGATTCAATCGAAGATTGCTACCTTGCCGCCCGTAGTAACCCGAGCCGCTCCAGGTTCCCTTACCCGAAAGGGCCAGTTGGTCTATGTAAAGCCGCTCCTGCTCAAAGCGCAAGGCGGCGGTGCCCACCAGGGTATCGCCCCCGCCCTGGAAGCGCAGGTACTCCCCCACCCAGATGCCCTTGGAGGCCCAGGGGTTGCGGGTATTGAGGCTGAAGGTGGTCTGGCCTGTCCAGAAAGCCTGCCCAGCCAGATCGCCAGCCCAGGTGGAAAAAAGCCAGTGCAAGGGGAAGGAGGCTGCGCTGGCTTCCCCACTAAGGATGCCGTTTTCCAGTTTGACTTTGGCAGTGGTGCGGTTGGAGCCCAGAACGCCGTTCTCGCCCAACGTGCCTTGGATGCCGGTGCGTTCAAAACTGAGTTCAGCCTGCAGGAGGCCGTTGCTTAATAAGCCCTTGGCCCGGGTTGCCAGGGCCAGATCGTCGCCCCTGACCCGTAGAGCAGGGCTTTGCAGGTTGAACTCGAGCTGTCCCTGGTTGTAGTCCAGCGATCCGGTAGCCCTTCCGGCAATGAAGGGCAAGCGGCTGCTAACCTGCGGAAGTTCCTCGAGGGCCAGATTGCTAAAACCGGCGCGGGCCCGCAGCCCCTCACGGGCCAGACGGGCCTCCACTTCTAAGCGCCCAAGATCGCCGACCAGACTGCCTTTGGCCGAGAGGGTTTCCTTGCCCTCGATCTCGAGTTGCAGTCGGCTGGCCAAGAGTTCCAGGGGCAAGTTGATGCTCAGATTGCCCTGCCAATCACCCTGGCCTGAGTAATTCATCTGGCCCTCGAGCCAGGGCCCCCTGGCGCTGAGTTTGGCCTCGAGCAGGCGCCCCTGGGCCTCAATCTGCTGCTTTTGTTCGCCATCGCGATAGGCCAGTTTCCAACCCCCGTCGAGGCCAATCTGCCCACTCAAAGACCCGTTTTTCCAGGGAAGCCACTCGGTTTCAGGGTGTACCATGCGCACATTGGCCTGCTGCCCAGCCCCCTCGAGGGCCAAATCCAGTCCATAGGCGGTGAGGTTGAGCCCACCGCTGAGCTGACCCTGTTTAAACTCAAGTTCACCCGAGCCCAGCTCGGGCGCCGCGAGGCGTACCGCATAGCTTTTCAAATCCAGGCCCGCCACCAAACGACCCCCGGCAAAGGGATAGACGGCCTCGAGTTCAGGCCCCTGGCCCCGTACCTCGACGTTTCGCACCTCCAACTCACCCGAAGCGCTGCGGTCCTCGAGGTTGATCATCAAGCTGCCTGCCCGGCGGGTGCTGGCTGGAGCCGGACTGTTCAGGCTCTCGCGGTTGGGGGCCACCTGCAACATGGGATAGCGCAAGCGCAGCGCCAAGCCCAGGATGTCGCCCTCGACCATCGGAATCCCCGCACCGGAAAGCTCGAGGTTGCCCTCGCGGAAGCGGAGGCTCCCCGACCAGGCCTGACTGTAGCTCACCGAACCCACCAGATCGCCGCTCCAACTGGCTTGCAAGCGATTTTGCTGCCAGGTAGCCTGTACGGCTCCACTACGCCCAAAAGCATCCCAGTCCAGGGTACTTTCTAGCCCATTCCACGGCCCGGCGATACGCCCGCTTAGCCGAAGGCCGCTGAGGTGGTAGTCCTGCAAGCGGGCCTCAAGCTGGTTGGGGGTGAGGGTGGCCTCCAGCCCAGGCGCACTCAGGCGCAACTGGGTGTCGCGGCCCTCGAGGTTTGCACTTTGCCCAGCAATCTGATACTGGCCGATAGCCCACTGTCCGGGGTACACACCTCGGGCCTCGAGGGTTCCCAAGCCGCGCGGCAAGGCCCCCACATACGACCAACTGACCTGCCAGGGACTGAGCCGCAAACGTCCCGTGAGGGGAGCCAGCTCGGCCAGTCCCTGCAGATCAATTTCGCTGCCCTGGGCACGGAGTTGCACCGCTCCCCACTCCGGCACCTGCACCTGTCCGCTACCCCGCAATGCCAGCGGAGAAGCATCGAAGTCAAACCGACCTTGCAAGTCGAGGCTACTGGCACCAGCGCTACTTGCCCCCAATAACGATCCCTGTAGGTTGGCCTCGAGTTGCCAGCGGGTGGGCTGGCTCCAGCCCTCGCGCAGCAGCCCGCGCAAGGTGCCCTGCCAACCCTCACGGCCTTCGAGCGCCACCCGCCCCTCATCCAGGCTGGCCTGCCCTACCAGCCGTCCACTGGGCAGCGGGAGATCGAGCTGCAACAACCCACTGGGGGCATTGCCCACCCACCGTGCGGTGCCGACGGCATACGGGCCATCCAGCCGCAATTGCAGCTGACGGTTATAGCCCAGATCAAAACGCTGTTTTTCGTAGCGACCCTGGACTTGGGCCTGCAACTGGGCCGGGAAAGCCGTGCCGGTGGCCTCGAGGTTGGGGCCGCTAAGGGTCAGGGGTAGACGCAGGTTTTCCCAGGGCCCTTCCCCCTCGGTCTGGAGGCGGATGGGCAACCCCACAAACGGCTCCAGGTCGCTGTCCATGCTGAGTTTCACCAAGCCCTGGGCAAAGCGAGCCGACAGCCCCGACCCTTCGGCTTGGGCCCAGAGCGCTTCCAACAAACCGGTGGGCAGCCCATTCTGATCGGAAGCAGGCTCAGTGGATAAGGGCCTCTGCCCATCCCAGGGTGGATCCACTCCGTAGCCAAAACGCAACGCCACCTCGGCCCCGCGCCCCGCCAGGCTGCCCTCGCCCAACAACACTGGCTCCCACAGGGTTCCACTAAGGGTTCCACGGGCTTTCAGGGTGTTGGCGGCCAGGGTGCGGGTATAGCCGATCTGGCCGCTCAGATCGCCCCGGCGGTTGGTGCGGGCCACGACATCGGCCTCGTAGGCAGTTCCACGGGCCAGCAAGACCTTGCCCTGTCCCAGCAGTTCGAGCGAAATCTGCTCTCCTTGGGCCTGCATCTGTCCAGCAAAAGTCTCGCCGGTGAGGGCCATATTGCCCGACAGAGCAAAGAGGCGTCCCCCTACCTCGAGGTTGCCCTGCCCCGCCAGACGCACACTTTCTAGATTGGCCGCCTGGCCCTGGGCTTCTACCCGCATGGGCGCGGCCCAGGAGAGCGTCCAGCGAGTTCCTTCGCCGCTCAGGCGCAGGGGGCCATTCTGCCGAAGGTATTGCAGGCTCTCCAGGCGGCCAGTGGCCTGGTACCGGGCACCCGTGCTGGAGACCTCGAGGTTGGCCCGGCCATACTCGCTTTCAAGCTGAAGTTGGGCCAGCCCCCGGCTCTGTTGAAGGGCATAGCTACCCTGTGCCGCCGCCTTGACCAGAGGGGTGTTGGCCACCAGCGAAAACTCGGGTCGCAGGCGCGATCCCCCAATCTTCGCTTCCAAATCAACATCTGGTACCCGGTACGATAACCGGCCCTCGAGCTGCTCACCCACGCTGAGCAAGCCCTCGAGGTCACCCGTTCCAATGATTCTGGGGTCGCGGCCCGGCTCGAGTTCGACCACTACCCCGGCCTGGTACTGTGGCAAAAAAGCCGAGAGTGAGCGGTCGCTGTAATCCAGCTCTACCCGCTGACCATAGGCTTGCAACTGCCCCGTCACCACTCCGCGGGCTTCCAGGTCAAGGTTTCCTTGCAAGCGGCCCTGCACATCGGCATTGAAAATGCTGGCCAGGGGGGCGGTCTCGAGATCAAACACCGCCTGTTGGCGGGCAATCTGCACCCGGCCCTCCGGCAGGTCGAGGGTTGCACGCAGCCGCTCCAGGTCGGCTCCTTCGGCCTGTACGGTGGCGCTTACGGGATGGCCGGCATAGGTGGTGCGCAGACTGCCTCGCACCGCCAGGCTTTCCCCTTCCAGGCTGCCCTGCAAAACCCCGCTACGCTCCAGCAGTTGGTACGGCCAGTTCACCCGGCCCGCGTAAGAGAAGCCCCTTCCCTCGAGTTCCAGCGGCCCTTCCAGCTTCCAGGTTTGGGCCAGTACATCCGCTCTGAGTCGCCAGTTCTGGGCTTCGAGATAGGGCGGGTTGTAGCGCCCCCGGCCCTGGGCCTCGAGGTTGTTCCACGGCCCCGACACCTCTACCGTGCCGCTCACATAGGGCAGGCGCACACTGCCCCGCAGGGCGATGGCCTCGGTACTGACCACGCCACGCGCGGTGCCATAGGGACTCTGGGCCTCGAGGTTAACCGGCCCCAGCAAACTCGAGCCACCGATCTGGGCCTGCCCATAGGGTGTATCCAGGCTCAGGCGTCCTCCGCGCTCCGACCAGTTGCCTTTCAGGGTTCCCGGCAACCCCCAACCGGTCAGATCGTAGTCGGTGGCGATGGCCCGCAAGCGCAACCCTTCCAGCGGTTTTCCAGCCACCAAACGATAATCTCCAGCCAAGGCGAGGCGGCTGTTCTGAAACAGCCCCGAGTAGCTCAGGGTGGTACTGCGGCCTCTGAACTCGAGCGCCCCCTCGAGCCTGGGCACCTGCAACCGCCCCTGGTAAGACAGACCAAACAAATCGGCCTGCCCCCGCAGCTGGCCCGCGTACCCGGCATAGCTCAGGTTGCCCCGCACCGATAGGTCGCGCCAGGCTCCTTCCCCGTTCAGGGTTCCATAGGGGGTACGCAGTTCCAGGCTTCCGCGCTCGAGATTGCCCCTGGCCCGCAGGGTACTGGGTTCCCGGTTTACCAGAAGCGGCAAGGTGCCTTCAAAGGGAAAACCGGCCTTCAGTTCCACCCGGCCTTCCGGCCAGCGCGCCTCGGTGCGGCTGACCTGCAATGGCACCACCGGCACTTCCACCGCGCCCGAAAGCGGCAGGGTCAGGCGTCCACGCAGAGCAGTAGTGGGCCAGACCGGGCCAGAAAGTTGGGCATAGCCATCGGCAGTGGCCCACAGCGTGGCCCCGCGTCCCTCCACACTTCCACTCAGCCAGGGTGTATCAAAGCGCACCTCGCCCTTGTAGAGCGAGCCCTGCAAGCCCAGATTGGATTCCAGGCGAATCTGCTGTCCTAGCTCGAGCGGCCCCCGCAGCAGAAGCCCATTGGTTCCATCCGCAGTAATGTCGAGGGTGTCGAGTTGGGCCTTGAGTCCCGTGCTGTCGGCGGTTCCGCTGAGGGGTAACACCCGGAAAGGGGAACGCACCTCGCCCCGGTAGCGGGTGGCCAGATCATAGAGTTCTCCGTCTACGCCCACCCGCTCACTCTGCAGGTTCCAGTTGCCCGAGAGTTTGCCCTCCGCGTAGCGTACATCGCCGGAAAGCTCAAAGGCTTCGAGTATTTGTAGCGGCAGGTCGCGTACGTCCAGGGTGAACACCCCATTGCGATATACCCCGTTGGCCCACCGGTTGCCCAGCCGCCAGGTTTGTCCATCTTGCTGTACCGCAATGGGAAAGCGGGTATAGGGCGAATCGTAGTTTAGGTCGCCGCTAAAGCGCCCTGCTTTCAGCGCGGCCTGGCCTGAGAGCTGACCCACCAGCAGTTCCAGCCCCGAAAGCTGCATTTGCAGGTTGTCCCAGGTGCCGCTCAGATTCACCGCCCCCAGCCGACCCTGTACCCTGGAACCCTGTCCCTGCAGGGTGCCCGACAGGCTGAAAGGTTGGGCGGTGGGCAGATTGACGTTTTCCGACTGCACCCCCAGGCTCCAGCGTGGCCCGGTACTGGAAAAGCTCACCCCGGCCTCTCCCAGCAGGGGGCGCGGCCAGACCAGGGTGCCTTCGGCTTGGGTGTTTGAACCCTTTCCCACCAGGCGCAGGCTGCTGCTTAATGAGTCGCGTAGGGTGACGGTGTACTCGTCGGTGTTGCGCAGGGCCACGTTGGCCTGAAAGGTTCGATCAAAAAGAGCCCCGTCTACTACGGTATCCAGGCGGAATTTCTTGTCGAAGGCCAGCGTCCCTTCGTAGGTCAGGGGTTCGTTCAGAAGGCGGCCCTGGCCGCTGTATCGTCCATCAATCACGATGTTTTGCCAGCCCCGGCCCTCCAACACCAGCGGCCCTCCCCCGCTGACCGGCAGCTGCAAGCCAAAGTTTTCGGCTAGTGCACTCAGGGTGGGGTTTCCCTCTACCCGAAAGCGGTACTCCTGGTTTTGCAGATCCACCGTGGCCGAACCCTTAAGGGGGCCCTCCAGGCCACGCCCCACCAGGTTGGCCGTGACCATCTGCCCATCAAAATCGGCGCCGCCAAAAATATCGGTGAGGGTAAAGCCGACGATTTTGACGGTAGCGTTTTTGATCTGGTTCTTGCCCAGAATGCCATTCTTGACCCTGGGGCCAATCGTCCAGGTGCCCTCGAGGTCTCCCGACTCAAAGCCATCAAACCAGTAGCGAGCGGCCCGCAAGTCGCCTTTGGCCTGAATCTGCCAGGCCTCAAACTCGCGCCCAGTGCGCTGAACCGTGCCACTGAGTTTTCCATCGGGCAGCGCCACCGAAACCTGATAGGGGCCGCTACCACGAACGGTGGCTCGCAGGGTGGGCAAGAAAAACTTCTGGCTCTGCTCGATCTTTACGCTGACGCGGTTCAGTACCAGTTGGTCTACCCGCAAATGAATAGGTGCGGGGGCACCAGGTTGCCGCTGCTCAGGGATGATGGCATCCCATCGCAAAAAAACATCCCCCTCTTCAGCCAGAATTCGCAAGGGTAACTCGCGGCGCTGCAGGCTCAGCAGGTTATAGCCAATGCGCATACGCTGGGCCTCAACCCTGAGTCCGCTGCCTTCCAGTTCAACCCTGCGTAGCTCGATCCCACCCAGCAAGTAGCCCCCTACCGCCTGCCACTGTCCGGTGAAATTGGCCGCCTTGAGCCCTTCCTGTAAGGCATAGTTGATGAGCGGGGGAAATGCCGGAAGCCCCACCAGCAGGAGGAGCAAAATTACCGGAACCCAGCGCCAAAACCGCACACATTCAGTCTAGCCCATAACTCTGAGTGGAATCTAGGAAAAACCCATCGGGAGCCAATCAAATCTAGCTTTTGGTAAGGGAATTTAGTCCAAGTCCAAAACGAGGTGCTCTTTAGCAAAAGTTTAACTCGTTGTAGATTGAAGACGTGCAGCGAATTACGGTATTGGTTAGTGGGCAGGTGCAAGGGGTGGGCTATCGCTATTTCACCCGCAAGAAAGCCTTTGAGCTGGGTCTGTCGGGTTACGCCGAGAACCTCTCGGATGGACGGGTAGAGGTAGTGGCCGAGGGCGAAAAGGCCGACCTCGAGCACCTGATCCACCACCTGCGCCAGGGACCAAGGGGCGCTCGAGTAGACCAGGTGGACGTGCAGTGGAGCGAAGCCACCGGCCTTAAGGGGTTTCAGAGTTTCTGACAGCGTTCCCCACAAGAGCTTGCTCCTAAAGCTTGCTTCGAGAACTGGCTCCAAGTATCCCGTACCGTGAAACCTCGAGCCCTACGGGATCATTTACGCTCCCTGCGTACCGCCGTCGGCGGGCACCGACCGTGCCTTGACGGGGACAAAAATCTGCATCAA
>JBBIUP010000095.1:0-9552 GCA_037440185.1 Meiothermus sp. | reverse complement strand
ACCCCCAGCAGCGCTAGGCTCGAGTACACGGAAGGAAATGATGCCGAGCCTTTCATCTACTGAAGCAAGAACACCTCGTGAAGCAAGAACACCTCGTCATGGCATCTATGGGCACGGCCAACAGAACTCATCTGGAGGATGTAGTTGAACGATACCGCACAAATCTGGAGGATGTAGTTGAACGATACCGCACAAATCTGGAGGATGTAGTTGAACGATACCGTACAAATCTGGAGGATGTAGTTGAACGATACTGAGCGGAAAATTATCGAGGCCCTGTCGCAGGTTGTCTCCCCCGTAGCAGCCAGCAACCTGCTCAAGCGGGCCTTGAGGGGGCAATCGCCGGATCTGCTGGGGCCCCGCAGTTGGGTGGAGCTTGTGGAGGGGCCTTTGCAGCGTGAATTGATGGGTGTTCTGCCGGTGAGCGGGCTGATACCCGACCTGCAAAAGCTGGTACGGCAGCTATCTGCCCAGACCCCCAGCATCGAAGTGGTGCGCGACCCCACCCGGCCCACCCTCGAGACCACCGACCTGAGCGAATATGTGGACCTGGAAAGGGAACCAGACCGCCAGGCCCTGGTGCTGGATTTGGCCCGTTGGGAGGGGGTATTGGCGGTGGTGCTGGATTCAGTTCACGGGCGGGAATGTCGTCTGGGAGTGCATAACGATAGTCTGATAGGCTTGCTCACCATAGCGCATCGGTTACTTGACCGTAAAGGGAGTTACCGGGTGTTTTACACTGTGTTCAGGGAAGCCCAGCTGGTTCTTCGCCCATTAGACCGTGGCTACCTGGCTGTGCTGACACGCAACGAGACCAATCTGGGGCAATTGCTATATCGAATGAGCAAGATCGAAGCCCTCCAGGTGGGCGCCGAGCGATAGGAGGTTATGACGATGAAGCGTTGGTTCGCAATAATCGCTCTATTGAGCATGGCTTGGGCAGCCCCAGCCATCACCTTATACGACCAGCTCGCACCTACGCTGGATCAGGTGCGTTCGCTGCAGAGCAGCAACCCCGCACGAGCCCTAGAGCTCTTGACCAAAGCCGAGGACGACTTTCGCAAGGGGGCAGGCGATCTGACCCCGGTACTGCGCGATGGGGTGTTGCAATCGTTGGCTGATGCCCGCCAGGCCCTGGCCCGCCGCAGCAACACCGACCTCGAGGCCCGCGTCCAGATCATCAAGGCCATCCTGGGCAAGGCCCTCTACGACAACTATTTCAGTGCCCTTGCGGCGGGTAACAGTGCAGACGCAAATCGCCTGCTGCCCAAGGTGCTTTCGGCCAGCGGATTGCCCAGCAGCCTGCAGGCCCAGGTGCAAACCCTGGCGGCCTCGAATAACCTGGATAGGGTACGTCACCTTTTCGAGCGCACCTATGCCCAGGGCATCACCAACGCCCTCCAGCGGGCCCAGACCCAGACCAGTGCGGTACGGGCCTACCTCGAGGCCACCCGTGCCTATGCGTTGTACCTGATCGTGCAGGACTCACCCCGCGCCCGGGGCCTCAGCGCCAAGGGTTTTGTAGATGCGCTGGGCAAACTGTCCAGCGGCAACCTGAACGGTTTCAAGAGCGATGTGCAAGGGCTGGTGGCCCAGGCCCAAAACTTCCTCAGAGCCGCTTCGACCCCCCAAAGCCAGCGGCGAAGTACCCCCACCACCGCCCAAAACCCCCCCACTTCTGGGGGGGTTCGCCTACAGGCCCCCTCCACCCCACCCGCCCCCAAGGAAGTAGCCCCTGCCAGGGCCGCAGCGGCCCGACCCCCGGCCCCACCTGCCGCACGCCCAGCCACCCCCACAACCCCTCAACCAGCCCCTGCCCCACGTCCCGTTCAACGGACGGCGCCTACCCCAACTGCCGTTCAACGCATAGCCCCTACCCCCACCAATGACTCTTATCAACAACTACTGGGCGACCTGCGTTTCCTGATCAAGGACAGCCGCAAAGTAGAGCAGGTTGCCGATAGCCTCTCGGGGGCGGGTATCTACAGTATTGACGACTGGAAACGGGCCCTGCTCGAGGTGCGTGGGCGCTTGTTGGAAGCCCAGGTGCAGGCCGAAACTGGCCAGAGCGACGCCGCGCGTCGCACCCTGGCTCAGGTCAACGCTCGTTACAAGATCGCCATTCAACCCGTGGTCGAAGCCCTCCAGCCCGAACTGGCCCAGCGTACCGGTCGAGTCTTTAGTCTGGCCGAAAATGCGGTGGGCCTGCGCACCAGCGACTTCACGGTGCTCTCGGGCGAGATGCTCGAGAACGGCCTGGCCCTCGAGGGCCAAAGCCTGGGCACCTTCCACGACGTGCAGGTCTGGCTGCTGCAAACCATCCTGGGCATCCCCCGTGCTTTCTTGTTCATCCTGGCGGGTATGTTGGCCTTTTTCCCGCTCTACCTCCTGACCCTCACCTTCGGCGGGCGCAACGTCTACTGGCGCTACCTGGGGCTGGCCTTCTTCTTCCTGCTGCTCCCGGCCATGATGGAGGGCCTCTCCTACATCGGCTCGATCCTGTCCGACTCGCGCTACGGGCGGCTGCCCTTCTTCGGCGTGCTCACCAACCTCTCCATCCAGCAAAACCTATTGGCCCAGTTGTTCTGGGGACTCACGGTGTTTTTGGTGATTATTTTCGCCACCATCGGTCTGCGCGGCATCGCTGCCCAGTTCGGCCTGCTGCAAAACCAGCGCACCCCCTTGCGGCGGGGCCGCAATCCCACCATCCCGCAGGCCACGGCTGCTGCAGCCGCTGCGGGGGTCGGCGCGGCAGGTGTGGCGGGCGCGGCCAGCGCCAAGCCCAACCCCGGCCTTACCAGCGAGACCATCGTGGAGTGGGACGAAGAGTTCTGAACCCCCCATCATGCTACAGAACCTCCGGCCCAAACCGGGGGTTTTGTGGAGACGAGACTCGAGGGGAGTCTGAGGATGTAGGCGACTGAACGGGCAGGCTGGTTGGTGCGCGGGCGCACCCTATCGCGGTTCCCTCTATTTTTGCCGCTAGTCCTAGCGGCAAAAAACGAGTTCAGCACAGTTTTTTGACTTTCGAGGATTGCTGGGTTCTTTCCGAGAACCACTCTATGTGTGGGTTACGGGCAAAATCAAATCCAAGTCGCTTAACTCCACCTGCGGAATTTGGTCATATCAGCTGGCTTCAGCCGTGGTCTAATCCAAGGGGTTCACTCCAGACATACCGTGGAGACACTTAAACGTTAAAGCCAAACATCCGCATCTGGCGCTTGCCATCTTCGGTCATTTTGGCGGGCGACCAAGGTGGACTCCAGACAAAATCCACATTGACCGCATTGACGCCTTCCAACCGCATCACAGCAATTTCTGCATCTGCTTTGACAATATCCTGAGCAGGGCAACCAATGGAGGTGAGGGTCATGGTGATATCTATCGTGCCACCCTCCTTTACGTCTACTTCGTATACCAGCCCCAAATCCACTACGTTGACCGGAATTTCTGGGTCTTTGACCACTTTCAAAGCCTCTATGACTTGCTCTTGGGAAGGGAGAACCGCTTCGCTCATGAGGGGTATGGTAGCGCAAGGGTATCTATCCAATGCTAATGTATCTTGCAAAATCTCGACACTGCGCGGCCTGGCCTGGATTTTTACCTTGACATGGTTAAATATCACAAATCAGTTGAGAGGATGAGCAATCCTATAGACAAAGGCTCATACTATAAACTGTTGATGTTGTAACTGGGGTGCAGGGGAATGAATTGAAAGCAGTGCTTAGAACACTCTTCACACGGATGGAGCCAACCACCGGTGCCTGGAGTAACGTCCGGTTCGGGACGACTACCCTTGGGTTGAACCCTGTTCGTACACCAATGGGACGATCCTCACCGGGACAGTCTGCGGCTGTGCCTCTACAGGACAACAGCGTCCGCGAAGGTCGGTAACACCAGTGAAGAGCGCGATAAGTGCAGCTCATGTGTAGTCTTGGGGGAGGGAGGCTTACGTAAACTATCGCGGCATATATGGCCAAATCTTTAGCGACACTGTCATCGCAGATTATCGTTCAGCTTCTGCGCACGCTGTTGGGCGTAGAAACCCTGGCTGAGGTAGCCCAGCAAGCCTTGATGGCTGCACTGCGCTTGACGGAATCGAGGCACGGTGCAGTCTTTCTGGTAGACAACCAGCAACTGGTAGGCCTTGCTACCACAGGAGAGTTTCGTGACCTCCGGGGCAAAAGCATTGCTTTGGACGCCTATACGGCCCACAAAATCTATCTGATTCGCAACAGCCATAAAGAATCCAACCCCTTTTTTTCCAAAGCGGCCGCCCGCAAGCTTTTGGCTCTATCGCTGGTGAGTATCCCCATTCTCAGCAGCCAGCGCGAATTGTTGGGCGTGTTGGTGGTGGGTTTTGAGCTGCCCACCGAGCCAGACGAGCCACAAATCAACCAGCTAGGAGTGGTTTGCACCACCATCTCGAGCACCCTCGAGCGCATCTACCATCGGCAAAAATTACAAACCGAGCTGGCCGAGAAGCAAATTCTGCTCGAGCTATCCACACTGCTCGAGGGCAATACCGAAGAAAAAATTAGGGAAGCCCTCGAGGTGGTTCGCAAGATCGCTGGGGCGGATGCGGCGGTCTTGATCCGGGCCGAAGGTGACCGATACTATCACCGTTTTTGGGCCGGGATGGTTCCATCAAGAATGCAGCAGGCTTTTGTGGACGGAATGCCCAAAGACCATATCCTCGAGGCGCAAACCATCCTTGGGTTGGAGAGCCAGGTTTTGGACAACCAGGAGCACATCCTGACCCCCACTATGAAACTGTTTGGGGTCAAGGCTTCGCTGGCTTTGAGCCTGAACACCGATGATCCCCACGAGGCGCTGGTTTTGCACCGATTCAAAGAACGCAAGGGCTGGAACGAAGCCGAAATGCGGTTGCTGCGCTCGGCAGCCTATACGCTGGGCGCGGTCGTTACGCGGGTTGCAAGGGCCCAGCAGCTTGAGGCACGCAATCGCGAGTTGGAAATCGTGGCGGCGGTATCGAAATTGCTCAACATCGCCTCCAGTGTGGAGCAAGCTGGCAGCCTTCTGGCAGAACAAATTGTACGGCTAACCCATTCCGATCAGGCTGCGGTTAGGGTGCTGTCTCCCGACGGCTCAGCATTGAATACGGTTGCGATACACGGTTTTGCACCCCTGATTGGCAGTTCTGTCCCCAAGGGGAAAGGACTCAACTGGCTGGCTCTAAAAACCCACCAACCCGTTCTTACCCAAGACAGCCTCGGCGATTCCAGGGTTTACTTTCAGAATCCCCACAACCAGCCCATCTCTAGTTGGCCGCGTTCGGTGGCATATGTACCCATGTTTAATGCAGAAGGAAATCCTCTAGGCACGCTGGGTTTGGCCTATTGGGAAGCCAATCGTATACGCCCCCAAGACATCGAGACCCTGGAAATTATCGCCAATATAGCAGCGAGTACCCTCGAGCGTCTGGCTCAACAAGAACACCTGGCCACCGAGTTGCGGGGGAAAGAACTACTGCTCGAGCTCTCACACCTGATCGAGTCCAACGAAGCCAACAGCCTGGCTCGAGCGCTGTCACGGGTGCGCGAGTTGGCGGCAGCCGATCTGGTCATTCTTGGCACCCGCGACCATCAAGCCATTCGAATTCAACACTATGCCGGTGAGCCAATACTACCCATCTATCCAGACCGGCAGATACCGCTCGAGCGCCTGTATCAGCTTGGGATGCGCTTGGGTGAGCGCTTGCACGTACCCTATACCGGTCAGGATCCAAGCTTCGTGGTTCTCCAACGCTTTGGTATTGGCAGCTTTTACCTCACTACCGCCACCCTCGAGACCGGGATCGAGAGCGGCCTCAGCTTCTACCGCCGGGAGGTTCGGCCCTGGAGCGAACTGGAACGCCGGGCGATGGACGGAGCCGCGCGAATGATTGGCGCTTTGCTGGCGCGGGTGGAAGCGAACCGCAGGCTATCCCATCAGTTGCGCGAAACCCAGACCCTGCGCAACACCATCCAGGCGGTTGCCAAAAACCAGTTCGGCCAGATCTGGCCCGATTTGCTGCGGGCTGCTGTGGAAATTGTACCGGGCGCAGAGGCGGGCAGTATTTTTCTCAAAAACGGTGATGGCTATCAGATGGTGGCCCAGCAAGGCTATAGCGACGACCTGATTGGTATTCAACTGGGGCCTGAGATCAAAGGCTATTGGTTTGGCTCTGAACAAGCCCTGCTCGAGGGCGTTCCACGCCTTGGCAACCAGGAATTCATCCTCAGCTCACTGCAATACAGCAGCAAGCACCTGCACCCGCAGCAGATCGAATCGCTACAAGAATGGGGCAAAATGGCCCAGATCAGAGCCACCCTGTGCGTCCCGATTGTGCTGGACAACGAGCTATACGCCTACATCAACCTCGACAGCCTAAGCGATGAAAAGGCCATAGATGCGGAGTCGGCTCGAGTGGCCCAGCAGTTTGCCCTGCAAATTGGTGCTTTGGTTGCTGCGCAAAAACTAAGTGACGTTCGCCAGGCTGCCTACGAAGGGGCTTTGCGGGCCATCGGATTGGCCCTCGAGGCCCGCGATGCCGAGACGGCAGGGCACACCGACCGTGTCGCGCAGGGTGCTTCCCGGCTGGGAAAAGCAATTGGCTTGTCTCAAGTACAGCTATCCCACCTGCGCTGGGGAGCCTACCTGCACGACATCGGTAAACTGATGATTCCCGATTCGATTCTGCAAAAGCCAGGTTCCCTTACTTCTGAGGAGCGACGGCTGATTATGCGCCACGCCGCCGAAGGTGAAGCCCTAGCCCGCCAACTGCCCTTCCTGCCCGAAGGGGCACGGGTGGTGATCCGCTATCACCACGAACGCTGGGATGGCCAGGGCTACCCCGATGGCCTGAAGGGTGAAGAAATTCCCCTCAAGGCTCGCATCTTTGCGGTGTGTGACGTGTTTGATGCCCTCATCTCCGAGCGTCCCTACAAAAAGGCCATGACCCTCGAGCAAGCCCGTCAGGAATTGCAACAAAGTGGTCAAAGCGGCCACCTCGACCCGCGTCTAGTCGAGCTGTTCTTGCAAATTGCCGATAACAGATAGCGGTGACGGACAAGCCTACCGGCTATGGAGGCTAGTAGTTATCAGCTTCTACATAAACCGCTTGCGCCGGCGATAGCTCTTTACATCCTTGAAGCTCTTGCGCCCACCCGATTTGGCAACCCCCAGATAAAACTCCTTCACATCGGGGTTGGTTTCCAGGTATTCCTTGGTGCCTTCCAGGGCAATCCGCCCGGACTCCATAATGTAGCCATAGTGGGCCACCGAGAGCGCCACTCGAGCATTCTGCTCCACCACCAGCACCGTAACACCTTCTTCGGCATTAATCTGGGCTACGATGTCAAAAATTTCCCGCACCAGCATGGGGGCTAGCCCCAGGCTGGGTTCATCCAGTAGCAGTAGCCGTGGATTTGCCAACAGTGCCCGCCCAATGGCCAGCATCTGCTGTTCACCCCCCGAGCAGTAGCCCGCCAAACGGGTCTTGATCATGCCCAGCTTGGGGAAGTAATGGTAGATGCGCTCGAGATCCTCCTTAACCTTGGCCCCATCACGCCGGGTGGCCGATCCCACGCGCAGGTTTTCCTCCACTGTGAGGTGTTTAAAAACCCGCCGTCCCTCCGGAACCTGCACAATGCCCTTCAGCACAATCTGCTCAGGTAGCTTGTTGGCAATGTTGTCGCCCCGGTAGTGAATCGAGCCCGACACCACCTTGCCGTCCTCGGGAACCAGCAACCCCGAAATAGCCCGCAGCGTGGTGGTCTTCCCTGCCCCGTTAGGGCCAAGCAGAGCGGTCACCTGGCCCTCCGGTACCTTGAGCGAGACCCCCCGCAGCACCTGGATGATGTCCTTGTACACCACCTCTATGTTGTTGACTTCCAGCAGGATGTTACCTAGGTCTTCGGGGCGCATATCACCTCTTGGAAAACCGAAGGTCAAAAGCTTAAAGCAAGGGTCTGCCTTTGGCTTTCGACCTTCAGCTTTTAGCCTCCTTTAGGGGTTCCTCACCTGACGGAACAGTGCCGAGGTGAAGGGATCGGTTACTGGAACGAACTTACCGCCCTTGGCTTCTAACACCCGCAAACCCTCAGCACCGGTTTGCTCGGTGCGGGTGAAGTCAATCTCTACTCCTGCTTTGGTCGAGACGGCAAAACCGGGTCTGAAGGCGTTGGGGCCGTTCATGCCAATCAGGGCCTGATAGACAGTCTCGTTGTCAATGCGTCCATTAAAACGTTGAGCGGCCCGGCGCATGGCTTCTACCGCGATGGCAGCAGCCAACATCCCAGCCGTGTAGTTGGTGGAGTTGAGGGTATCGGCGTTGCGGTTGTACCTTTGGGCCAGTTGTTTTTGCAGGTTAATGCCAGCAGTGTTCTCATCCAAGGTGTGATAACTACTGGCCCACAAGAAGCCTTCGGCGGCATCCCCAGCCAAGCGAATCAGATCCGAACCACCCGTATAAACAGCCCCCATCTGACGAATCTTGCGGTTCAGGCCCAAACGCTGGGCATCTTTGAGAATGTTGGCTACCGGCCCTGCCACGTTCTGGTGGATGATGTAGGTGGCACCAGCAGCGTCCAAGGCCCGCAGCAGCGCGGTATTGTCCAGGTTACCACCCCCCACCTCCCGCACATCCACGATGCTTTGCCCCAACCGCTGGGCTGCCCGGCGGGCATGGTCTACCACCGCCCGTCCAAAGGGACTGGGGTTAACCACCAGGGCAATCTTGGCATTCTTGTCGGTGCGGTTGATGTACTCCATCAGCACCACCACTTGCTCGGAATAGCTGCTCACCGGCAAAAACATGTACTGGTTGTTGGGCGGATCAATCAAGCCAATGTGAGCCGAAGCCGGAATGGTCGGCATCTTTACTTCGTTGATAAGTGGCTTGAGTTGCAGCATGGCCCCAGTGGAATAGCCCAGATACATTGCAGGCTTGGCCCGATCGAGCGCCTCTTCAAAGATGCGCTGGGTGTTGGGGTTCTGGTACTGATCATCACGCACCGTGCAATTCAGGGTGATATTGGGAATCAGCCGTTGCTCGTTAGCATGCTTGCAGTAATCTTCGATGCCTGCCCCGTAAGGCCCCCCCACGTCCGAGGTCGGCCCGGTCACGGCCCCCGACCAGAGCAGGTTGATCGTGCGCCCCTGGGCCATCGTCAATCCCAGCGCAGCCACCGTTGCTAAAACAATCACTCGCTTCATGACTCCTCCTGTACTCAGTCGTTCTACCCTAATTGCAACGCGCCTTACGCGATGTTGCCTTATTTGAGAGGGGGAGAAAAAGACTTTCCCTTAACTCTCCTTCTCCCTTGCCCCTCCCCTCCCTCTAAGTGTCTCCACGGTATGTTGGTCACTGTAACCAGCTAGACATGCACCGGGGTACTGCGCCTTGGAAGATGCACCATGAAAGATGGATCTACTGGGTTTGACAAACTTATTATGGCGCAGCTTAGTACTTAAACGGCCACGTTCGGAAATAACTTCGCAAGAGACGCCACCAGTTGTACAGCCCCCTTGGCTCGAAAATCAAAAACA
>JBBIUP010000094.1:4545-9753 GCA_037440185.1 Meiothermus sp. | reverse complement strand
GCACGTCTGCTTGTCTCTTCTCGTTTTCGTAAGCGGCAAAAATAGAGGGAACCGCAATAGTGCACCAGCGACAACGAGTCCGCACTGCGCCGAGCGTGACGCAGGATCGTACCCTTGGTGCACGGAGTGTGCTCCGTCCCGAAGGGGATCGTACCCTTGGTGCACGGAGTGTGCTCCGTCCCGAAGGGGATCGTCCACCTCCTGACAAATGCCCCTAACAGCCCCTTTGGATCCGTGCCTTAGACTGGAACAAATGTTAACCAAAGACGTAATGCACAGCCCGGTGCTGACGATAGATACCTCGGTAACGCTCGAGGCTGCCTACCACATCATGCTTCAGCGCAATATAAGGCACATCCCGGTCACCCAAGAGGGCCGTCTGGCCGGGATGATTACCGACCGGGATATTCGGCTGGCCACCAGCCCCTTTGCCGCAGGGGGCGCACAGCCCATAGACACGCCGGTAGGACAGGTGATGGCCCGTCCAGTGGTCACGGGCGACCCCCTCGATCCAGTGGAAGAAGCCGCCCGGGTCATGCGCCAGCGCAAGATTGGGGCACTGCCCATCCTGGATGGCGACACGCTGGTGGGCATCGTAACCGGGATTGACCTGCTGGATGCGCTTCTGCGCCTGACCGGGGTACAAAAACCCAGTGGGCGGCTCGAGGTCTGCCTCGATGACCGGCCCGGTGAGCTGGCCCGCTTAAGCGGGGAACTGGCCAGACACAACATCAATATCCATTCCATGCTGACCTACCCCTGCGGCGAAGCCACGGTCACCACCGTGGTGCGGATCGGTACGTTGGATGTACGCAAGCTGGCCCACGATTTGCGTCAACAAGGCTACGATGTGCGCTGGCCTCCCCAAATTCCTGGCAAGAGCTTATGAGCGTTCCGGTCATTTATAGCCCACAATACAAGCTTTACAATTTTGGACCCCAGCATCCCTTCAGTCCGGTGCGGCTCGAGATGTTGCTCGATTTGCTGGAGTACCTGGGCCATCCACTCCAATTTGTCGAACCCATCCAGGCGACCCGCGAGGACGTGCGCAGTGTGCATCTAGAGTCGTTTGTTCGGCGTGTCGAGGCCGCCGGACGAGGGGAGCGCTCGCCCGACTTTGACCACTATGGCATCGGAACCGCCGACACCCCCATCTTCGAAGGCATGGATGAGGCGGCCCGCTGGCTGGTGGGGGGTACGCTCAGCGCCGCCAGGATGATCTCGAGCGGGCAAGCCAGGGAAGTCTTACAACTTGGGGGTGGCCTGCACCATGCCCAGAAAGACCTGGCCTCGGGTTTCTGCGTCTACAACGACCTCTCAGTCGCAATTCGCCACCTTACCGACCAGGGCCTGCGGGTGGCCTACCTGGATATTGATGTGCACCACGGCGATGGGGTGCAGTGGATTCATTACGACGAGCCCAGTGTGCTCACCTTCTCGATCCACGAGTCGGGGCGCTACCTCTACCCCGGCACCGGCCATACCCACGAAATCGGCAGGGCCGAGGGCACCGGACGCAAACTAAACATCCCTCTGGAACCCTTTACCGAGGACGATTCCTACCTCGAGGTCTTGCAGATGGGCCTCGAGCCTGCCCTGCGCTGGTTTCGCCCCGACGCAATGGTGATCCAGTGCGGGGCCGACCCTCACTACCTCGATCCGCTGGCTGAAATTTTGCTTACCACCCAGGTCTATAGCAAAATTTTCCCACTCCTGCGCCAGTATGTAGCCGATTTTTCCAGTGGGAATGCCGTCTATACCCTGGGCGGAGGTTATAGCCTGGATGCCACCAGCCGCATCTGGGCCATGCTCTATTTGACCCTGCAAGGCCTACCCCTGCCCGACCACCTGCCCGAACCCTGGCTAAGACGCTGGGGAACCCAGCTCGGCCACTTACTCACCCACACCCTACTCGACCCCGAGGGCTGCTACTCGGAAATCCCCCGTAAACCCGAAATTGAGCGGCGCAACCGCCAAGTGACGGAGCGGATGCTCGAATCGGTGCGGCCTTACTGGAACTGAGCGCAAGGAAGCTCTGGTCATTCGCCTGCAGTTTGTGTAAAGATGTCTGGAAGTAGTTCCAGGTTGGCGAGGTGTGGGATGCAATTGCAACAGGGTTTGTATCAACATTACAAGGGCAAGCACTACTGGGTGCACGGTCTGGCCCGCCACTCCGAAACCGAGGAGTGGTTTGTAGTCTACGAAACCCGCTACGGCATCGAGCCCGAAACCCTGTGGGTGCGCCCTCTGGCCATGTTTCTAGAAGATGTGGAAGTAGACGGCAAACCAATGCCGCGATTTCGCTATATGGACGAAAGCTCAATGCCTAAATAACAGTGAGGCTACTTTAAGGGTTTCAGGTACCAGCTCAGGGTGGGGCCACTATCGCGCAGGTGGCTGAAACCCACCTTCTCCCAAAAACGCTTGGCCTGTCCATTACTCCCATAAACCACCGCGTAAAGCCGATCCATACGGCCTTTGAGCAGGGTCTCGAGCTGTTCTACTGCCGTTTTGCCCAGCCCCCGCCCTTGCAGACTTTCGTCAATCAGCAGCAGGCTAATGGTCGCTGAGTGCAAATCGGGATAGGCCACTTTATAGTCGAGAAAACCCACCACATGATCTTCATGCAACAACAACAAAGCTTGCCGCCGGGTGTCGTGGCGCAGGGTCTCGAGCTCACGCCTGATGTCGTTGAGGGTGGGGGTCTCGGCCCCAATGAGCGCTATATAGGTAGGGCAATTCAAGTACAAGCTATGCACAACAGGGGCTGAATCGGCAGTGACGGGCAGGAAGTCGAGATGCACAGAGACTTTCATAGTTTGCCTTGATTGTATTCGCATTAGTGGTTTTGGGGTGTAATTTACAACCCAACTTCTGTGCATAAAATCACATATTAACCTGGCTCGAATCGGATGGATCAGGAATAAAACATTGTCATATTGGTATTTTATGACAGCTATGTATTTGTGTGCAGGCGTGAGCACGATTTTGCTGATTGAAGGCCGGTTTTCTTACCACTCTACCAACACCAGCCGTATAAACTAACTGAAAGCGCGGGTCTGGCTATGTCGAACACACCCTGGGATGCCCACCTGTATCAAGACAAACATGCCTTTGTCTGGAAGATGGGTGTACCACTGCTCGAGCTCCTTCAGCCCCAAGCAGGCGAACGCATCCTGGATGTGGGCTGCGGCACCGGGCAGCTCGCTGCACAAATTGCCCAAACCGGGGCAACAGTGGTGGGGCTAGACCTGGATGAAGCCATGCTCGAACAGGCCAGAAGCAACTACCCCCGCCTCGAGTTCATGCAGGGTAACGCGGCCAGTTTTCACGTTCCAGAACCGTTCGACGCAGTGTTTTCCAACGCTGCTTTGCACTGGGTGTTGGATGCCGAGGGAGCCGTGCGCTCGATGGCAACGGCCCTCAAACCGGGAGGGCGACTAGTGGCCGAATTGGGTGGGCGGGGCAATGTGCAAAACATCCTCGAGGCTGCCAGCTTTGCCCTGGTGGCTCTGGGCTACGGCAATCGTTTTCGCAATCCCTGGTATTTTCCCTCGATCCCAAGCTACAGCACCCTGCTGGAAAAACACGGCTTGCACGTCCGGCTGGCCCAACTCATAGATCGCCCCACCCCGCTCGAGGGCCCCGATGGCTTGAAGAACTGGTTTCACATGTTCTTCGCCAAAGCCTTTAGCGACCTGCCTGCCGAAGGACAAGTACGGTTTTTTGAGCTGATTGAGGAACGCGCTCGTCCCATGCTCTGGCAAGGCGACCACTGGATTGCCGATTATGTGCGCTTGCGCATTGTAGCCGAGAAGATCTAACCAGGAACCCTCGGTTTCCCGAGGGTTGGTTCAGCCTTCAAAACGGATTTGAAAAACTAAAAACGCCTTGCTGCTTCCACCACATTTACGTTGGCAGCCTGGGGGCCTTTGCCATTCTTGCCTGGCTCAATTTCGAAGGTGACAACATCGCCTTCATTCAGGGTGCGGAAGCCACGGGACTGGATAGCGCTGTAGTGTACAAATACGTCCGGCTCTCCTTCTTCGCGCTGAATAAAACCATAACCCTTTTCCGCATTGAACCACTTCACTTTGCCTTTTTGCATACTGCTCCTTACCACGGGCAACCCCGCAACAGTGCATAGCCCGGCCCAGGACCGAGGCGCTGAACTACCCAAAAAAATCATCCGCCCGCTTCTCAGGCCACGGAGCAAACATCTACCATAGCCAGACCAGCGGGCGAAACGACATGGGCCACCTCAGAAAACTCCCAGACGCCTCAAGATAGCACTCCCCAGTGCTTTGTGTCTACCACACAAAGCAGAACCGGGAGCGGGTGCTCCCAGTTCTGCATTTTCACCGTTGTTGACACACTCCGCAACAAGCTTATGGGTTGGTAAGAACCCTCAAGCTTGTTTGCTCTGGATGAAGTTGATCGCATCCTGCACAGTACGAATCTTTTCTGCGTCTTCGTCGGAGATTTCCAGCCCGAACTTGTCCTCCAGGCCCATGATGAGTTCTACGGTGTCGAGGCTGTCTGCGCCCAGGTCTTCGATAAAGCGGGCTTCGGGCACTACTTTGTCTGCATCAACGCCCAGTTTGTCTACGATTACTTCTTTTACATCATCCAGGATAGCCATGCGTTAACCTCCATCGGTCGGGGTTTACTCCGTGCGGGATTCTACCACATCAAAACCAGCATAGGGGCTTAGTGTTGTTGGGCTCGGGTATTCTAGTGCGGTGTCATCCCACCGTCTACACACAGGGTTTGCCCATTGATATAGGCCGCATCGTCCGATGCGAGAAAGGCCACCGCTTTAGCCACTTCCTCAGGTCTGCCCAACCGCCCCACTGGAATTTGCTTCAGGTACTCAGCCACCACATTCTCGGGTAGCCTGGCGGTCATGTCCGACTCGATAAAACCAGGCGCAATGGCATTGACGGTGATGCCACGGGTGGCATATTCCTTGGCAACAGACTTGGTGAAGCCAATCAAACCCGCTTTGGCAGCCACATAGTTGGCCTGACCAGGATTGCCCAAAATCCCCACCACGCTGCTGATGTTGATCACCCGCCCCCACTTCGAACGCATCATGAGTTTGATGGCCTCGCGGGTGGTGTGGAAAATAGCGGTCAGATTGGTCTGAATCACGGCATCCCAGTCTTCATCCTTCATCCGAATGAGCAAGGTATCACGGGTGATGCC
>JBBIUP010000094.1:1593-4445 GCA_037440185.1 Meiothermus sp. | reverse complement strand
CGCTCCCTGGCAGGCCGCATCAGCGAGGAATGAAACGGGGCCGAGACCGGCAGCAAAACGACCCTGGCCTTGTGGCCTTTCAAAACCTCCGTAGCCTGAGCCACCCCCTCTGTCGTGCCGGAGATGACGGTCTGTTCAGGTGAGTTGTAGTTAGCAACTTCCACCCCCACAATACCCGCCGTGAGTTCCTGAATGGTCTGGGCTGGTACCTTGAGCACCGCCGCCATTGCACCCACCCCCATCGGCACGGCCTGCTGCATGTACTCCCCACGCTTGCGCACCAGGCGCAACCCATCTTCCAAGTGCAGGCTGCCCGCGGCCACATGGGCCGTCCATTCGCCCAGACTATGGCCTGCGGCAAACTGGGGGGGTTGGCCACCTGCTTCCAGATAAGCCTGAAAGGCCGCATAGCCCACTGCCAGCAGAGCCGGCTGCTGGTTGGCGGTTAGTTTGAGTTCTTCTTCTGGGCCTTCCCACATCAACTTCAGCAGGCCAGGCAAAGTGGCCTCGGCCCGATCCAGGGCCTCCCGGGCTGCTTTGGAGCCCTCATAGAGAGCTTTGCCCATGCCGATTTCCTGCGAACCCTGACCGGGGAACAACGCTGCAATCATTTATTACCTCCAGCGCGTAGGGTGTATTGCCTTCCGCAAGTCACATTTGGCCGATACGATGCATCTACTTTTGTGTTTTTTTGACTACTGGCTTTGTGTTTTCTTTTACAAACAGTTTCAACCCGGTTGCCACCAGGTCAGCACGCTGGCCGCCCAGGTCAGGCCTGCACCAAAGGTAACGAACAGAATATGGTCGCCATTGTGAATTTTGCCTGCATCCACGGCCTCTTGAAGCGCAATGGGCATGGAGGCAGTGGAGGTGTTGCCGTAGCGATCCACGTTAACCCAGACCTGTTCGGGGGGCAGCTGCAGACGTTCGCGGGCGGCCTCGATGATACGGGCATTGGCCTGGTGGGGAATCAGGTACTTGATGTCCTCGGGTTTGAGACCCGCCTTTTCGATGGCCTCGAGGGTCGCGGTATTCATCACCCGCACCGCAAACTTGAAGACCTCGCGGCCATTCATGACGGCGTGCTGGGGCATCGGGCTGCCGTCGGGCAGCTTATCGGCAATGCAGCGAAACATGAGTTCTTTGCCACCCGAACCGTCAGCCCCCAGCACAAACGACTTGAAGCCGTACCCCTCCGGTACCGGGCCTATGACCGCAGCCCCAGCCCCATCTCCAAACAGCACCGCCGTCGAACGGTCGGTGTAGTCGAGGATTTTGGAGAGGGTCTCGGAGCCGATGGTGAGCACCTTGCGGGCCAGGCCACTTTGCACCATGGCATGGGCCTGGGCAATGGCATAGCCCCAGCCAGGGCAGCCGGCCAGCAGATCGTAGGCTCCAGCATTCAGGCCAAAGCGGTCTTGTACCAAAGCAGCCGTAGCGGGGAAAAGGGCATCGGGGGTGTTGGTGGCCACAATCACCAAGTCCACCCCATCCAGCGCACTTTGCCCGTGGCGACGAATCAGATCTTCAACCGCCCGAAAAGCTAGATGCGAGGCAAACTCTCCCTCGGCAGCCAGCCTCCGTTCACGGATTCCAGTACGACTGACGATCCACTCGTCGGACGTATCCAGAATCTTCTCAAAATCGTGGTTGGTCATGACCCGCTCGGGGGCATAAGTGCCAAGGGCTTGGATACCGATATTCAACGTCGCCTCCTAAAACTGCCCCCAAAGCTGAGGGCACTTCAACAAAGATAACACCCCAGCACTCCTTCGCGCCGGGGTCTAGCTTGAACCAAGTTCAGATGTCCGGATTATTGGTGAAACACCAGTTAATGGCAAAGAAACAACCCCAGACGGCAAATTTCGGCTGTCTGGGGTAATTGAGGGCAGGGGATCAGGCCCGGATTTCCAGCACCTTCTTGCCGGCATAGTAGCCGCAGCTATCGCAAACGGTGTGGGGAGGAATCTTCGCGCCACAGTTGGCACATTTGATAAGCGTAGGAGCCGTCAGGGTAGATACTGCAGCCCGGCGGATATCCCGGCGGGACTTGGAGACTTTTTTCTTAGGTACTGGATGCTTGGCCATTTCAGGTCACTTCCTTTTGGAGACAACAACCTCAGGGCTGAGGTCGCTTTCGGCAAACCGCTCTCCAATCTACAAGCTGAACCCCAAAAGGTCAACCCACTTTCAAAGCAGTTCCACCCGGTCTCCCTGCTTTAGGCCAAGCTGTTCATGGGCATTGCCCAGGTGCACTGCGACCTCGAGCAGGCCCGCGCTGCCAATATAGGCCAGGGCTATCCCGACCGGCACTTCGGCATAGTGCGAGGCCGCTGGAATGTGGTGGTAGCGAATCCGCACAGTCTTGCCCCGAATTTGGGCAGGGGTGGCCAGTAGGGTGGTGATGGCGTTGCCAAAACGATCGAAGGTGAGAATCTGCCCGTGGGTTCCAAAGCTAAGATGGATTGGCAAGCGCACCAACTGCTGTACCGGTAATTCAGGGCCAAAGCGGTGGGGTTCGACCCCTGCGGCCAGGTGAGCCGCTGCTGGCCCAAATACATCCCGCCCGTGAAAGGTGGCCGATTTACTGGGCAGGTGGTAGGCGGGGTTCTCGAGCAGATAGGCTTTCCGAGGGGGGTCTTGTAGATAGGCTAAGGTGAGCAGTCCATTATCCGGGGCTACATAGCAAAGCCGCTCCCCCACTACTAAAACCGCCCGGCGGCTCGAGCCCACCCCAGGATCAATCACCGCCAGCACCACCGACTGCTTAGGCAAATACGGCACCGATTCATACAGGATGTAACTAGCCCGATTCAGATCGCCTG
The DNA here is from genome assembly GCA_037440185.1 of Meiothermus sp. Lineage (GTDB taxonomy): Bacteria > Deinococcota > Deinococci > Deinococcales > Thermaceae > Meiothermus. The sequence continues at coordinate 1,620 of JBBIUP010000094.1, read as the reverse complement.
GGGGCAGGTTGTGGGCCAGGTCGTGAA
>JBBIUP010000094.1:0-1493 GCA_037440185.1 Meiothermus sp. | reverse complement strand
AGGCAAATTGGCGACCAGGGCCAGAACAACCCCCGCAAGTACCCAGGCAGTAGCCCCCGCCAAGGCCCCCTTGGTGCGCATATAGAGCCAGCCCAGAAAAAGGCTGGCCATCAGGAAAAACACCGTAGGGCCAGGAATCGCCAGGGCAAAAAGCATCGGAATCATGAAGGGGCTGAGTTCTTTGTAGCGTTCCTTGAAGACCGGATACCCCACCCCACGAATGACTAATTCCAACAACGCTAGCCCGAAGAAGATCGGATACATGGTACCCAGGCCGCTCAGGCCCAGGGGTTTGGCAATGTAGGAATACAAGACCAGCAAAGCCAACAAGACCAGGCCAGCCCAGGTGCCCTCAACCCAGCCAGTACGCGATCCCAGGGCATTCACCATGCCTTCTCGGCTGACGCTCTGGTAGGCAATCAGGAGCGCAAAGGCTCCGAGCAGGAAATAAAACACAGGACGCACCACCAGACCCTGGAAAGGGGTGAACAAGGCCAACAAGTTTTGGTAAAGAACCTGTCCAATCCCCATTGCTGCCAGTCCAGCCAGCACCAACGCCAGCAGCAGCCACAAGTGGATAGAGCCTGGGCCATAGCGCCGCTCGGTACCCATCTCAACCGTGCGCATGGGCTCGATGCGGCTCTCACCGTACAGTACCAGCGCCAGATAGATCAAAAACACCACCAACCAGGGCCAGACCTTACCCAGCAGATTGCTGGGTAAGCTCATCCTTGAGGAGAGCTGCCGCAAGACCAAAGAGCCTTTGTCAAATTCGCCCAGGCCATAATAGACCATCGCCAGCAAGCCCAGGGTTCGGGTGTAGTCACCCTCGAGGGGTCCCAGGCGGGGCAGAACTTCCTCGAGGGCATCCGCGGCAGCGCGGGTATCGCCCGACAACCACATCAGGCGGGCCTTGGCAAGTTCTTCCTTGGGGCTACTGCCCAGCAAACCCAGCGCTTCTTGTGGACGACCCAGCCGCTCGGCCAGCCGTGCCGCACCCAGCCGAGCCTCCTCGGAAGCAGTTACGCGTCGGAAGGTGGCATAGGCTTCTTCGTAACGGCCCAGCGCTTCATTAATCTGGCCGCGCAAAAGCACCGCCTCGGTACTCAAACCCCGCGGCAGCCGGGCCAGGGCATCGGCGGGACGGCCTTGCAAGAGTTGAAAACGCGCATCCAACAAGGCCACTTCAGGGTCTTGTGGGCCAAGCCGGATCATTTGCTGGAGAAATGGTTGGGCCGCAGTGGGGTTGTTTTCCTCTAAATAGATTCGCCCCAGCAGCTTGATGCTGGGCAAGTGATTGGCGTCGGCTACCAGCGCAAGCTGGCAGGTTGCCCGTGCACTATCCCGCACACCCTGGTCGTAAAGGGCTTTGCACTGGGTGTAGTAGCCCTCTGCTCCAAGCTGGGCTGAGGCCGTAAACGCAAATAGGGCGATTCCCACGGCAAAAGGAACCGCTCGTAACGCTATCATGGGGGTAGTGTAACACGACAACC